>NZ_DAOUBJ010000101.1:0-47582 GCF_034432735.1 Tepidiforma sp. | reverse complement strand
CCTCCGAGGTTCGCCGGCCGTGAAGCAACTCGCGCTCTCGACCATGTTCGCTCAGCAAGAGCGGTTCGAAGATGGCGCGATGTTCGCTCGCTTCGCCGCCGAAGCTGGGTACGAGGCCATCGAGATTAGTCATTCGACGCCCGCAGAAAAAATCGATGCCATCCGGCGGGCGGGGCTGCTCCCCATCGTCTCCGTCCACCAGCCCGCACCGTATGTGCGGTTGCCGAATGGGCGGGGAAATTCCAGCCTCAATCTGGCTGCCCTGGACGAGGATGAACGGCGTGCTGCGGTGGCGGCTGCCCAGCGCTCGGTCACCGTCGCCGCGGAGCTGGGGGCTACACGCATCGTCGTACACCTCGGTCACGTTGGCCCCTCCGACCAGCAGTTCGAGGAAGAACTCGCCCTGCGGCGTGCATACGACGCGGGCGAGCGGAGCGGCGAGCGCATCGAAGCGCTTCGAACCACCCTCGTCGCCCGCCGTGCCGCAGCGGCGGAACCGCACCTGGCGGCGGCTCGCCGCTCCCTCGAAGAACTGGTCGCGTTCGCCCGGACGCATGGCATCGCCATCGGCATCGAGAACCGCTACCACTACCACGAGATTCCTCATCCCGAGGAGTACGCGGCCCTGTTCGAAGGTTTCTCCCCCGCCGAGGTAGGCTACTGGCACGACGTCGGCCACGCCGAGGTTCTGCATCGACTCGGCCTCATCGACCGCCATGCCTGGCTCGGCCGCTGGGCGGGTCGCTGCATCGGTGCCCACCTTCACGACGTTCTCGGTATTGGCGACCACCGCGCACCCGGCGACGGCGATGTCGACTGGCGGTACATCGTCGAAGGCGTCGGACATCTTTCCGCGTTCACGCTGGAGATCAACCAGCACCAGCCAGACGAGCGGGTCTCGGCCGCGCGCGCGTTTCTCGCGGGGGTCGGTCTCGCTTAGAACTCGAGCTCGAGGCTGATATCGAGCGCCCGCGCGCTGTGCGTGAGAGATCCGACGGAGATGGCATCGACTCCTGTCGCCGCGACTTCGCGCACCGAATCGAGCCGGATGCCGCCCGAGGCCTCGACCTTCGCTCGGCCGGCGATGCGGCGAACGGCCTCGGCCATCGCATCGACCGACATGTTGTCCAGCAGGAGCCAGTCCGGGCGGGCGGCCAGCGCTTCGTCGAGCTGCTCCAGCCGATCGATTTCGATTTCGACCAGCACGCCAGGCGAGCGCCGGCGGATGTCGTCCACCGCTTCGGACAGCGATCGGCCCCGCCGTCGAATCGCCTCCCGGTGGTTGTCTTTCACCATCGCCATAGCGGCAAGGTCGCGACGGTGATTCGTCCCCCCGCCGCATCGCACCGCATACTTCTCGAGATCGCGGAGGCCCGGGGTTGTCTTTCGCGTGTCGAGGATGGCGGCTCCCGTGCCCGCGACAGCATCGACAAAGGCGCGGGTGAGCGTGGCAGTGCCACAGAGCCGCTGAAGGAAATTCAAGGCAACACGTTCGGCCTGCAGCAGTGCCCGGACAGGACCGGCAACGGTCGCGAGTCGATCGCCTCGCCCGAAACGGTCGCCATCGGCGAAGTGGGGCTCGAACTCACACCGAGGGTCGATGAGCCGAATGCACGTCTCGGCCACCGCCAGCCCCGCCAGAACCCCAGCCTCCTTCGCGAGAAAGGTCGCTCTCCCGGCGAGTCCCGCATCGACCACTGCCAATGTCGTCACATCGTCGGCAGCGCGATCTTCTTCGAGCGCAGCCCGGACGAGGCGCTCGATCACCGAGGGGTCGAGGTCAGGGATCACGGACGAACACCTGACGGCGGCGCCAACGGACGTCATCGGTCTCAGGAAAGTCGCTCCGGAAATGACTTCCACGACTCTCGGTCCGACGAAGCGCCGCATGGAGCATGAGCGACGCAACGGTAGCCATCTGTCGGCGCTCGAACGCATCCCGGGTGACGGGTGTGGGCCCGCGCCTCGGCCACGACGAGAGCGTTGCCAAACCGCGCTCGAGCCCGCCGGCGTCCCGTTCGATGCCCGCGCACGCCCACATCATCGACTGGAGCGCGGCGTGGCTCGGCGGTTCCGTGGCAGGGGAAGGCAGCGGAATGGCATCCGCGGTCGGCGGAGCCGACCCGCCGGCCCCACTGGCGATATGCTGGACGACCCGCTTTCCGAAGACGACGGTCTCCATGAGCGAATTGCTCGCGAGCCGGTTCGCACCGTGCACCCCAGTGCACGCGCATTCGCCGCAAGCGTACAGGCCGGGAATCGTGGTCCGACCCCAAATGTCCGTGCGAACACCACCCATCAGGTAGTGCGCAGCCGGTGAAACCGGGATCGGATCGACCCGAATATCGATGCCGGCACCCTTGCAGTAGGCGAAAATCGCCGGAAAACGCGCCGCCAGGTCGATCGATCTCAGGCCGGTGCAGTCGAGCAAAACGTGGTCGGCTCCTTCTCGACGCATCTCGCGGACGATAGCGCGTGCCACGATGTCGCGCGGCGCGAGGTCGGCCAACGGGTGATAGTTCCGCATGAATGCCTCGCCAGCGAGGTTGCGCAAGACCGCCCCTTCGCCGCGAACGGCCTCCGAAATGAGGAAGGTTGGCACCCCCGGGACGCGCAGGGCCGTCGGGTGGAACTGGTAGAACTCGATGTCGGCGATTTCCGCGCCCGTCTCGAAGGCAAGCGCGACGCCGTCGCCGGTCGCGACCTCGGGGTTCGTGGTGTGCGAAAACAGCTGTCCGGCGCCGCCGGTGCCGAGGACGACCGCATTGGCCTCGTAGCGCTCCTGTTCGCCCGTCGGGAGAGCGACCGCCTCCACCCCACGAGCGCGGCCCCCCTCCACGACGATTCGGGTCACCAAGGTATGGTCGAGGATAGTGATCGACTGCTCCTGGGCCGCCGCCGAGAGGGCGGTTTCGATTTCTGCGCCTGTCCGGTCGCCTCCGGCATGAAGCACTCGTGCTCGGCTATGAGCAGCCTCGCGGCCGAGCGCGACTTCGCCCCCGAGCGAATCGAACGACACGCCGTATTCCACCAGGTCGCGGATTCGTGCAGGCGCCTCGTAGCACAGGATGCGTGCTGCCTCCTCGTCGACGAGCCCCGCGCCTGCCGCGATGGTGTCGGCCAGATGCTGGTCCGGCGAGTCGAGCGGGCCAACGGCCGCCGCAATCCCGCCCTGTGCCCACCGAGTGTTGCAATCGTCGATGCTCCCCTTGGTCAGCACGAGGACAGGCCCGAGGTGCCGTGCCTCCAGGGCGACGAACAGCCCGGAGATGCCGCTCCCCACGACGATGACCGCGTATTGCCCGCCGGGGGGAACCGTGCCCACCATGCAGTTAGTGTACGAGTTACACGAAGTCCCGACCAACACGACACGGTGTTCGCCTGTCGGGACAGTGCCCGGTATGCTGGTGAGCCATCGAGTTTTCTGAGAGAAGTAAAGGCCCCTACGATGTTTTCCAAGGTCCTAGTAGCCAACCGCGGCGAAATTGCACTCCGCATCGTCCGCGGCCTGCGCGACCTCGATATCCGTTCGGTAGCCGTCTATTCGGAGGTAGATCGCCTGTCCCAACACGTCCGCTACGCGGACGAGGCACACTACATCGGCCCGGCCGACGCCCGCGAAAGCTACCTGAACATGGAGCGGATCATCGACGTCGCGAAGCGCTGCGGCGCCGATGCCATCCACCCCGGCTACGGGTTTCTCGCCGAAAACGCGGAGTTCGCCGAGGCCTGCGAGGCCGCCGGCCTTGTCTTCATCGGCCCTTCGCCGGAGTCCATCCGGCTGCTCGGCGACAAGATCGAGGCTCGACACATCGCTGAACGGGCGGGTGTTCCCGTCCTTCCCGGTAGTGGCGAGCTCACCTCGGTCGACGAGGCGCTCGCTTTCGCCGAACGCATTGGATATCCGGTCATGATCAAAGCCGCGGCCGGCGGGGGTGGCCGTGGAATTCGTCTCATCGAGCGCCCCGAGGATCTGCCAGGGGCCGCGGCACGCGCGATGCAGGAAGCCGCCGCAGCATTCGGCAACCCGGCCATCTATGTCGAAAAGAATCTGAAGCGCGTGCGCCACATCGAAGTTCAGGTCATCGGCGACCGATACGGAAACATCGTGCCGCTCGGCGAACGCGAGTGTTCGATCCAGCGGCGCCATCAGAAGATCATCGAGGAGTGTCCGTCCGTGGCAGTGGGCCCGCAGCTGCGGCGCACGCTCTCCCGAGCTGCCGTTCGTATTGCCCGCGCTGCGAATTACCATAACGTCGGAACGGTCGAGTTCCTCCTCGATCAAGATGGGCATCACTACTTCCTCGAGATGAACACCCGGCTCCAGGTGGAGCATCCCGTCACCGAAATCGTCACCGGAACCGACCTTGTGAAAGATCAAATCCTCGTGGCAGCTGGAGAAGAGTTGCCCTACGAGGAAGCCGATTTGCTCACACGTGGTTGGGCAATCGAATGCCGCATCGTCGCCGAGGACCCCTTCAACAACTTTCTCCCGTCGGTAGGGCGGGTAGTGTTCGCCCGGGAACCTGCCGGTCCCGGCATTCGGGTAGAAAGCGCGTTGTACGATGGCGTCGAAGTCACTCCGTACTACGACTCACTCCTCGCCAAGGTCACGGCCTGGGGCCGAAACCGCGAGGGTGCGCGCCAGCGGATGAAGCGAGCGCTCGCCGAGTTCCGCGTCGTCGGCGTCGCGACCAATATCCCCTATTTGCAGCAGATCCTCGATCTTCCGGACTTCATCAGCGGCAACATTGACACGGGCTTCCTCGACCGAAACCAAGTCCTCGCCGAAGAAAACTACGAAGAGCAACGGCAGATCGCGGAGATTGCTGCTCTCCTCTTCGTCACGGCTGGCGAGCGTGATAACGGTGAGCAGCCATTCAACGGCCAGTCGGTCCCTTCGAATGGCTATCGAGGCACCATCGGCGCGTGGCGTCGTCAACAAGCCGGAACGACTCTCCTCGGGGGTGGCATGGGCCGATGGCCAAGAAGTATCTGATCCGGACCGAGGAGACCGCGGAGACCTACGAAGTCGAGCAGGATGCCGAGGGTATCCTCGTTCGCCGCGAAGGCGCCGAGCGCTGGACTCGAGTCGAATTGCACCGTGTCGGCGATTCCCAGCTGTACCTCCTCATCCATGAGCACCGGCCGGTAGAGATTTACCTCGAACGCCTCCGGGGAGGCGCGCGTGCCACGATCGGCCGCCACGCGTTCGATTTCCGGGTCGAGCGCTGGCGTCCGCAGGCCGCGAAGCTCGCAGCTCAGCAAGTCCAGACGGGTGTCCGACGGATCACCGCACCGATGACTGGCTCCATCGTAGAGGTGCGGTGCCGCGTCGGTGACCAGGTGGCGCAGGGCGACGTGTTACTCGTCATCGAGTCGATGAAAATGAACAACGAACTTCGGTCGCCCGCCGCTGGCGTGGTGGAGCAGGTCGCGGTGGCGGGAGGGCAGCGAGTCAACGCCGGTGACCTGCTGGTTGCGATCCACGTCGGCTAAGCAACCGCTGGTACCCTTGACCCCCGATCGTTGGCAACGCTACGGTAAGGATGGCTGTGCTAGACGGGGAGCTAGCGGTGCCCTGAACCCGCAATCCGCTATAGCGGGGTCGAATTCCTGCTCGAGGGCTGCGCTTTCGGGGACTGTCCTCTTCAGTCGGCGTCGAGGGTCTGGTCCTGCGCGGCGAGGCGCTCCGAACCTGGTCAGGTCCGGAAGGAAGCAGCCATAAGGGGTCTGCCTCGGGTGCCGCAGCCAACCGGACCTGAGCTGGCTGTCGCAGAGCAAGCCCGGGGGCCAGTTCGACAGCAGGTGCACGGCCACCTATCCCGCCTTCGACCGGCCCGGACCCGCCTCGGGCTCGCGTCAACTCACGAGGAGTCCGCGTGGCGCAGGCCCTGTCCAGGCCGTTCGTCCCTTCGCGCCTGCACCTGCGGCGCCGGCAGTTCGTCCGCCGCGCCCGTGCCCGCCTCTTCCGCGCCCGACACCACACGGCGGCCGTCCTCGCGGTTGCCGTCGTGATGACCCTCGGTTCGCTCGCATATCCCCTCAGAGCCACGCTCGTCGTTTCGGATGCTGGCGCTCGCGTGTACCGGACGGTATTCCCGGGGGAAGTTGCGTCCCTCCCAGGCCTCGATGACGTTGCTCTTCGACAGGCGCGGACCTTCGATGCCAACGGCCTCGCTGGTATCGGCATTCTGAGGGCACGGACCGCAACCGTCTCGGCCGACGGCCGCGAGGTCGTCATCCACTCGCGCGCGTCGACCATCGGTGGCCTGCTGGCGGAGGCGGGCATCGTGCTCGGTCCTCGCGACCGAGTACTCCTGGACGGCGTCGTCGCCAACCCGTCTACGCCGCTGACTGGCGTCCGGTTCACGGCGACGAGTGGCGCCGTTCCTGTTCCGACCGTCCCCACCATTACCGTCCAACGTGCGCGGCGCTACACCGTCTTCATCGATAACCTCCGGGTCGATGTTCAGTCGCCCGCATCGAACGTGGGGGAACTGGTTGCCGACCTCGGGCTCGTTATCCGCGAGGCCGACCTCGTGGAGCCACCGCCGGAAACCCCTCTTCTCGCTGGGACTGCGGTCCGTCTCGCGCCCGCGCGCACCATCGCCGTGGTCCTCGACGGAGTAGGCCAGGTCCTGTACACCCGCGCAGGAACGGTCGGCGAAGTGCTTCAGCTGCTGGAGCTTGGCGACGCCACCATCGATTCCCTTTCTCACGACGTCGACGCCTACCTCGCTGCCGGCAGCACGTTGGTCGTGGGGACCATTCGGACCGTCCGCGAAGAGGTTATCGAACCACTTCCGCCGGCCATCCTCACGGAGGAGGATCCCGCTCTGCCCCGCGGCCAAGTACGGCTGACTCCGGGCGAGGCGGGCGAACTCCGCGTGGTGTACGAATCGACTTACCGGAACGGCGTCCTCGAACGTCGCGAGACGCTCCTTCGCACCGTCGTCCGGCCACCCGTGGCGGCCCGTCAGATCATCGGGACGCGTGACGTGAACGGCGAGGGACACATCGTCCATGGTCCGGACTACAGCGGCCCCTATCGCAAGAAGGTCACCGTCTGGGCCACGTGGTACAACGCCAGCCATGGACCCTGGAAACGCGAGGACCCCTCCTACGGGCGGACGGCGACCGGCGTCATCGTCGATCGTGGGGTCTGCGCGGTCGACCCCGAGTTCATCCCGCTTGGAACGCGGTTCGTGGTGCCTGGGTACGGACTTTGCATCGCTGCGGATGTCGGCGGCGGAATCAAGGGCTGGAAAGTCGACCTTGGTTTCCCGGAGGACGCCGGCCCGAATCCCTGGCGAACCGGGAGCGTAGACATCTATATCCTCGACTGAGTTCGTGCCACCCCCCTACGATGGTCGTATGGCACGTTCGACCTCGGCGAGGCTGCCCGGCCCGCGTCCCCGCAAATCCCTTGGGCAGCACTTCCTGCGAGATTCCGGCGTACTGGCCGATATCGTTGCCGCCCTCGATGTCCCGGCCGGAGGGCTCGTCGTCGAGATTGGCGCAGGGACGGGTCAGCTGACCGCTTCGTTGCTCGAGGCGGGGTACGAAGTGCACGCCCTCGAAATCGAGTCGCGGCTGGTCGGGCACCTGCGTAACCGTTTCCGGCGCCATCCGCGGCTGCACATCCTCGAGACCGACGCGAGGCTCGTCGACTATAGCGACGTCGTGCCCCCGGAACGGCCGTTCGTCATCGCCGGGAACCTTCCCTATTTCGCCGCAAACCCCATCATCCGGAACGCCCTCGAACAGGCCCGCCGCCCTGCCCAGCTCGTCGTGATGGTGCAACGGGAGGTCGCTCGCGAGATTGCCGCCTCGCCGGGCGATTGGTCGTTGCTCTCGATTTCCGTTCATGTATACGCCGAGCCAGAGCTGTTGTTCGATGTTCCCCCGGAGGCATTCGACCCTCCGCCTGCCGTCTGGTCATCGGTCGTTCGGCTTACGACCCGCCCAGCGCCAGCGCTTCCCGAAGCTGAGATTCCCGGGTTCTTCGAATTCGTGAGCAAGGTGTTCCGCAACCCGCGCAAGCAGATTCACAATAGCTTGGCCCGCGGGACGTGGCTGCCGCCAGGGGGCGCCCGCGATGCGCTCCACCGGGCTGGGATCGACCCCACCCGACGCCCCGAAACCTTGAACCTCGACGAATGGCGCGCCCTTCAACGTTCCTGCTCGGAGGTGCTGACGCTTGCGTGAGCTGCTGGTGGCCCGCGCGCCGGCCAAAGTGAACATCGCGCTCGACGTGCTCGGCCGCCGCAACGACGGGTACCACGAGCTCGATACGCTCTTCCAGGAGCTCGAGTTGGCCGACGACATCGCACTCGAGCCAGCAGCTAGCCCCGAGATCGTGGTGGCCGGGCCCGAGGCGGGAGCGGCCCCGCCCAAGGAAGAGAACCTGGCGCTCCGCGCCCTCGCCAGCGCCGCTGCTGCTGCGGGCCGTGAGGCGATCTACCGAGTACGGCTCGTCAAACGCGTTCCTATAGCCGCCGGGCTCGGAGGGGGCTCATCCGATGCCGCGGCCGTCCTTCGACTGTGCGCCTGCGTATGGCCAGAGATTCGAACGAAGCTTCCCCCCTTGGCGCTGGAGCTCGGGAGTGACGTTCCCTACTTCCTGGTTGGCGGCACGGCTCGTGGCCGCGGGCGCGGCGAGCAGCTCGAACCACTGCCGCCTCTTGCCCCACACGACGTGGTGCTCTTTTTCCCTCCAGACGGACTCCAAGTTCCTCGCCAAAAGACAGCTGCGGTGTTCGCGGCGTTGGCTGTCCATTCGTTGCCGCCGCCCGCGGTTCCGCGCGTGCTACGGGCCATGCAGAAGGGGGAAGTTACCTCCCGCGACCTCGAGGGTGCGAACGCTCTGGAGGCCGCTGCGCTGGCAGTTCTCCCCGGCCTCGCGGCGCATCGCCGCCGCGTCGAGGACGCCATTGGCGAGCCGGTGGCCTTATCTGGCGCTGGCCCGACGTGGTTTTGGATTGGACCAGCCGGGTCCGGCAGCGGGATCGCCGATCGCGCCCGTTCCGCAGGCCTGCGATGCGTCGTCACCCGGACGGCGTCGCGGTGACCATGTCGACCATCATTGCCGGCTGGGCGATGGGCCACGTCATGGCCATCCTTTCCACATTCGCGCTCACCTATCTGGCCTTGCAGCCCGGCGCCGCCCGATTCTTGCGACGCGTACTCGACCCCGAAGTGCCTGGGGCGCTTATCGCGGTCCCGATCTCAATCGGGACCGCGGTTCTCTGGTCCATGGCCGGGCTCGTATTGGCCTCGTTCTATATCTTGGGCGACTTCCGCGCGATGCCCCCTGCCCTCGGCGCACCGAGTGGACCGTGGCTATTGCTGATCGCCGCGTTGGCGTGGCTTCCGGTCCCGCTCCTCTGGCTCATTTCACGGCGGCACTGGTGGCTCTGGCTTGGCATGTCGGGCGCGTTCGTGATGCTGTTCGGCTGGGCGATGCCCCTGCTCGGGGAGCAGTGATATACTCGCCGCACTCGTGAAATTCCGAACGAATCTCGGGAGGGCGCCGTTTGCCGGGAACCATCATCGACATGCACCTCCACACCACCCGGGGCGCCTCGGATTCCATGCTCGACCCGGATGACCTCATCGCCGAGGCGCGCCGCGTGGGACTTACCGGCGTCAATATCACCGAACACGACCGCATGTGGGAGCCGTGGGACCTCAATCCCTTCCGAAAGAAGCACGAAGGCATCTTCGTCTCCAACGGCATGGAAGTCTCGACCGACATGGGCCACATTCTCGCGATCGGGCTCAAGGGCTACGCTCCGGGCATCCGACGACTAGAGAAGCTGCGGGAGGTGGCGGACGAGCAAGGAGCGTTCCTCATCGTAGCGCATCCGTTTCGCCACTTCTTCGACCCGGTGCACTTCAAACGCGAGGGAAAGGAGCCGTTCCGCCTTACACCCGAGGAAGCAGCGAAGCTTCCGGTCTTCCAACTCGTCGACGCCATCGAGGTGCTGAACGGCTGCAACACCCCGCGCGAGAACTACTTCGCGCTTCAGGTGGCCAAAGTGCTCGGCAAGCCCGGTACCGGCGGTTCCGATGCCCACAGCACCCAGGGCATCGGCTATTTCACCGCCGTCTTCGAAGAGGAGCTCGTGAGCCAGGAGCACATGGTGGACCAGCTCCACAAGGGGCGCTTTTTCCCTGGCCGCGGCCTTCCCGAGGGCAAGCTCGAGAACTACTGGGAGACCGCGGAGCCCATCCCGTTCTACGAATGATGCTTCCGAAGTTCCCCCAGGTTCTCTTCTGATGGGTACCGGTCGGAGCGCCTGGTTGACCATCGGCGCCGCCGCGGCCGCCTGCGTTCCCGGCATCGTCTTCCGGTTCGCGGGCTACCACCCCCCTGCCGTTGCTGGGGCGGCTACCTTTGGCATTGCCATCCTCGCGGCGGCCTTTCTCCTGAGCTGGGGGGCGGAAACGGCCGAAATGGATATTTCGCAAGGGCTGGCGTTGGCCATCATCGCCATCATCGCCGTCCTCCCGGAGTACGCAGTCGACTTCGTCCTCGCCTGGAAGGCAGGTGCCGACCCGGCTGAGGCTCAGCGTGGCCTCGCTGTCGCCAATATGACCGGCGGCAACCGATTGCTCATTGGCCTTGGTTGGCCGGTGGTGTTCTTTCTTTTCGTCTACCGGACGCGCATCCGCGAGCTGGTCGTCGGTCGCGAGCGGAGCCTCGAGCTCACGTTCCTCGCGATCGCGACTGCCTATGTGATCTTCATTCCGCTCCGCGATCACGTAAGTGTCATCGACACGATAGTCCTCGTGTCGCTGTTCATCATCTACATGTTCTTCACGTCCCGGGTCGAGACCGAGGAAGTCGAGCTCGTTGGACCCGCAAAGGCGATCGGTGCGCTTCAGGCGGCCCGTCGCCGCGCTGTCGTGGGCGTGCTCCTAGCCTACAGCGCGGTCGCTATTTTCGCGTCCGCGGAGCCCTTTGCCGATTCTCTCGTTCACATCGGCGAGCAGTTCGGCGTGAGCGAGTTCTTCCTCATCCAGTGGCTGGCCCCGTTGGCCTCCGAGTCGCCGGAGGTCCTCGTGGCCTGTCTCCTCGCGTGGCGCGGGCGCGCCGCGGCGGGTATGGGTGTTCTCATCTCGTCGAAAGTCAATCAGTGGACACTCCTCATTGGCACGTTGCCGATTGCGTTTCTTGTTTCCGCCGGCGATTTCGGCTGGACGACCGGCCTGCCGCTCGATGCGCGGCAGCGCGACGAGATTTTCTTGACCGCCGCACAGAGCGCCTTCGCGATCGCCGTTTTCGCCAATCTGCGGATGTCGCGCTTCGAGGCATCGGCGCTCCTCGCCCTCTTCGCCACCCAGCTTTTCATCACGAACGAACATGCGCGCGTGCTCTATGGCCTTGCGTACGTCGTGCTCTGCATCGTCCTTCTCGCCTGGAACTGGCGCGCAGTGCCGCGAACCATTGCCGATGCCGCGACCATCATGAAGGGCCGTCCGATTCACGAAGAATCAGCGATCGAAGAGACAGCCGCTCGAGGCCGATAGCGCTTGGCTCCCGTCGGGATCTGCAAGGCGCGGTCGCCGAGATGGCGTCCGTCGATGAGCGCCGCGACCCTGGCAGGCCGTCTCCGACTGCCAATCGATGAGGAAAATGGTACGCCCGGGAGGATTCGAACCTCCGACCTTTGGGTCCGCAACCCAACACTCTATCCCCTGAGCTACGGGCGCATCCGAAACCATGGTGCCGAAGGTGAGATTTGAACTCACACGCCCACAGGGGGCACTACGCCCTGAACGTAGCGCGTCTGCCATTCCGCCACTTCGGCACGAACCGATTATCGGCCGACCGGCAACCCCGTTCAACCGAGAATCGCGTGGTGGGCGGTACTGGACTCGAACCAGTGGCCTCGTCGGTGTGAACGACGCGCTCTAACCATCTGAGCTAACCACCCGCCAGCTACCTCAGTCTATGTCCCGACCCGACCCTGTTCAAGCCGTCGAGTCCACATCCTGCCCTCCGCGTATCGGCCTGCTACAGTTGCCTCCATGAACGACCGATTCCGCATCGAGCGAGACGCCCTCGGCGAATTTCCGGTTCCGCGCGATGCCCTCTACGGTATCGATACCGCGCGCGCTATCGAGAATTTTCCCATTTCTGGTCAACGCTTCCCGCCCGCGATTATCCATGCCATCGCGTTGCTCAAGGCGGGCGCTGCCCGGGCGAACCAGCAGCTCGGTTTGCTCGATCCGGCCCTCGCCGAAGCCATCATGAAGGCCGCGACCGAGGTCGCCGAAGGCCACTGGGACGACCAATTTCTGGTGGACATCTACCAGACTGGCTCCGGCACTTCGAGCAACATGAACGTCAACGAAGTCATCGCCAACCGTGCGAACGAGCTTCTGGGTGGGGGCCCACGCGGCGTCTATCGCCCGGTCCACCCGAACGATCATGTCAACCGCGGGCAATCCTCGAACGACGTTATCCCTACCGCGATCCATCTCGCCGCTGTCCGCCGCATCCGCGAGCATCTGCTCCCAGGCTTGTATCGGCTCGAGACCGCCCTTCAGGCCAAGGCGAACGAGTTCGACGACGTCGTCAAGACCGGCCGAACCCATCTCATGGATGCGGTCCCTATCCGGCTCGGGCAGGAGTTCCGTGGCTATGCAGGGCAGATCGAACGGGCACGGCGTCGGGTGACGGCGGCGGCCGAGGCCATGCGCGAAGTGGCGCTCGGCGGGACTGCCGTCGGCACCGGACTCAACACTCACCCCGAGTTCGCCGGTCGAGTCCTCGCGTATGTCTCCGAGGTAGCGCGGGTTCAACTGGTCGAGACGACGAATCATTTCCAGGCACAAGCCGCGATCGATGGGATCGTCGAAGCCAGCGGTCACCTTCGTACGGCGGCCGTCGCTCTCGTCAAGGTGGCCAACGACCTGCGGCTCATGGCGAGCGGCCCGCGCGCCGGCATCGGCGAGATCGAGCTCCCTGCCTTGCAGCCGGGCAGCAGCATCATGCCGGGCAAGGTCAACCCCGTCATTCCGGAGGCCGTCGTTCAGGTGGCCGCCAGGGTTGTCGGTAACGACGCGACGATCGGGATGTGCGGTCAGTGGGGATTCTTCGAACTGAATACCATGCTCCCGCTGGCCGGCTCGGTACTGCTCGAGTCGATCGACCTGCTCGGGAATGTGGCGACCGTATTCGCCGAGAAGTGCATCGGAGGCATCCGCGCAACCGACCGCGGTCCTCGCCTCGTCGAACAGGGGCTCGCGGTGGCCACTCCGCTGGCATTGGAGATCGGCTACGACCGTACGGCCGAGCTGGTCAAGCTCGCGCTCGCCGAGGGTATCACCGTCCGCGAGGCTGCCCGTCGGGAGCTCGGGCTCTCCGATGCCGAGCTCGCCCGCCTGTTCGACTTCCGCCGGATGACGGGCGAGCGATGAGCAGCAACGCCCCGGCTGACCAGGGCTCTCCCGACCCGCCCCCGCGGCCAGTGCTTCCTGGTTCGGCCCGCCTGCGCGGGCTCCTCCGGTGGACAGTGGAGGATGACCGACAACCGCGCGGCCGCGGCTACCTCATCGCGGCCGCCTTCGTTGCCGGAGCTGTGGGGCTGCGTGCGCTCCTTGGGCTCCTTACCGAGGGACTCGCACCGACGTTCGTCATCTTTCTCGGTGCGGCGGCGGCGGTCGCATTCCTCGCCGGAACAGGGCCCGCGCTCGTCGCGACAGTGGTCTCGGTGGTCGTTGCAAGCCTCCTTTTCGTCGGAGAACCGGACCGGTTGGACATGACCGCCGCAAACGCGATCCTCGCTTCCGCATTCTTCCTCGAAGGGGTCCTGATCGCTGTATTCGGAGGCAGAATGCGGCGCCTCCTTCGCCGGCTCGTCGAGCGCGAGGCGGCGGTCACTGAACTCTACGAGCGCTCGGTCGCTCGCGAGCGAGAGCTCACGCGTGCCAACGAAGCGCTGCAACTGCTCGCGGATGCAAGCGGAGCGCTGAATCGGTCGCTCGACCTCGAACGGACGATGGTCGCGCTGGCATCGCTCATGGTGCCGCGCTTCGCCGATGCCTGTTTTGTGGACCTCATCGAAGACGGCAGCCTCCGGCGTGTTGCGCGTGCATGCGCCACCGAGGGGCTTGCCGCAGCCGTCGAGGCGTTCGAACGCGCCGAGGCAGCCGATGACATTCGAAGAGCGATTGGGAATGCAGTCCGCGAAGGCAACGCCTGGTTCGCCCCGGCAGTCAGCGACGAGCTGCTGCGGCGCCTCGCCGGTGGGCCGGCTTTGCTCGACGTTGCGAAGCCCCTGCGTGCGCGTTCGGTCATCGTGGTTCCAGTCGAATCGCGCGATGGTGTCTTCGGGGCGATGACCTTTTTGCGCGTGGGCGAGTCTCCGCCATTCGATGGCCGCGACCTCGACGTGGCTCGCCAAATTGGTATCCGCGCTGCGACGGCCTTCGAACATGCCCGCCTGTATTCGGAGGTCCGGAGGGCCAATCGCGCAAAAGACGAATTTCTCGGATTCATTTCCCACGAGCTGAGGACGCCGATAACCGTGATCCACGGTGGCGCCCGCGTCCTGAGATCGCGGCGAGCTGAGATCTCCGCAGAGGTCGCCGATGGAATTCTCGCCGATGTCGAGCGGGAGGCGGAGCGGTTGGCGCGGATGCTCCAAAATCTGCTCGCACTCTCCCGGGCCGAGCTCGATTCCGAATTCCCCGTCGAGCCAGTCCTGCTCCAGCGGCTCGTGCCTCAGCTTGCCCGCGCCCTCGACCCGGGCAATGCCTGCCGGCTCGAGGTGCGCGTCGAGACGCATCCGCCGCCCGTCGCCGCCGACCCTGGCTACCTCGAACACGTTCTGCGCAACCTCGTTCAGAACGCAGCGAAGTATGCCCCGGCAGGATCGAAGATCGAGGTCGTCGTCGCGGGCGATGCTATCGGTGGCACCGTTGCAGTCCTGGACGAAGGCCCGGGGGTGCCGCCGGATGACCTCGAGCGGATCTTCGAGCGGTTCTATCGGTCGGACCGAACGGCGAGCATCGCTCCGGGAGCTGGTCTCGGCCTGACCGTATGCCGAAGGCTCATCGCGGGCATGGGCGGCAGCATTCACGCCGAGCTCCGGCCAGAGGGCGGGCTCGCGGTCATCTGTCGGTTACCTGCGTACCGTGCCCAGGAGGCGGACGATGGGTGCTGAACCACTGCTGCTGGTCGTCGATGACGAGCCCGGTGTCCTGAGGCTGATCAAGCTCGAACTCGGAGCGCGGGGGTTCCGTGTCGTGACGGCTTCCAACGGCGAAGAGGCGCTCCGCCTGGCCGATGAGCAGCGCCCCGATGCCGTCGTCCTCGACCTCATGATGCCGGGGCTCTCGGGCCTCGAGGTCATGCGCAGACTTCGTGAGCGGTCCAACGTCCCGATCCTGCTCGTCACCGCCAAGGACAGGGACAGCGATAAGATTCGCGGTCTCGAATCAGGCGCCGACGACTACGTCGTGAAGCCCTTCAACCCTGACGAACTGGGTGCTCGAATTCGAGCTGTCCTCCGGCGGACTGTCGCTGGAGAAGTCCAACGGGTGATTCGTGCGGGGAATGTCGAAATCGACCTCGACCGTCGCCTCGTCCACAAGAGTGGCGCTCAGGTTTCGCTTACGCGGACGGAATGGCTCCTCCTGCAACACCTCGCCGCCAACCCCGACAAGGTCATCCTCGGCCCGGAGCTTCTGACCAAGGTCTGGGGCCCGGAATATCGCGACGACCTGCAGTATCTCCGGGTTTGGGTTTCGCGGCTTCGTGCCAAGCTCGAGGACACACCGTCGGAGCCGCGGATCATTCGGACGTTGCCGGGAATTGGCTACATGCTGGCGACCGATGATTCCGAAGATGGGGGAGCCAAGTAGCTCGGACTTAGGGGTCGAGCGGGTAGAAGACGAGCCCGGTGCCCAGTTTCGGGTGGAAGAAGGTCGACTTTTGGGGCATCCGCTCGCCCTGGTCAGCGAGCAGCATCACGTCCTGGATGCGCACGGGGTTGAGCAAAAAGGCCGCCGATCTGCCCGGTGACCGATCGAGGAAGGCAAACACCTCATCGAGGTCGTGCGTGTATTCCACGGCACCGGCGGCCAAGTCCGCGTCGGTGAATTCCCAGAGCGGCTCCAAGACGCCGTAGCGGAGGACGTTGGGACCGATATTCGCCCACGCCTCGGAGTGACCGGGAGGAACACGCCCGGCGAGCGAGGTGCCGGGCCGGCGTCGAAGCGCATGCACCTGCCGCGGTTCGAGCTCGAGCGCCACGGTATCGCAGGTCGCAAGGAGTTCGAGGAGCGCCGCCCGCCCCTCGGCTTCACCCTCCGGCAACTTCACGTGGTCGATCTCGAACGCCTCGCCGAGCCGCTGCCGCCAGTCGACAGGGGCCGGACGCGGCACGAGGCGGTGGATCGGGCGAATCACCAACCCAGGGTCGCCGGCGGCGACAATCGCGGCCATGGTGAACCGAGCAGGGTGGTCGGCTGGAAGCCGTTCGCGCTCCATTCGCCAATTGCGATAGTCGACTGCCGTCTCGTATCGATGGTGACCATCGGCGATGTAGAACGACTCGGCGAGCAGCGGAGCCAACTGGCGCATTTCGAACGGCCCACCTTCGACGGCCCAAAAGCGATGATGGTCGCCTTCCAGGCTGGTCGCCGTGGACGTGGGTGGCAGCTCGCTGATGACCCGTTCGATGAACGCGCGCAGCTGCCCGGCACGATCGCGTGCGATGCAAAACACCGGGCTGAATTGCACCCCGGTGGTCTGAAGGAGCCGCAGACGGTCCGCTTTCGGCCCGGACATCGTGAACTCGTGCGGTTTCACGAGGCCTGTTTCCCAGGGCTGCGCCTCGACGGCCGCGACGATGCTTCTGCGGCGGTAGACGTGCCCGTCCTCGACGAACTCTTGCTCGTAGACATAAATCATCGGCCGCTCGTCCCGTTTCAGGAGGCCCCGTTGGACCCAGTCCTTCACGAGACCTGCGACTCTCTCGTATCGGTCGTCGCCCCCTTCGGCAAGTTCGAGGTGAACGGCGTTGCAAGGGTTACGGGCCGCGAGTGCGCGCTGCATGGCCGGCGTGATGACGTCGTAGGGTGGTGCGAGGAGGTGATCGAGGGGACCGGCGGCTTCCGTGTAACGCAGGCCGCGGAAAGGTATGAACTGGGGCATCGGCGCTCCCTGTCTCGGCTCTCGAAGTTTGTTTCGCGGGGCGCCCGGCCGGTAAGATCCGAGTCCCCATGCCAACATACTGCGTCTTCTGCAACATTGTCGCGGGCAAAGAGCCCGCCAATATCATCTACGAAGATGACGAAATTATCGTCATCCAAAATATTCTGCGCTGGGTTCCTGTGATGCTCCTCGCAATGACGAAACAGCACACGACCCAGTCGGAGCTCTGGGCTTACCACATGGGCAAAGTCGGGCCCATTGCGGCCGAAATCGGTCGCCAGCTCTGTCCGGGCGGATTCCGTTTACTTTCGAACTTCGGTTACGACGCCATGCAAAGCCAGGAACACGGCCACCTCCACATCCTGGGCGGCACTTTCCTCGGCCACTATGTCGGCTAGCTCTGTACGAGCGCTTCGGCCTGCTTCGCGAAAAGCTCCCGAATTCCCAGCCTCGCCAGGTCGATCAACGCATTCATCGCGTCGCGGGTGAAGGGCTTGCCTTCGGCCGTTCCTTGGACTTCCACGAAGGAGTCTTCGCCCGTCATGACCACGTTGAAGTCCACTTCGGCCGCCGAGTCCTCCTCGTAGCAAAGGTCGAGCATCGGCACACCCTGCACGATACCGACCGAGACCGCCGCGACCGGGGCGGTGATGCACGCTTCGCTGACGATCCCTGCGCTCGCGAGTTTCCGCACGGCGAGCCGAAGCGCGACATATGCCCCGGTGATCGAGGCCGTCCGGGTCCCGCCGTCCGCTTGCAGCACATCGCAATCGAGCGTAATGGTCCGGGGACCCAGCAGCTCGAGGTCCACGACCCCGCGGAGCGAGCGGCCGATAAGCCGCTGGATTTCCTGAGTGCGCCCCCCGGGGCGGCCACGTTCGACCTCGCGCTGGCTCCGTGTGTGTGTAGCTCGCGGGAGCATCGCGTACTCGGCGGTGACCCAGCCGCTCTGCGTGTTCCGCAGGAAGGGCGGTTGACGGTCTTCCACGCTGGCAGCGCAGAGGACGCGAGTCCGACCGAACTCGACGAGGCAGCTCCCTTCGGCGAAATCGAGGACGTTGGTTGCAAGGTGAACACGGCGCAGCTCGTTCGGAGCGCGCCCATCGATTCGGGTCGTCATGACGGGCTCCGGGATGGGGGAATCGCAATCCGAGCGTATCCCTCGGGCCCCTCCTGGGCAAAGCCTACCGTTCGGTCTCGACCCGTACCTTGTGGGGTGAGAGCACGACGCGAACGTGCCCGTTCATGTCGGTCCGCAAGACGAGAGCGTCGCTCAATGCGGCGAGCGTCGCCGGGTGTGGATGCCCGAACGGGTTGCCTCGGCCGACGCTGATGACAGCGATGCCGCCATCGGCGAGCGCCAGAAAGGCTGGGTCGCTATCTCGCGAGCCGTGGTGCGGCACTTTCATGAGGTCGACCCTGCCATCGACCCGACCGGCGACGGCTGCCTGTCCGCGGGCATCGAGGTCGCCGGCCAGAAGTACCCGACGTTCCCCGTAACTCACGAGCAGGACGAGCGACCGTCGATTGAGGTCATCCGTGGCGTATCCGGATGACGGCCAGAGCACGTCGAACGTTACCCCGTCGACGATGAATCGGTCGCCCGCCGCGGCGACGACCGTCCGGCGGCCAACGGATTCGGCGACGAGCATCGCCGTGCGTGTCGAGTTGGTATCGCCGTTGGTCACGACCCGCGGGAGCCGGTACCGCGCATCGAGGCCAGGGAGACCGCCGATGTGATCCTCCTGCGGATGGCTCACGACGACCACCTCGATCGTCCGGTCCCACGGCGGCATCCGCTTGCCCAACTCCCGCGCCAGCCGTAGTTCGCTCGGGCCGCCGTCTACCAGCACCTGGGTCCCGCGCGGGGTGGTGACGAGAATGGCATCGCCCTGACCGACGTCGAGCACGTCCACCGTGAGCGCTGGCGGGCGGCCGCAGGCGCTCCCCGCAATCAGGAGGACTAGCCCGACAGCTGCTCCACCGATGACGAGACGACTGCCCAACTCGGCTCGCTCATATGCGGCGTCCGGCAGTTCCAGGTCTGGAGGCTGGAAGCGGTAGGCGACCACCGCCACCACACTGAGTGCCGCGGTCGCCGCGATGCCGATGTCAGTCAGTCCTTCCTCACTACCGACGGACGCCCACCGGAGGCCACCGGCTGCAGCAGCTGCCTCGAGGATGAACGCCAGCGGGTAGTACGCCAACGTACCGGTGACTTCGGCTGCGGTTCGCGAGACGAGGCCCAGAGCTGCCGTTGCGAGCGACGCCCAGAACGCCAGCGTCAGGACTGGCTGCACGACGAGGTTGGCGAGCGGCCCGACCACCGAAACGGTACCGAAATGGGCCCAGGTAATTGGCGCCGAAGCAGCCGAGGCGGCGAGCGAGAGGGCCATTACCTCGGTCGCCCAGTCGGGGAGCCAACTGGTCGTCCACCATCGCCGGGTTGCATCCAACGCATACCGTAGCCACGGGCCGATGGTGATGAGGCCAGCGGTCGCTGCGACGCTGAGTTGGAATCCGGCATCGAGCGCAAGCCCCGGCCAAGCTGCGGTCAAGACGATGACAGCGGCGGCGAGACCCGGCAGCCCGCTCTGCGGCCGTCCGACCAGCTCGCCGGCGAACAAGATCGCTGTCATCGCCGCTGCGCGGGCGACGCTCGGCTCGAAGCCCGCCAACGCCACATAACCTGCAACTGCTGCCGCGGCTGCAGGCCATGCGCGGGCGCGGCCTACGAGGCGCGAGCCAACCGCGAGCGTCATGGCGGCGACGAGGACGAGATTCGCACCCGAGACCGCAACCAGGTGCCTCAGGCCGCTCGCGTTGAACTGTGCCTTCACCTCCTCCGAGAGACCACCATCGCGTCCGAACGCGATCCCGCCCGCGAGCGATGCAGCCGGTTCCGGGATGGCGCGTTGCAGCGACCGGTCGAGTGCCAGGCGGAGCCTGGTGAGCTCTCTCCCGAGACCGGCGCCCGCTTCGAGGAATTCCGTCTTCGGGCGCCACATGACTGCTCCGATGCCCTGATTTGCCAGGTAGCTCCGGTAATCGAAGCCATCGAAGACGGGCGCTTCTTCCAGCTCACCTTCAAGGACGAGGCGGTCGCCGGGTAGGTACCGCTCGTACTGGTGGAGCCATACCCGGACTGTGCCGGGACGCGTCATCGTGCTCCCGTCGGCGAAAATCGCTCGCTCCACCCACACGTCGTACCCGGTCGTGAGCTCTCCGGGCTCGGGTTCGCTGGCGACAACTCCGGAGAGGGTAGCTTCCTGGCCGACCGCAGAAGCGATCGGCGGGACAGGTCTGTCGAGGGATTGCTCCAAGCGCAGACCGGCGACCCCTGCCGCCACGACCGCGGCCGCGACGGCTGGCAAGCTCGCTCGCCGATGAAGCGTCAGCGAAGCCCCGGCCGCCGCCGTCCAGGCAGCGCCCATCCACCAAGGAGCACCCCAGGCACCGACCGGCAACAGTCCGAGGACCCACGCCGCACCGACGGTCACCAATAGCATCGGGCGGGAGGCTACCAGAGACGGCCCAGGGCGGACACGCTCCGTTTGACGGGCCCTCGAGGCGCCGGTAGAGTCCGGCGACGAACCCCTCCCCGCAGTCCCAGCAGACAGGAGCAGCTGCATGGCCACACAGCGGCGCGACGCCGCCATTGTCGGTATCTACGAATACCCCAAGCGCAAGGCGCCGGGGGTGACTCCACTCCAAATCAAGGCGGAATGCGCTGCCCGCGCTCTCGAAGACGCCGGCCTTTCGTGGAAAGACGTCGATGGCCTCTACGATGCGCAGGACGGTGCCGGAATGGCGGGACTGAGCCTCGCTGAGTACTTTGGCTTCAAGCCAAAAGTCATCGACACGACCGCAGTCGGCGGCAGCTCCTACGAGTTCCACGCTGCGCACGCGAAACGGGATATTGCCGCTGGCCGGTGCAAGGTGGCGCTGCTGACCTACGGTTCTACGGCGCACAGCGATGCTCGCCGCATCGGCACCATGGGCGGCGGTAGCATGGGCGCCCCCAGCCCACTTTCGAACATGACCGACCCGTATGGGATGACACTCATCTCGAACTACGCCATGGTGGCCCGGCGCCACATGTATCAGTACGGGACGACCAGCGAACAGCTTGCCCGTATTGCGGTCGCGACACGTGCCCATGCCATGCGCAACCCCCAGGCCGTCCAGGCCATGACCGACCTCGAATTCCAGGACATTCGGGAGATCACCGTCGACGATGTACTCAACTCGAGGATGATCGCCGACCCTCTCCATCTGTTGGATTGCTGCATGGTGAGCGATGGCGGAGGGGCCGTCGTCATCGCTGCCCCCGAGGTAGCGCGCGACTGCCGCAAGAAGCCCGTCTGGATCATCGGCACTGGGGAAGCGACCAGCTACTCCGAGAATGGCAGCGACATCACCGTGAGCGCTGCCGCTCAGTCGGGGCCAAGGGCGTGGGCAGAGGCCGATGTCACGCCCGAGGAAATCGACGTCGCGATGATTTACGACTCGTTCACGATCACCGTCCTCGTCATGCTCGAGGATCTCGGCTTCTGCAAAAAGGGCGAGGGCGGTGCGTTCGTATCGGAGCAGCGTCTCCGCTTCGACAGTCCGCTGAAGCCGGCACTCAACACCGATGGCGGGGGCCTGAGTTCCAACCATCCCGGGATGCGGGGCATCTTTCTCCTCATCGAAGCGACCCGGCAGCTTCGGGACGAGTCGACCTCTCAGGTGCCCGACGCCCGACTTGCCATCGCCCATGGCAACGGCGGCATGCTCGCCACGAGCCACACGGGCGGCACTATCATCCTTGCGAGGGACTGATATGCCCGATAGACCGCAGCCCCGGTTTCCCGAGCCCGATACGCAGCCTTTCTGGGAGGCAACGAAGGAGCGCCGCCTCCTCTATCAGGTCGACCGCGACACTGGCGACGTCGTCTTCTTCCCGCGCCGCCACAACCCGAAGAACGGTTCCTCCAACCTCGAGTGGCGCGAATCGAAGGGGCTCGGCACCGTCTACACCTTCAGTGTCGTGCGGCTCAACCGCCACCCATCCTTCGCCGAGCTCGGCCCGTACGCCGTTGCCTACGTCGACCTCGACGAAGGCTTCCGCATGTTGACCAACGTCGTGAACGTCGCCGACCCAACGAAGGACGTGTACATCGGCCAGCGGGTGAAGCTCACCTGGCTCGAACAGTCCACCGGACTCGCTATCCCCGTCTTCGAGCCCGTCTGATACCCTCAGGTCAGGCGCGGACCTTCGGCAGAATGGCCTGGATGTCGATGAACCGGTCGGCGGCGTGCCTCAAGTTCGAGGCCGTGCTGCTACCCACGGACACCACTTCGACACGGACGCCCTTCGCCTGCACGACCTCGACCAAGCGCTCGAAGTCGCCATCTCCCGAGACGAGTACGACGACATCGAGCCGATCGAGCATTTCCATAATGTCGAGGGCGATCTCGATATCGACGTTCGCCTTGATGGTTCCATCCGCAAACCGGCGGAGCGGCTTCGTCACGACGCGGTAGCCCTGGTCGAGGAACGGCTCGGCGAAGCGCTGCGTTTCGATGCTTACCCCTGGGTCGTCGTGCACCGGAGAGTAGGCTACCGCCCGCACTAGCTGCCTGCCTTCGGAAAGGTAATCGAGCAGCTTTTTCCAGTTGACCCGGTGCTTGAGGCGATCGAGCGCCAGTTCGATGTTCGCCGCATCGACGAAGACCCCGATCCGCGGGGCAGGTGCTGCAGCCGGCCCCGACGCCTGAACTACGCGCCGAGCCAGGTCTTCCTGTACGCGCACGAGCTGCGCGAGCTGTCCGGCTTGCGCCTCCAGTGTTCGCGTGAGCGTTGAAATCTCGTTCGCCAGCTGGCTCAACTGCCTCTCTGCTGGTACCGGTGGTACCGGTGTCGATGTGCGGTCCTTCCGCGCGGGTGCCGTCGGTTCCAGCTCTCCGGGTGAGGGTGTCGCTTCGCGGGCTGGACCGCTGCGCTGCTGGCGACGTTGTCCGGGGCGTTCACCGGCTTGCGCGTCGCTCGAAGACTCGGATTGCGCGCCCGAGTCGGCCATGGCTGCAACCCGCGACCGGCGGCGGCGCGGGGGGTCCGCGGAAGGCGCCTGCGGTTCCGGCTCTTGTGGTGCGGCCTCTGGAGTCGCCGGCTGGGTCACCGTGGGGGCGAGGTTATCGGTTTCTGTTTTCCTCGGGGCACGACGACGCCGAGGCTTCGCCTCCGCGAGCGCTTCGGCCGACGGTTCGGGTGGAGGAGGTGGGGCCGGCTGCTCCGCCGGCATGGCCGCGGTTTTTTCACGCCGCGGAAAAATATTGAGTACCATAATCCATTCTCGGGGTTATCCCCCCATCCTTTGCAAAACACTGATTCTGGCTGCCACGTTGCGGGCGATGCGGTCGAAAGCGCGGGCAGATTCCGATTCGGGAGCACCGTACACGACCGGGATGCCTCTATCCGCGCCCTCACGCACCGCTGGCTCGATCGGGATTTCACCGAGGAAATCGATGCCGAGCTCCTCTGCGGCCTCCCGCGCGCCGCCGTGGCCAAAGATGTCATACCGCTTTCCGGTGTCCGGCGCGATGAAGTAGCTCAGATTCTCGATCATCCCGAAGACCGGCACGCCGAGCTTTTCGAACATCGCGACCGCCTTCATTGCATCCTCGACGGAGACCGCCTGCGGGCTCGACACGATGACCGCGCCCGTTATGGGGGCATCCTGAGCCATGCTCATCGATGCGTCGCTTGTCCCTGGCGGGAGGTCGATGATGAGGTAGTCGGTGTCGCCCCAAGGGACGTCGTGCAAGAGCTGGCGAACGGCGCTGCCGATCATCGGGCCACGCCATACGACCGGGGTTCCGCGTGGCAGGAGAAACCCGATCGAGACAACCCGGACGCCATACCGTTCGACGGGCTTCAGCCCATCGCTCGACCCCGCCTGAAGCCCCGGAGCCAACCCGAACATGGTGGGCAGATTCGGACCGGTGATGTCGGCGTCGATCAACCCGACGCTCGCTCCGGCGCGAGCGAGGGCGACCGCGATATTCGTCGCCACGGTCGATTTGCCGACTCCCCCTTTGTTGGATGCAACCGCGATGATGTTCCGAACGCCATCGATCGGCTTTTGACCCTCGCGGGGGTCGGTGGCCCGGACCTTGGCGCCCCATGCGATCTCGACGGCTTCGACGCCGGGGACCGTGGCGAGCGCGGCGCGGACATCCTCTTCGATGCGTTCCTGCAAGGGGCACGCTGGCGTGGTCAGTTCGACCGTGAGAGAGACCCGCCCGCCATCGATCGCGACATCCTTGACCATGCCGAGCCGGACGATGGAAGCGTGAAGTTCGGGGTCCTGGACGCTTTCGAGGGCGGCGGCGACTGCGTCGCGGTCTATCGTGGAGGCCGAAGTCATCCGCAATGGGCCTTTCGACTGGACTGGAGTTGCAGGGAAACCGGCCGGGCCGCGGGCCAATGGGCGAGAACCTGCACTCCGATCGTACCCCCTTTCACGAACCAGGCCAAACCCTGGGGCACTTTACCGCAGGTTACGCCCTCTCCCCATAGCCTCGTTTTGCGCCCCCAGCCGGTGGTATACTCTTGATTACCGACCGGTAAGCACCTTCGCGGAGCAGCCATGATAGAGACGACTTCTACGCCGGCGCAGACAGGCCAAGTGCTCTGCCGCCATCACTGGGTCATCGAGACCCCGAACGGAGCCATCAGCACCGGTCGCTGCAAGCGATGCGGCATCGTTCGCGATTTTCGCAACTCCTCGGAGGACCCGCTCTGGGACAGCGACAGCTTCAGCCTGAATGGTTCCCGTTTCCGCGGCAGGCGGACTTCGGACTCCTGACGCATCCGACGCATTCGTAGAGAAAGCGAGCGACGGGCCGGGCACTGCTCGGCCCGTCGCCGTTCTGCGCGGTACACTGAACACGTGCCGCCCGACCTCTCCGTGGAACTCGCTCCGAAGCACAAACGGAGTCTCCTCCTTCGGAACCCCGTCATGCCGGCGAGCGGAACGTTCAGCTGGGGCCTCGAGTTCCTGCACCACTTCGGTCCGGCCGGGATCGGGCGGCTGGGCGCGGTGGTCTCCAAAGGGGTAACAATGGAACCCAGGGCGGGCAACCGACAGCCGCGCGTCGCCGAGACCCCGGCAGGCATGCTCAACTCGATCGGGCTCCAAAACGTCGGGATCGAAGCTTGTATCCGCGAGTTGGCCCCCGAGTGGGCCCGTTGGGACACACCAGTCATCGTCAACATCGCTGGCGACACCGTCGATGAGTTCGGCGACATGGCCCGAATGCTCGACGGTGTTCCGGGCGTTGCCGCTATCGAGCTCAATATCAGCTGTCCTAACGTAGATACCGGAGGCATGGAGATAGGCCAGAGCGTGGAAGCCTCGGCCAGGGCGACCCGCGCGGCAGTTCGAAACACCGACCTGCCGGTCATCGTCAAACTCACCCCGAATGTGACAGACCCCGTAGCCCTTGCTCGGGCCTGCGCCGACGAGGGCGCTGCGGCCATCTGCGCGATCAACACGGTGCTCGGCATGGCGATCGATATCGAGCGTCGGCGGCCTGTACTTCCCCGGGCGCGCGGGGGCCTCAGCGGACCTGCGATCAAGCCAATTGCCCTGCGCATCGTGTACGACGTGGCCGGTGCGGTCGATGTCCCGGTCATCGGATGCGGCGGCATCAGCACCGCCCGCGATGCCATCGAATTTCTCATGGCCGGGGCAACGGCCGTCCAGGTCGGGACGGCCACGTTCGCGAACCCGCGCGCCCTTCTCGATATCGTGGATGGGCTCGAGGCCTGGTGCGTGGCCAGCGGCGTGACCCGCATCTCCGACATCATCGGATGTGCCCAGCCAAGTCCGGTGGCCTGACCATGCTTGCCGCTCGCCTCGAACGTCCGGGCGCCGTAGGGACCAGACCGCTCGCCATCGAACGGATCGCCCGGCCGGAGCCTGGTCCGGGTGAATTGCTCATCCGCGTGACCGCATGTGGAGTCTGCCGCACCGACCTTCAGCTGGTCGAAGGCGACCTTCCAGCCAAGCGACTCCCCATCGTTCCCGGGCACCAGGCCGTCGGGGTGGTCGTAGCGCTCGGAGAAGGTGTACACGGCTGGAAGCCGGGAGATCGCGCAGGTGTCGCATGGCTCGCGGGTGCCTGCGGCATTTGTCCTCGCTGCAAAACAGGCCGCGAGAATCTCTGTGAAGCCGCCGCCTTTACCGGCTGGGACCGCGACGGCGGCTACGCCGGCTATCTCACGGCGCGAGCCGACTTCGCCTTGCCACTCCCCCTCGGCTTCGACGACCTCCAGGCGGCACCGCTCCTTTGCGGCGGTGTGATCGGCTACCGTTCGCTCGAGATCAGCGGTATCCAGCCGGGAGGGCGTCTCGGCCTCTTCGGCTTCGGTGCTTCCGCGACCCTTGCAATCCAAGTGGCGCTCCACTGGGATTGCGAAGTCTACGTCGTGACTCGCTCCGCGGCGGAGCAGGAGCGAGCTCGCGCGCTGGGTGCCGTTTGGGCCGGGGGCTACGACGAATCCGTGCCCGTTCCCCTCGATGCCGCAATCACCTTCGCGCCGGCCGGCGATGTAGTCATCCGTGCGCTGGCCTCGATCGACCGAGGTGGCACGGTCGCCATCAACGCCATCCACCTCGACCGCGTGCCGCAATTTCCCTACGAGCTCCTCTGGTGGGAGCGTTCGCTCCGGAGTGTGGCGAATTTCACTCGCCGCGACGCCCGGGAGTTCCTCGAACTCGCCGAGACTATTCCAATCCGAACCGAGTTCGACGTGTATCCGCTGGAGGCCGCCAACGAAGCGCTGGCTGCGCTGGCGGAGGGTCGTGTTCGCGGGGCAGCGGTGCTCGACGTCGCTGGTTCGCTAGGCAGCGACGCGTAACAATTCCCCCGTGACCTACCGCGTCGGGATCATCAACGTCACCGGCTATGCCGGGCTGGAGGCGGCGCGCCTTCTTTGGAGCCACCCAGCGGCCCGCCTCGTTGCGGCCACCGGTCGCTCGCTTGCTGGCCAACGGCTCGGCGAAGCCTTCCCGTCGCTCGGTCTTTACGACGAGCTCACCATCACGAGGCAATCGACACCGACGTCGATATCGTCTTCTCTTCGCTTCCCACCGCCGAGAGCGCAAAGGCCTGTGCTCCTTTTGTCCGCAAGGGGATTCCGGTCATCGACATCGCTGCAGACTTTCGGCTCAAGGCTCCCGGTGCGTTCGAAGCATGGATGGGAGGAGGAAACCCGCATCCCGCGCCCGACCTCCTGGCCGAGGCCGTCTACGGCCTGCCCGAGCTCAACCGCGAACGCATTCGGAAGGCGCGGCTCGTGGCCAACCCTGGTTGTTACCCCGCCGCAGCCATTCTGGCCCTCGCTCCGGCTGTTTCGGCGGAGATTATCGAGCCGTCGATCATCGTGGACGCCAAGTCCGGCATCTCCGGCGCCGGGCGGGGTGGTGGTAGCGGGTTCGGTTACAGCGAGGTCAACGAGGACGTGTCCGCCTACAAGATCGCGAACCATAATCACCAGCCCGAAATTGCCCAGGAACTCGGTGCCTTGCGCGGCGGTGTCGAACCACGGGTCACGTTCGTGCCCCACCTCGTCCCAATGACCCGTGGCATCCATGCGACCTGTTACGCGCCACTCGCACGCACCATTTCGCAGGGAGATGTGTTCGCGCTTTATCGCGATTTCTACCGCGATGCGCCTTTCACGTCAGTGTCGGGGACGCCGCCTCACACCAAGCACACCCTTGGTACGAACCGCTGCATCGTCCACCCTGTCGTCGATGCTCGCAATGGCGTACTCGTCGTCGCCAGCGTCCTCGACAACCTGGGCAAAGGGGCCGCTGGGCAAGCCATCGAAAACATGAACCTGATGCTCGGCATCGACCAGACGGCCGGGCTGCAGTTGCCGGCGGTCTACCCTTGATGTTCGCGGTCGACCCCTCCGGGCACGTCACCACGCCGCGCGGCTTCCGCGCTGGCGCGACATTTGCCGGCGTCAAGACCTACGGCGAGGGCAAGCTCGATCTGGCGGTGCTCACGTCCGATTACCCCTGCGCGACGGCAGCTGTCTACACCCGCAGCCGGCTGCGGGCACCCTCGATCGAGATCAACCGCGCAAAACTCGCCGCGCGAGCGGCGCGCGGTGTCGTCGTCAACGCGGGCGTCGCCAACGCCAGTACCGGCGAACGCGGCTTGCGAGATGGTTACGAGCTTGCCCGGCTCGCCGCCGCCCGTGCCGGCCTCCCCGAAGAAGAGATGCTCGTCTGTAGCACTGGCGTCATCGGTCACTACCTGCCGATGGACCGCTTGGCATCCGCGATGCCGGCGATCGAGCTCACGCCCGAGGGCGGTCCCTCGTTCGCGCGGGCGATCATGACGACAGATACCCGACCGAAGACGGGCGCAGTTCGCTTCGGTCCGTATACCATCGGGGGCGCCTGCAAAGGTTCTGGCATGATCCATCCGAATATGGCGACCATGCTCGCCTTTTTGACGACCGATGCACCCGTCGAGCCAGGCTTCCTCCAAGTGTGCTTCGCGAGGGCAGTCGACGATTCCTTCAACCTCGTCTCGGTCGATGGCGATACCAGCCCCAGCGATACCGCCATCATTTTCGCGAACGGCGCAGCCGGCCATGAGTTGATTTCCGCGGAGTCGCCCGATGCCTGGGATTTCGCACTCGCGCTTCGTTCGCTCTGCGTTCACCTTGCTCGGGAGATTGCTCGCGATGGCGAAGGCGCAACCAAGCTTATCGAGTTCACCGTCACGGGCGCAGCCACCGTCGAGGATGCCCGCCACCTGGTGCGCCTCCTCAGCACTTCCTATTTGCTCAAGTCGGCAATCCACGGCGCTGACCCGAATTGGGGCCGCATCGCCGCCGTCGTCGGCAGATCGGGCGTCACGTTCGAAGAGGATGCGGTGACCATCGATCTCTGCGGTACTCGCGTCTTCGAGAACGCTCGACCTGCTCCGTTCGACCCTGCGGCGCTTTCCCTCGCCTTGCGCGGCCCGGAGGTTTCGGTGAGCGTCCATCTCGGGGCTGGTAGCGAAGCAGCGACCGGCTGGGGCTGTGACCTCTCTGCCGAGTACGTCTCGATCAACGCGGACTACCACACGTGAGCCACCGACCTTTCGTCATCAAGATTGGGGGAAGCACGCTCGGGGCGACCGATACGACCTACGCCGATATCGCCGCCCTTGCCCGAAAAGGCGATGTCCCGGTGGTGGTGCACGGTGGCGGTGCAGAGGCCAGCCGCTGGCTCGACGCGATGCACATCCCCTCGCGGTTCGAGCGCGGCCTCCGAGTGACCGACGAACGCGTGCTACCCGTGGTCGTGGCCGTCTTCGCCGGACTCGTGAACAAGCGAATTGTCGCGGCGATCGATGCCGCTGGTGCGCGAGCGGTGGGGATCTCTGGGGCCGATGCCCGTCTGCTCCGGTGCCGAATCGCCGACTCGGCGCTCGGCTTGGTCGGTGAGCCGCTAGAAGTCGACCCGGCGCCGATCCGGGCATTGCTCGACGCGGGACTGGTGCCTGTCATCAGCTCCATAGGCTGCGTGCCCAGCCAACCGGCGGACCAGCTGGTCAACGTGAATGCAGATACGGTGGCGGCAAGCGTCGCGGCTGCCGTCGGGGCGCGCCGGCTGGTGTTCCTGACCGACGTCGAGGGTGTCCGCGGGCCGGATGGCGAGCGCATCGACCGGCTCGATGCCGCACGTGCCCGGACACTCGTTGTCGATGGGACCATCTCCGGTGGCATGATCCCCAAGATCGAAGCCTGTCTCCACGCTGCCGGCCTTGGCGTTGAAGTGCAGATTGTCGACGGGCGCGTGCCGGGGGCCCTTCGCTCGCTCGATAATGCCGGGACCATCATCATCCCTGCAGTGTCTTAACATTCGCGGCCCGTTCGCGTGTTACCCTTGGGGGACTCGCACGACACCATGGAAGGCGCCGACCCCGTTTCTCCCCCGGCATCCATTCGCCCAATATCGGATGGCGAACCATTGCACGCCCGTGACCTCGATGATCCCGAGCTCTATCTCAACCGCGAGCTGAGTTGGCTGGAGTTCAACCAGCGCGTCCTCGCCGAGGCAAGCGACCCGCGCAATCTGCTCCTGGAGCGCGTCAAGTTCCTCGCTATCACCGCGAGCAATCTCGACGAGTTTTTCGCCAAACGGGTGGGGTGGTTGCGACGAATGCTCGCGACTGACGCCCGAGCGCGTACTGTCGATGGGCTCACGATCGCGGAGCAGTACGAGCTCGTCATCGACCGCTGTCACCGGATGCGCAACGAAATCGAGGAAGTCTGGCGAATCGAGCTCGTGCCCCAGCTCGCCGCCCATGGCGTGCGGGTGGTCAGATTCGTCGATCTCGAGCCCGAAGCGCAGCAGCGGCTGCAGGAGTACTTCGAGCGCTCTATATTCCCGGTACTCACGCCCTTGGTTGTGGACCCGGCTCATCCGTTTCCCTTCATCTCGGGCGGATCCCTCTCGCTGGCGCTCAACGTGCGCCACCCCGTGACCGGCCAGGACCGATTCGCCCGAGTGAAGGTGCCGCCCAATCGGCCGCGCTTCGTCGATGCCGGAGACCTCCGCTTCGTGCTCCTCGAGGACCTGATCGCCGCGCACGTCGGGATGCTCTTCCCCGGTATGGAGGTGACCGACTGTCAGGAGCTCCGCGTCCTTCGAAGTGCGGAGACTGGCACACCGGGCGAGGAAGCGGACGACCTGCTGGAACTTATCGAAAGTGCCCTCCGCCGGCGCCGCCTGGCAGAAGCGGTTTCCGTCGAAGTCACTGGCAGCCTCCCGCCTTCGCGGATGGAGCTGCTCCTCGAGGAGCTCCAGGTGACGGAACGCGAGGTCTATCGTTCGGCCGGTCCGCTGGGGCTACAAGACCTGTTTCAGCTCGCCAGCCTCGAGCTTGCCGAGCTTCGCGACCCCCCTTTCGCTCCAGCCGTGCCTTCGGCCTTCGCCGGAACAGGGGACGCCGCAGAGTTTTTCACCACCCTCCGCGAGCGCGACCTCCTCGTCCATCATCCCTACGAGTCCTTCGACGAGACGGTTGTCCGCTTCGTCGAGGAGGCTTCTGAGGACCCTGCCGTCCTGGCAATCAAGGCGACGATGTATCGCACCTCGCCGGACTCGCCCATTCTCGAGGCGCTCATCGATGCGGCTGGGCGCGGCAAGCAAGTCGCCGTTTTGGTGGAGCTCACAGCACGCTTCGACGAGGCGAACAATATCCTCTGGGCACGCAAGCTCGAGGCGGCTGGGGTTCATGTCGCCTATGGTCAACCCGACCTCAAGATCCACTCGAAGATCTGTTTGGTTGTCCGCGAAGAGCCAAGCGGCGTTACCATGTACGCCCACATCGGGACCGGGAACTACAACTCTCGGACGGCTCGCGTCTACACCGACCTTGGTCTCTTCACCGCCGACCCCGGGATCTGCGGGGACATCCTCCGCATCTTCAACCTCCTCACCGGTTTTGGCGAACATTTCAGAACCGACGTTGTACTCGCCGCACCATCCAACCTTCGGTCATCGATCGTCGAACGTATCGAGCGGGAAATCGCCCACGCTCGCGCCGGTCGCCCCGCTCGACTCATCTTCAAGATGAACGCTCTCGAGGACTTCGAATGCACCCGATTGCTCTACGAAGCGGCCATGGCCGGTGTGCAGGTCGACCTCGTGATCCGCGGCATCTGCCGGCTCCGCCCCGGCCTGCCTGGGCTCTCCGAAAACGTCCGCGTCGTCAGTATCATCGGACGGTTTCTCGAACATGCGCGCGTCTATTACTTCCACAACGCCGGCGACCCGGAGTTTTTCATCGGGAGTGCCGACTTGATGAAACGGAATCTCGACGAGCGCATCGAAGTGCTCGCTCCTGTCCGAGCGCCCGACCATCGCGCCCAACTCCTCGAACTGCTCGAACTGCAGCTCGCCGACCGCCGCCAGGGGTGGCACCTGCACGACCGCGACTGGCACCGCGACGAGTCGGCGACGGGGCCAGGTTGCCAGGCACTCCTTCTCGAGCGCGCGCCGTTTTCGTAAGTCCGTGGTCTTCCGGTTTCGTGGCGCCTGCCAAGGCCGTACCATGGCCACGGAGGCTGCCATGACCGACTGGATCGCCGAAGAACACCGCTACCTTTTCCAGAACTATGGGCGTCAGCCGGTCGTGATCGAACGCGGACTGGGCACGCGCGTCTGGGACGTCGATGGCAACGAGTATCTCGACTTCGTCGGTGGCATCGCGGTCAACGTGCTTGGTCACAGCCATCCGGCGGTCGTGCGGGCAGTCGCGGAGCAGGCCGAACAGCTGATTCACACCTCCAACCTCTTTTACACCAAGCCGATGATCGAGCTGGCGCGCATGCTCGTCGAGCATTCCGGCCTCGATCGGGCCTTCTTTTGCAACTCGGGGACCGAGGCCGTGGAGGCGGCCATCAAGCTGGCCCGACGGTGGGGCCGCGACACGCGAGCCGGCGCGTACGAAATCATCACCACCCAAGACGGTTTTCACGGTCGAACGTTGGGTGCCCTCTCCGCGACCGGCACAGCCCGTTACCGCGAACCCTTCGAACCGCTCCTTCCGGGATTCGCCATCGTTCCATGGAACGACCTCGATGCCGTGCGCGCCGCGACGAGCGAGCGCACCGTCGCGGTGATGGTGGAGCCGATTCAGGGTGAGGGTGGGGTCAACATGCCCGCGCCGGGGTACCTGGCCGGGCTCCGCGAGTGGTGCACCGAACGCGGGCTGCTGCTGATTTTCGACGAGGTTCAGACCGGTATCGGGCGCACCGGCGAACTGTTCGCCTTCCAGCACGAGGGCGTGAGGCCAGACATCTTGGTGCTCGCGAAGGGACTCGCGGGCGGCGTCCCCATTGGAGCCATCCTCGCCCGCGAGGACTTGGCGGCTCACTTCGTCAAGGGGGACCACGGCAGCACCTTCGGTGGAAATCCCCTCGCGACCGCAGCCGCGCTGGCCACGCTGCGCGAGGTCATGGCGCCGGGTTTTCTCGCGCGCGCACGCGAATCGTCTGCGCGCCTGCTCGCGCGGCTCCGCGCAATCGAGGACCGACACGAGCTCGTAACCTCGGTCCGCGGAAGGGGGATGTTGCTCGCGATCGGGCTCGCCCGTGAATGCTCTGCACAGGTGGTTGACGAGTGCCGGAGACGTGGCCTGCTGGTCAACAACGTTCGCCCGGATGCCATTCGGTTGCTTCCGCCGCTCAACGTCACGGACGAGGAGATTGACCGCGCCTGCGACATCCTCGAGGCGGCCATTGCCTCGCTCGATGCCCCACCGAAATAGCTCCCGCGGAGAGAAACGATGGGCGACGAATTTCGCGACTTCACTCTCGCCGCCGTGCAGGCGACGCCAGTCTTCCTCGACCGTGAGGGATGCATCGAGAAGGCGTGCCGGCTCATCGAGGAGGCGGCTCGCCGGGGCGCCGACCTCGCGGTTTTTGGCGAAACCTGGATTCCGGGTTATGCCGGCTGGGCGGAGCGGCGGGGAGCCGGCGGAATCGGCGGGCTCCTGCGCCGCTACATCCTCAACGCTGTCGAGGTCCCATCCCCCGCCACCGAGGCCCTTTGCACTGCCGCTCGGCGGGCCGGAATCGATGTCGCCATCGGGATCGCCGAGCGGGACGCCGTTACGCAGGGAACCATCTACTGCACGCTCCTCTTCATTGGGCGCGAGGGAGTCATCCTCGGAAAGCATCGCAAGCTGAAGCCGACCTTTTACGAGCGAATGGTTTGGGGCGAAGGCGATGGAAGCACGCTGCGGGTCTACGAGCGGCCCTACGGCCGGCTCGGCGGCTTGAACTGCTGGGAGCACCAGATGGTGCTGCCCGGCTATGCGCTGATCGCCCAGGGCGTGCAAATTCACGCCGCAGCCTGGCCGGGCGCCACCTTCACCCGCCAGGAAGTGCTTTCGCGCGCGTTCGCTATGCAGTCTGCGGCGTACGTCGTGATGGCTGGAGGGCTCCTGCGGGAGCACGAGATGCCGGAAGAAGTCCGCGCGGCCGGGATGAAGCCGCTCAACGGTCACTCCGCCATCGTCGGCCCGGATGGCGAAATCGTGGCGGGGCCACTGCTCGATGAGGAAGGCATTCTGATCGCGAACGCGAATCTCGGTCGCGTCATGCTGCAGCGGATGATCGCAGACCATGCTGGTCACTACAGCCGCCCCGACGTCTTCGAGTTCCGGGTGAACACCCAAGCGAAACGCCCGGCTCGGTTCGAACCAGCGACGGGCCTTGACGAAGCGCTCCGACGCGTGAAGGCAGCGCTCGACGATGGCACCCTGCGAAGTGCTTCCGAACTTCGAGCTGCCCTTGCGGATACGGCGCCTGCGCTGCTCGGGGAGGGCGAGTGAGCGCGTTGGTCGGCCTCGCCTTCCTCATCGTCGCTGCCATTGGCTTTTCACTTGCGGCGCTCGGGTGGCGGACTATCAAGACCCAAGCCGGCGTGAGCCCACTGAACCGCACGCCCGGTCCGTGGCTCGTTTTTGCCGGTGTCGCGCTCGCGGCTTCTGGGTTGGCGGTGGCGCCTTTTGCCTTCGCCGCTGCCCTCCCGGGCGCTTTTGCCGCGGTTCTGCTCTTCATTCTGGCGGCCATGACGGTGGCAGTCGCCGTGTCGGGCGCGATTGCGATTCGTCGCTCTTCCCGTCGCCCGAACGGAATCGGAGGGACGCGGTGAGCGATGACCGTGCTTTCGCGGCGCTGTTCCTCCTGGTCGGCCTGACGGGTTGTTCGCTGGTCTACCTGGGCTGGCTCGGCGGCCAGGGGCGACTTCGCCCCAACCGATGGGCTGGCATCCGCACCTCGTTCACCATGGCCAACGAGGAAAACTGGTACCGCACCCACCGCGCTGCCGCCCCGATCCTCATCGCGGCTGGCATCGTCCAGGGGTTGGGTGGGTTCCTTCTGGCGGGCGTGGCGACCGCTGGTCGGCTTCCGCCTTTGGCTGCCATCGGCGCTTTGCTGACGCTCGCGGCGGTAGCGCTGGTTGGCGCGATCGGTGGCTGGCTGATCGGCACGCGGTCCGCAAAGTCGCACTAGTGGCGCCCCCGCGCGATACTACTGGCGTACCCACTTCGCTTCGGGACTGGAACCAGCTGTGCCGAAACTCGTCCTCGCCTACTCCGGCGGCCTCGATACCACCACTGCCATCAAATGGCTGACCGTCGAACAGGGCTACGAGGTAATCGCCCTGAACATCGACGTTGGGAAAAGCCGCGAGCAACCTGTCGTCGAGTCTCGTGGCCTCGCCGCCGGCGCCGTAAAGGTGCGCGTCATCGATGCGCGCGAGGACTTCCTCCGCTATTTCGCATTTCCGGCCTTGGCTGCTGGTGCTGTCTACCAGGACCAGTACCCACTCGCCACGGCCCTCGCTCGGCCCTTGATGGCAAAGCTGCTCGTGGATGTCGCTCACGAGGAGGGCGCGGTGGCGGTGGCGCACGGTTGCACGGGGAAGGGCAACGACCAGGTGCGCTTCGATGTCGGTATCCAGACGCTCGACCCCTCCCTCAAGATCGTCGCTCCCACCCGGGAGAACGCGATGCCCCGCGAATACCAGATCGAGTACCTCAAGAAGCACGGGGTGGACATTCCATGGGGTGCGAAGGGGCCGTTCAGCATCGACGAGAATCTGTGGGGCCGAAGCGCCGAGGCCGGTGTCCTCGAAGACCCGTGGGCCGAACCGCCCCCCGAGGCGTTCGAATGGACGCGTGACCCGGAGGAAGCGCCTGCGACGCCGGCATACCTCGAGATCGAGTTCGAATCCGGTCTCCCGGTTCGCCTCGATGGCGAGGCCCTCGGGCCGGTCGAGCTGGTCGAGCGCCTGAACGACCTTGGCGGCCTCCACGGCGTAGGTCGCATCGACCACATCGAGGACCGGCTCGTCGGCATCAAGAGCCGCGAGATCTACGAAGCGCCCGCGGCGACCATCCTCCACACTGCCCATGCCGCCCTCGAGGCGATGACGCTTTCGAAGCAGCAGCTCAGGCTCAAGAAACTCATCGCTACCGAGTATGCAGAGCTCATCTACAACGGCCTTTGGTTCAGCGCCCATCACCAGGACCTCGCAGCCTACGTGGCGAGCACCCAACGCCACGTGACCGGTACCATCCGCGTCAAGCTCCACCGCGGCCGGGCCCTCGTCGTTGGACGCAGGGCCGCTCGGTCGCTGTACGACCGAGGCCTCGCTACCTATGATCGGGGCGACACATACGACCAGTCGGCCGCCGTGGGCTTCATCAATATCTGGGGGCTGCAAACCCGAACGCAGGTCCGGACGCAGCTCCTGGCGGAACTTCCCGAGGCGCTCCGAATCGCGACGGCGCATCAGCACGACTGACATCGAACAGAGGGGAACCACGACATGGCCGTTGCCACCGAACCCGCCGGGGCGATCAGCTACGAGGGTCCGAGTCCAGACACGGAGTTCCTCGGTTTCTCACAGGCGAATTTCCTCGTTACCGTACCTGGTTGGAAAGCGCGCGAAGTCGCCATCCTGTTGAACGCGCCCGCCGCCCGCCGCCTGCTGGCAGAACTCGGTCGCGAGGACACATCCGAAGCCCGCGACCAGCTGGCTCGACTCGTGGGCGAGGCATGGCTGAAGCGCGTGATCGAAGGACGAGCGCCCTTCGAATCCATCGTCACGGTGTCCAACGGGTTTCTCGACGAGCACCCCGACCTCCTCGCGGAGGTCCGAGCTGCCGCTAAGACGTCCTGACATGACTGTCCTACGCTCGAGCGGGGAGTGGTGGCGCGAAGCAGTCTGCTACCAGATCTACCCGCGAAGCTTTCAGGATTCGAACGGGGACGGCATCGGCGATCTCGAAGGCATCATCCGGCGCTTGGACTACCTCAACGACGGCACGCCCCGATCGCTCGGGATCGATGCCATCTGGCTTTCGCCAACCTACCCGTCGCCGATGGCCGATTTCGGGTATGACGTGGCGGATTATTGCGACGTGCACCCGGATTTCGGGACGCTCGAGACCATGGATCGACTGATTCGGGCTTGTCATCAGCGCGGCATCCGTGTGCTCCTCGATTGGGTCCCGAACCACACGAGCGACCAGCACCCCTGGTTCCTCGAATCTCGCTCTTCGAGGGACAACCCAAAGCGTAACTGGTACGTGTGGCGCGACCCGAAGCCAGACGGTTCACCACCCAACAACTGGCGTTCGGTCTTCGGCGGGCCGGCATGGACCTTCGATGAAGTCACTGGCCAGTACTATCTTCACTCGTTCCTCGCAGAACAGCCGGACCTGAACTGGCGCAACCCAGAGGTCGAACGAGCGATGTTCGACACGCTCCGGTTTTGGTTCGAGCGCGGGGTCGACGGCTTCCGCATCGATGTCGTTGGGCGCATCCTCAAGCACCCCGAACTGCCGGACAACCCTCCGAATCCGGAGTGGCGCCCAGGCGACCGTGAGCGCTTCAGCCAACTGTGGGTCTACAACCACAATTACTCCGACGTCTACGCCGAGGTTCGCCGCATCCGTCGCGTGTTCGACGAGTTCCCCGACCGCGTGGCCGTGGGAGAAGTCTTCGGAACGCCGGACGAGATCGCCCGCTATTACGGCGACCCTCAGGAGCCCGGCCTCCACCTTGCGTTCAATTTTCACTTCATTCACGAACGCGGCCACGAACCGACCCCGTGGCACGCGCCCGTGTTGCGCCGCATCATCGCCAACGCGGAGCGATCTGTCCCCGAGTTCAGCCAACCCTGCTTCGCGCTCAACAACCACGACCGCTCGCGGTTCGTCTCGCGCCACGATGCCGACGGCCGCGGTCGGGAACGTGCGCGAGCCGCGGTACTGCTCTTGCTCGGGCTCCGGAATACTCCGTTCATCTACTACGGCGAAGAAATCGGGATGGCCGACGTCGAAATCCCACCGGAGCGACAGCGGGACCCAGCCCGATTCCGCGCCATCGGCCGAGATCCTGCGCGGACGCCGATGCAGTGGGATGCTTCTCCTGGGCGTGGATTCACGACAGGCGAGCCATGGCTGCCGTTTGGCCCTGAGTCGCCCAACGTTGCCGAGCAAGATGGCGACCCCGATTCACTCCTCGAGCTTTACCGACGCGCAATCTGGCTACGAAAAGAGTTGTCCTCGGTGCGCCGCGGCAAGCTCAGTGCGCTAAGCAGTGACGATAGCGTCGTCAGCTGGTGCCGAAGCGAGGAAGGGACGCCGGCGGTCGCGGTGGCAATCAACACGAGCGCCGAGCCGGCCATTGCCAAGCTGCCATTCACGCGCGGACGCGTCGTGTTGTGCACCAACCGGGCGATGGAAGGCCTGCTCGCGTCAGGCAGTGTCGAGCTCCCGCCTCTCGGGGCGGTGTGGGCGATCGAAACGGAGGGCTGAGCTGGACGCTGCCCTCTGCTATGCTCCCCGGTGTGACTGGCCCTCGGCGAAAGGTTCTTCTTGCCGGCGGCGACGGCCGCCCCGCTCTCGGAAGCGCGCGCTCGCAACAACCCGGTGATCGACAACCCGACGAGGCGTGCAATTGTCCGGTCCTCGACGCCACCGAGTGGGACGCCGTCGAGAGTGACTGGGGCGACATCGCCTTCCTTGCGACGAACGTCAATGCGATCGCGGGCGTGCCCATCGGTTTGGATCGGGCGCGCGAGGCACTGTTCGCCCGCGCGGCAGAGCTGGGGCTGCGGGTTCCCGAAGACCCGATGCTTCTCATCAGCGAAGGCGCCTTTCGGCGCCGCGTTCTGCTGGAAGTCGAAGGCGATGGGGCGCCGACTGCCGTCGTTCGCCCCGGAGGTTTCGCCTACACGCGACTTTTGGAAGCGCCCTGGGGCGAGCTGAAGCGTGCGGCCGGCCGATTTCGCGATGAGGCCGAGGCGCGTTACGGCAAGCAACCCGACCAGATATTCGCCTGGTATCTCACCTGCCGCGTTTGTTCGAGGGCGCGAAATTTCGAGACGCTCCTCGTCGCCCACTATCAGCCGTGAGCGCAGAAGAACAGCTCGCGGTTTTCGTCCGGGTCCTGCTCGGGTTGGTCCTCGGGGCCTTCGTCGGCCTCGAACGTGAGTTCCGCGGCCACGAGGCCGGCATTCGGACCAACGCGCTCGTGTGCGGTGCCGCAACCCTCTTCGGCGCTGTTTCATTGGAGCTCGGCGACGACCGCGTCGCCGCTGGTGTCGTGCAAGGAATCGGTTTCATCGGAGCGGGTATCGTGTTCCAGCGGGGGCGCTCGGTGCACGGTGTGACGACCGCTGCGACGATCTGGATGATGGCAGCCCTCGGGCTCGCCATCGCCAGTCGAATGTACCTCCTGGCTTGCCTCGTCGCCGTCATGGTGGTTCTTCTTCTCGAGCTTGCGCCGGTCAGTGACTGGGTACTCGCACGTTCTCGGCCGCGGGGATGGCGCCGCTCGATAGAAGGCGGGCGCGCCAGCGGCGGTGACGCTTCGGAAGGGCCGCCAGTATCATGAGGTTCGCCATGGGACCGAACATCTGGGCCCGCCTTCGTTCGCCCCGCAGCCGCTGAGGCGGCGGGGCGTTTCGATTCCCTTACCTCCACCGGTACGACCCTCACTGGAGCCGCAGGTCATGTCCGAACGCTACGACCCCGCCGTGATCGAAGCCAAATGGCGCGAACGCTGGCTCGCCGATCGCCTCTACCATGCTCCGGACGACGACCCCCGCCCGAAGTGGTACGCCCTCACGATGTTCCCGTATCCCTCGGGGGACCTTCACACTGGTCACTGGTACGCGATGGCCCCGAGCGACGCGGCCGCCCGATACCGGCGAATGCGTGGCTACAACGTGCTCTTCCCGATGGGATTCGATGCCTTCGGTCTTCCAGCCGAAAACGCCGCCATCAAGCGTGGTATCGACCCGAAGGCTTGGACATACGCCAACATCGACAGGATGCGCGGCCAGCTCCGCATGATGGGGGCTTCCTTCGACTGGGACCGCGAAGTCATCACGAGCGACCCCGAGTACTACAAATGGACGCAGTGGTGGTTCCTGAAGTTCTACGAAAAAGGGCTCGCTTATCGCGCCGAGGCAGCGGCCAACTGGTGTCCAGGCTGTCAGACCGTGCTCGCCAACGAACAGGTGATCGACGGCCGCTGCGAACGTTCGGACGACATCGTGGAACGGCGTTTCCTGACGCAATGGTTTTTCCGCATCACGGCTTACGCTGAAGAGCTCCTCAGATTCGACGGAATCGAATGGCCGGAACGAATCAAGGTGATGCAGACAAACTGGATCGGACGTTCGGAGGGCGCAACGCTCGAGTTCCCGATCGACGTACCTGGCATCGAAAAGCCGCTCGAGGTGTTCACCACTCGACCCGATACCGTTTTCGGGGCCACCTTCATGGTGCTCGCACCTGAGCATCCGCTGGTCGAACGGATCACGACCGCAGAGCAGCGTTCGGCGGTGGACGAGTATCGGGTTCGCACGAGCCGAGAGACGGAAATCGAGCGCCTTTCGACGGAACGGGAAAAGTCCGGCGTTTTCACCGGGGCATACGCGATCAATCCGTTCAACGGTCGACGTATTCCAATTTGGATCGCGGATTATGTACTGGTCACCTACGGGACCGGGGCCATCATGGCCGTCCCGGCGCATGACCAGCGCGACTTCGAGTTCGCGCGAAAATACGGGCTTCCCGTCGTCCCTGTGTTCGACCACCCCGAAGTGGACGTCACGAAGCCGCTCGAGGCGGCGTTCACCCGCGGTACCAGGATGATCAACTCCGGCCCGTTCGATGGCACGCCGGCCGAGGAGGCGATTCGCCGCGTCGTCACCTTCGCAGAGGAGCAGGGCATCGGCCGGGCGACCGTTACCTACCGACTGCGTGATTGGCTAATCTCCCGGCAGCGCTACTGGGGTGCCCCAATTCCCATGATTCACTGCCCGGACCATGGGATCGTTCCCGTGCCCGAGAAAGATTTGCCCGTCCTTCTCCCCGAGAATGTTCGGTTCGACCCCACGGGCCAGTCGCCGCTCACCCAGGTGGAGGAATGGGTCAATGTGCCGTGCCCGATCGATGGGCGTCCTGCTCGGCGCGAGACGGACACGATGGACACGTTCATGTGCTCGAGTTGGTACCAGATGCGCTACATCGACCCGCACAACGATGAAGCGCCTTTCCGAAGGGAGCTCGCGCACAAGTGGCTTCCTGTCGACCAGTACACCGGCGGCGCCGAGCACGCGGTGATGCACCTGCTCTACACGCGCTTTTTTTGGAAGGCAGCTCGCGACCTCGGCATGGTCGAAGGGGATGAGCCGATGCTTCGGCTTTTCAATCAAGGTGTCATCCTGGGCCCCGACGGCAACCGGATGTCGAAAAGCCGCGGGAACGTGGTCGCCCCGGACGAGCAGGTCGCCCAGTGGGGCGCGGATTGCTTCCGTTGCCAGCTCATGTTCGTCGGTCCGTGGGACCAGGGCGGCCCGTACAACCCCACGGGCATGGCTGGCATCAGCCGGTGGCTTCACCGACTCTGGTCGCTCGTTGTCGACGACGTTGAGTTGACCGATGCACCGGACGCCCCGGCGACGCGAGAGCTCCGCCGCATGACTCACAAGACCATCATCTCGGCGACCGAAGATATCGAGCAGTTCCGCTTCAATACGATGATCTCGCGCCTGATGGAGCACACGTCGGCGCTCCACCGGGCCCGCGAAAGTGGGCCGGTCGACCGCTCAGCATGGGACGAGGGCATCCGCACGGCTCTGCTCCTCACCGCGCCGCTCGCCCCCCACATCACCGAAGAGCTCTGGCAACGCATCGGCGGTCCTTACTCGATCCACTTCCAGCCCTGGCCAGAGGCGAACCCTGAGCTCGCGCGCGATGTCGAAGTGGAAATCGCCGTCCAGGTGAATGGCAAGGTTCGCGACCGGTTGGTTGTGCCCGCTGATGCCGACGAGGAGTTCGTGGTTGCCCGAGCGCGCGATCTCGGGCGGATCGCTGCTGTGCTCGAGGGCCGGCAGCCGCGGAAGGTCATCTATGTCCCCGGGAAGCTGGTCAACCTGGTGGTTTGAGTGTTTTGTCGCTCAGGTTAGCCATCAAAATCACCGGGAGTTTACATTCGTGGGTGGACGTTCCGTGGCCGCGGCAGTAGGGTTCACGTGGAGGGGATGCGCAGCCCGCAAGCGCTCGCCCTCGAAGGAGACTTCATGCAAATCAAGAAGAATCCCCGCGAAGTCGGCTACCACCCCGAAACGATAACCAGGTACGAAAACGAACGGCCCGCCGCCGATTCCGAGCTCTACGGGGCGACCGCTCCCGAGGGCTCGTATGTCCGAGGTACGGCACCCCGCCCCGCAAGCCCGAATCCTCGCACCGAAGACCCCAGGGCGGAGGCGCCGGTTCGAAGCGAGAGCACCATCGACCGCCATTCATCGTTCGACGGGCGATTCGAGACCGAGCAGGACCTGCGCATCGAAGGTGCCGTCAGCGGCGAGGTGATTTGCCGCGGCATGCTCACCTTGGAAAAGGATGCGGCGGCTCGCGCGCGCATTCATGCGCGCGAGGCGACCATCAAGGGGCGGGTCGAAGGCGACGTGGTATGCACTGCGCGGCTGACCATCACGTCGACGGCGGTGGTGACAGGTACGATCCGCGCCCCGATCCTCGTGGTCGAGGAAGGGGCTTCCCTTTCCGGCAATGTGGATACAACGCAAAAGAGCAGCGACCTCGTGACCCGTTCGACCGCTCGGACTTCCGAGGCGGTTCCGGCCGAAACGCCGGCCCGGGCCCGGCGCGAGGCACCCTCGTTCGCGCTGGTTTCCAGCGACGCTGAAGCGGCGGTCGCCGAGCGGCGCTGAGCGCTCACTCGAACCAATTCCGCCGCCATAACAACAAGGGGGATTCGCCATCGAGCGAATCCCCCTTTGGCTTGGTGTGGACGCCAGTCGATCCGCCAAGCCGCGCCTTCGAAGTTCGTCAGGAGACCGTAAAATAAACCACCCCGTCGACCACCCACGTGTTGACATTCTTTTCAATCCGGCGCGCTGCCCGGCTCACTCGCATGGCAATGGCCCGAGGGGTTTCTCCGGGTGAGGGGACGAGCTTCCCCACCTTTCCCTGCGAAACCTGTTCCACGTACTTCTCGTACTCACGCATGCGAGCGGCAAGGCGCCCAGTCTGGCGAGCTGGTCGTGGGGCTTCGCTGTCCTTGATGACCGAAAACACTGCCATGTCTCGGAACTCCTTCATCGACGTTCTATCACATCGCAAGACGTGAACCTTCCTGTGAAATATAGCGCGTCTAGATTCGCAAGGACAAAGGCTTTGGGGGAGTCTGCTCAATTCGATTCGCGGTCGAGCTGTTCGAGGTTTTCCTGTACGGAGCCGAGCAGCTGAGTGAGCAATCGCTCTACGCGACCGAGGACTTCTCGGGTGTAACGATTGAGGTTTTCCAGCTCCTGTCGCGTTGCCTCGGCCGCTTCGCTCAGGTGGGCTGCAGCGGTCGCATCTGCCTCGGCGACAATTTGGCGGGCGCGGGCCTCCGCGTCCATGAGCAGCTGCTGGGCTCGCTCCTCGGCGGCCCGCGTTACCGCGTGCTCGTCGAGCATCCGCGCGCGCTCCAGCTCGGCGCGTTCCATAGTACGTCGCGCGCTTTGGTGGGCCGAGTCGATGATCTGTTGCCGAGCTTCGAGAATCTGGCGGGCTTGTTTCAGGTCGGCCGGAATGGCGAGCCGAAGCTGGTCGATCAGGTCGAGCAGGCGCCGCCGATCGACGACGAGGTTCCCGCCAACGGGCAGGCGGCGCGATTCGAGCACGAGCTGTTCCAGCTCGTCGATGAGCTCTAGAAACTCGAGCTGCGCCCCTTCCGGGCTCACGGCTACTCCTGGCCGAGTTTTCGGCGGAGGGCCGCCCGAACATGTGGCGGCACCAAGTCGGCAACATCGTACCCGAGGCGCGATACTTCGCGAATTCGGCTCGCGCTGATGTACAGGAATTCTTGATTGGCCATCAGGAAGACGGACTCGAGGTGAGGCGCCATTTTGCGGTTCATCATCGCCATGTCGAACTCGACCTCGAAGTCGCTGACGGCCCGGATACCTCGCACGATGGCGACCGCGCCCTTCCGCTTGGCGAATTCGACGGTCATTTCGTCGAATCCCTCGACTTCGACGGTTGGGAGGTTCGCAACGGCCTCTTTAACCATGTCGATGCGCTCTTCCCAGGTGAACATCGTCGCTTTGTCCCGCCCTTTGACCACGGCAACGATGACCCTGTCGAACAGGTGAGTCATGCGTACAATGAGGTCAAGGTGTCCATTGGTGACCGGGTCGAACCCGCCCGGGTAGACTGCGATCCTCATTACCCCTCCAAGTGGCGGTAGAACGCGACGGCGGTGTCACCGTAAACGCGCCGGTCGCGGAGTTCGAGCCCCAGCGGCCGCACCGGCGGATTGTATCGACTTCCATGCTCGTAGACGACCAGACCACCCGGAGCGAGTAACCGGCTCAGTCGCGCCAGGACTTCTTCCCGCGCCGGATCGTCGTAGGGCGGGTCGAGGAAGATGAGGTCGTACGGCCCATCGAGGCGGTCGAGGGCACCCGGAAGTCGGGTCCGCAGCACCGCTGCGCGGTCGCTGAATCCGGTCCTCGCGAGGCTTTGCAGGATCGCGTCGACGCAGGCAGCTTCGCCTTCGACGAACGTCGCTCGAGCTGCGCCACGGCTGAGCGCCTCGATTCCGAGCGCACCTGTCCCAGCGTAAAGGTCGAGTATGCGGGCACCTTCGACGGACGTGGAAAGGATGTTGAAGATCGCCTCCCGCACGAGCCCCGAAGTCGGCCGAAGCCGAATCCCTTTCGGTTCGGCGAGTGGTACTCCGCGAGCACTGCCGCCGGCAACCCGCACGCCCCGAGTGGTCATTTCAGTTCCTCGTGGTCGGGGTCGATGTTGGGTTTGCCGACTGGCGTGGCCGAACCACGACGTCGACCGAGTTCTCGAAGAGCGCTGCTCCATCGCTGAGGGTGAGCGAAATCGTGTAGTTCCCCGGCTCGGCAGGTGTGAACCAACGCGCCGACCCTCGCCCGGTGTCTTCGATCGTGCCGCCGCTGACCGACCAGCGTGGCTTGAGGTCCTCGGGATTCGGCTGGAGCAGCGTCGGGAGGCCACTGGTGACGAACGGAATGACGGCAGGCCATATATCTCCGAGCAATACGTTTTCGGACGCATCCTCGATGGCGACTCCGCCGAGTCGATACGTCGGGATGAGCTCGAGTTTGAATCCGACGCTGAATACATTTTCGAGGTACACCGTCCGGCTGCCGCCACCCTGAGGCTGTTTGTAGCTGAACGCCACTGTCGCCGTTTCCGGATACCAGCGAACTCCGGTGAGCCCCTCGTCTCGGTCGATGTTCGTCCCAGCGACGTCGATCTGGGTATTGGTCACGATCGCGTCGGCCTGTGCGCGAATGGAGACACGAGTTGCGATGTTCATCGCGTCAGCGAGCGTGAGTCGGTTGATCGTCTCACCGCCAGTCTCCGTCGCGTAGGGCGAAATCGTGAGCACCAGTTTCGAAGGCGGAACGCGGTCCACGAGTGACTGCAGAACTTCGGGCATGACGAGGCGATAGGTGGCCTGGTCGCGATACGGTGCGATTTTGATGAGGTCCACACGCTCGGCGATCGCCTGGTAGTCGTATGCGCCCTCGTCGATTCGATTCTGGGCCTTGATCGGCGACGGTAACGTGATGGTGAGCTTCTTGCCTTGCTGATGCAGTCGTTCAGCGAGTTCGCCGATGAAGAGCGTGAACGACGTCCGCTGGGTAGCCGGCAAATCGAGGTAGGCGATATCGATACCCGGCAGCCCCAGTTCGTTGACCTTGGCGACGATTTGCTGCACGTGGTTCGTCCGCGAGCGAGCATCGGCGAGGAGCGACTCCACGACTGCCACCTGTCCTTGAACCGATGCATTCGCCGCCACGACCGGATACACCTCGTACCCGGCATTCTGCGCGACCGTTCGACTCAGCTCCCCGCCGACGCTCCCGTCCGCGAGCGGTGCGAAGTCGATAGGGTGAACGATCGTCACGTGTGGGGCCGCTTGGGGATTGAGTGGCGCGTTATGAGGCAGATACGCTACGACCTCGCCTGCCGGTGTATTGCGCCGGAGCACCGCGATCACCGCTGGCGCGTCTTTGAAAGTCCCGGTGACCACCTTGCCCTGAGCGTCGAGCACTGCTGGAGCTACCGGCTCCCAGCGCTGAGCTGACTCGTCATAACGAAAAAAGCTCAACATCCGGCCGTCGGTGGCCGGACGGAGCAAGGCGGCCTGGACCTGGATGTCGAACCCCGTCTCGGTGGGAACCGCCTCGGGGTTCCGCTCGAAGATCCGCGAGGCGAACTCGTAACCGTCGGGCGCGGCGATGTCGCGGTTGGATGGACAGTAAACGCTGACGCAGTCGTCGCCGCCGCACAGCTGGCCATAGGTGAACCAACCCAGCAGCGCGACTCCGAAAAGGATGGCTGCGAGTGCTGCGATGCGCGCCGTCGGAGGCTTGGCCCGCCCGCCACGCAGACCTTGGCTGGCTCCGCCCGCTCCCCAAGGCAGGCGACCGCCGCCACCGATCATCGGCGGCGGGCTCCCGGGCGCGAATGACGAGACGATTCATCGTTGTGCAAGGCGAACCTCGGTCTCGATTATCCGGCCATTCCGATTGAGGACAACTTTGACGACGTCGCCCGGCCTGTGCATCGCGAGCGCGTTGAGCAGTGGCGTCTGTCCGTCGACCGGCGTGTCTCCGAGCTGGACGATGACATCACCAGCACGAACGCCCGCCTCGGCCGCAGCCCCGCCTTGGCGGATGCCGAGAATCACCGCCCCCGACTTCGTTGTGAGCGCTGGGAGTCGGGCTGCTACCTCCTCGTTGAGGTCGATGTGTTCGAGCTCGAGCGTCGGACGTGGAATCGGGCCTCGGGCCGCGATGATCGCTTCTGCGACTGCCATGGCGCGGTTCGAAGGAATGGCGAAGGCGATGCCTTCGATCGCTTGGCCCCCCGAAGTTTGGCGCAGGATCGTGGTTGGCAATCCGACGAGTTCACCCGCGAGGTTGACGAGCGCCCCGCCGCTATTGCCATTGTTGACCGCCGCATCGGTCTGGATGATGTCATCGTGTCGCATTCCGTCCAGGATGCGCGAACGATTGACGCCGCTGACGACCCCCATGCTCACCGAGCCGTAAAGCTCGCCGAGCGGATTCCCGATTGCGACCACCATTTCGCCCGGTTCGAGGCGCGACGAATCCCCAATCTCCATGACGCTGAGCCCAACTGGAGCAACCTGAAGCACAGCGATGTCGTTGAATGGGTGGTCGTGGCCGATGAGCACGGCCGGCCGCTCGGTGCCGTCCGCGAACACGACCTTGAGGTCATCGGT
>NZ_DAOUBJ010000100.1:0-47470 GCF_034432735.1 Tepidiforma sp. | reverse complement strand
GGCCCCGCCGAAGGCCTCGACCTCTACGCCAAGCTCACGTGAGCTTGGCGTAGAGGTCGAGGCCTTCGGCGGGGCCGACGCCCTGCTGGAGGATGCCGATGGAAAGCCCGCCGACGATGTTGACGAGGATGATGACGATTCCTGCGATGGCATCGCCTTTGACGAATTTGGAGGCGCCATCCATGGCGCCGTAGAAGTCGGCTTCTTGGCCGATGGCTTTGCGCCGCTCGCGGGCTTGTTCTTCGTTGATGAGCCCGGCGTTGAGGTCGGCATCGATGGCCATCTGTTTGCCGGGCATGGCGTCGAGGGTGAAGCGGGCGGCGACTTCGGCGACGCGGCCGGCTCCGTTGGTGATGACGACGAATTGGATGACGACGAGGATGAGGAAGACGACGAGTCCGACGACGAGGTTGCCGCCGACGACGAAGCTGCCGAAGGAGTGGACGACCTGGCCGGCATCGCCGTGCAGGAGGATGAGGCGGGAGGTGGAGACGTTGAGGGCGAGGCGGTAGAGGGTGGTAATGAGGAGGAGGGAGGGGAAGACGGAGAATTTGAGCGGCTCTTCGGTGTAGATGGCGACGAGGAGGATGACGACGGAGACGGCGAGGTTGATGGTGAGGAGGACATCGAGCAGGGGGGCGGGGAGGGGGATGATCATCATCCCGACGATGGTGATGATGCCGGCTGCGAGGAGGATGTCGGTCTGGCCGAGGAGGCGGCCGAGGCCGGCGGTGGCCGGGCGGGGTTGGGCCTGGACGGTCATCGGGGGGCTCCGGCGGGTGGTGGGGTGCGTTGGCCGGCGCGGCTGCGCAGGGCGTAGACCCAGGCGAGGACTTCGGCGACGGCGTGGAAGAGGTTGGCGGGGATGTAGTGCCCGACTTGGACGCTGGCGTGGAGGGCGCGGGCGAGCGGTGGTTCCTGGAGGACGGGGACGCCGGCTTCGCGGGCGACGTCGCGGATGCGGAGGGCGAGGTAATCCTGCCCTTTGGCGACGACCATGGGGGCTGGCATGGAGACGGCGTCGTACTTGAGGGCGACGGCGTAATGGGTGGGGTTGGTGACGACAACGTCGGCGGTTTTGACGGCGGCGATCATGCGGTTGAGGAGTTGCTGGCGCCGGCGCCGGATGGCGGCTTTGATGTGGGGGTCGCCGTCGGTTTCTTTGAGCTCTTGCTGGACTTCGTGTTTGGTCATGCGGAGCCGCTTGAGGTGCTGGCGCCGCTGCCAGGCGTAATCGGCGAGGGCGAGGACGAAGAGGACGGCGGCCGCGCGGAAGGCGATGTCGAAGCCGAGGCCGGCGAGGCGGGCGGTGGCGTGGCCGGGGCTGAGGGCGGCGAGCTCGGCGAGGGCGGCGAGCTGGCTGCGGAGGGTGAATCCGACGACGAGGGCGACGATGATGAATTTGAGGAGGGATTTGGCGAGCCGGAAGAGGCCTTCGAAGGAGAAGATCCGTTTGAGGCCGGCGGCGGGGTTGATGCGGGAGAGCTGGGGCTTGAGGCGTTGGCCGGCGAGGAGGGGGCCGGTCTGGGCGAGGTTGAGGGCGATGGCGGAGAGGGCGACGACGGCGAGGAGGGGGAGGAGGGCGCGGACGAGCTGCCAGGCAGTCTGGCGGCCGAGTTGCTGGGCAGACTCGGGGGTGAGCTGGGGCACGGGCTGGGCGAGGCCCTGGACGAGGATGGCGGCCATGTTCTCCCAGAGTTGGGGGCCGAGCATGCGCAGGGAGAGGATGGCGAGGAGGAGGACGCCGATGGAGACGACTTCGTCGCTGTGGGCGACTTCGCCTTTTTGGCGGGCGTCGCGGAGGCGCTTGGGGGTCGGGGCTTCGGTGCGCTCGCCGGCCATCTAGCTGGCACCTCCGAGGAGGACGCGGGTGGAGCCGGTGAGCGAGGCGCCGAAGACGGCGTTCATGAGCTGCATGGCGACGGGGAGGGAGGCGCCGAGGACGAGGAGGCCGATGCCGATCTTGATGGGGGCGCCGACGATGAGGATCTGCACCTGTGGGACGGTGCGGGCAACGATGCCCATGCCGACATCGGTGAGGAGGAGGGCGGCCATGATGGGCATGGCGATGCGAAGGGCGGTGACGGTGAGGCCGGCGACGAGGGCGGTGATGCCGGAGGGGGTGATGGCGAAGGGGTCGAAGGTGCCGGGGGGCACGGCCTGGAGGGTTTCGGCGAGGGCTTGGACGACGAGGTGGTGGCCGTCGATGGCGAAGAAGACGAGGGTGACGAGGAGGGAGTAGAACTGGTCGAAGACGCCGAATTCGGTGCCGGTGATGGGGTCGAAGACGGCGCCGAGGCCGAAGCCGACTTGAAGGCCGATGATGCGGGATGCCATCTGGAGGCCGATGAGGACGATGTTCATGGAGAGGCCGAGGCCGAGGCCGAAGAGGGCTTCGCGGAGGACGTCATCGACGAGGCGGCCGAGGGTTTCGGGGGCTCGGCCGCTCGGGAGTGGGGTGATGGGGGTGAGGACGAGGGCGGTGAAGACGGCGAAGCCGATCTTGGCCTGGGCGGGGATGCCGCGGTGGGAGAGGAGGGGCGAGGCGACGAGCATGGAGGCGGTGCGGATGAGGATGAGGAGGAAGGTGTAGGTGGCCTCGGGGGAGAGGTCGATGGTCATGGTCAGCGCCCGTAGGTGGCCATGTTGGCGAGGATGCCGGCGGAGAAATCGAGGAGGGTGGCCATCATCCACGGGCCGAAGATGAGCAGGGCGACGAAGACGGCGATGAGTTTGGGGACGAAGGTGAGGGTGGCTTCGTTGACTTGGGTGGCGGCCTGGACGATGGAGACGACGATGCCGACGACGAGGGTGGTGCCGAGGACGGGGGCGCCGATGAGCATCCCGACGGTGAGGGCTTCGCGCATAAGGGCGAGGATGACGCCTTCGTTCATGGGTGCCTCCTAGGCGAAGCTCCCGACGAGGGAGCCGACGATGAGATACCAGCCATCGACGAGGACGAAGAGGAGGATTTTGAAGGGGAGGGAGACGATGACGGGGGGGAGCATCATCATGCCCATGCTGAGGAGGGCGGAGGAGATGACGAGGTCGATGATGAGGAAGGGGACGAACATGACGAAGCCCATCTGGAAGGCGGTCTTGAGTTCGCTGATGGTGAAGGCGGGGACGAGGACGTAGGTGGGGACGTCGTCGGGTGAGGTGGGTTTGGGGCTGCCGGAGAGTTCGAGGAAGAGGGCGAGGTCCTGTTCGCGAGTCTGGCGGAGCATGAATTCGCGGAGGGGGCGTTCGCCGCGCTCGAACGCTTCTTGCTGGCTGATGGTGCCGGCGAGGTACGGCTGGACGGCCTCTTGGTTGATGGTTTTGATGGCGGGCGCCATGACGAAGGCGGTGAGGAAGAGGGAGAGGCCGATGAGGACTTGATTGGGTGGTAGCTGGGGGATGCCGATGGCGTTTCGGACGAGGGAGAGGACGACGATGATGCGGGTGAAGGAGGTGACCATCACGAGGATGGCGGGGGCGAGGGAGAGGACGGTGATGAGGACGAGGAGTTGGATGGCTGCGGTGACGTTGTTCGGGTTTTGGGCGAGGGTGGCGGGGTCTTGGGGGGCTGGGGGCTGGGCGGTGGTGGTCTGTTGGACGCAGCTGGTGAGGAGGACGAGCGCGAGGCCGAGCGAGGCGGAAGGGAGGAGGATGCGCCGACGGCGCCGATGGGTTTGGCGGTTGGCCACGTTGGCTCCCGTGAATCGATGGTGAGGCGAGCGTATCGATTGGTGGGGGCGGCCTGTATCCGGAGAATCCCACCGGGTGCGGGGGGAATCCTCACGGCGGGGGCGGGCGAAACCCTGATCCGGGGGGTGGGAAAACGCGAAGGCTCAGTCGCGTGGCTGGATGCCGATGGCCGGCTCTGGGGGCGGGGTGGGTCGCCGCTCGTGGCGGCGGAGGGATTCGATGAGCTGGGCGGCGAATTCGCCGAGGGGGAGCGGTTCGGATTGGGCTCGGGCGAGGGTGAGGATGTGGGCGGCTTCTTCGGGGGTGAGCGTTTCGAGCATGGTGATCTGCTGCTGGGTGGCGCCGATGGCGATGACGCGCTCGCCGAGGGCGAGGAGGTGGATGGTGCGGTTGCTGCCGATGGGGAGGGTATCGACGACGCGGAGGAATCCGGTGGTGCTGCGTGGGGCGGCGATGCGACGGGCCCACCACCGGAGGACGACGATGGAGCCGGCGATGACGATGACGACGAGGCCGAGGCGCCAGCCGAGGGAGGCGAGGTCGCCGGGGCCGAGGGAGAAGCCGTTTTGGGGGGGCTCGGCTGCGGGCTGCTCGGTGGTGTTCTGGGGGACGAGGGTGGGCAAGGGGGGATCGTGGCGAGCGGGTGCGGCGATGGAGATGAAGAGGACGGCGACGAGGAGTGCGCCGCCGATGGCGAGGAGCCAGGTGAGCCTCCGCCGGGCGGCTGGGTCGTTCATGCGACGGGCTCGGGCTCTTCGACTTCTTGGCCGCGCCGGATGACTTCGACGACGCGGATGCCGAAGTTTTCGTCGACGACGACGACTTCGCCGCGGGCGACGAGGCGGTCGTTGACGAGGATGTCGACGGGTTCGCCGGCGATGCGGTCGAGTTCGATGACGGAGCCGGGGCCGAGGCCGAGGACTTCGGCGACGGTGAGCTTGGTGCGGCCGAGTTCGACGGTGACGTTCATTTCGAGGCCAGCGAGGAGCTCGATGCCGGCGGTGTGCTCGCGGGAACCGGGGTCGGGCAGGGGGGTGAATCGGGCGCGCTGGGCGGTGATGGGTGGCTGTTGTTTGGCTGGGGATGGGGTGTGGGATGCCGTGGGGCGCGATGTCTGGGGTTCGTTCGGGGTAGTTGTCATGGTGGCCTCGAGGCGGCTGAGTCCTTCATCGAGGAGTTCGGCAGCTTCGAGGTCTTCCTGAGTGATCAGGGGGGTATCGGTTTCGAGGGGGGAGCTGGCGGTGGGCGCCTGGAAGGCGCTGGCCATGGCGCCGGCGACGATGTCGAGGAAGGTGCCGGGGAGGACGAGGGTGAGGGGGAGTTCGCGGGCGATTGCGATGGTGGCGGTGAGGTAGAGGCAGGCGTCCTCGAGGGCGGCGAGGGTTTGGCCCATGGTGTTGGCGGTGATGTCGTCGAAGGAGAGGATGAGGCCGTTGGAGGAGGCGGTGAAGACGTTCTGGTTGAGTGCCTGGACGATCTGGCCGAGGAAGGTGGAGGCGACGACGAGGGTTTGCTGTTCTTGGTCTTCGGGGTTGTCGGCCTCGGTCTGGAGGTAGGCGGCGGCTGCTGCGGTCGGGAGGACGAGGTAGGCGGTGGCGGCCTGGTCGTTGTCGGTGGTGAGTTCGATGGGAACGGCGAGGTGGGGGTCGCCGAATGCGCTGGCGATCTCTTCGGCCATGACGAGGCGGGCTTCGCCGAGGGTGACGGTGGGCGGGGCGCCCTGGATGGTTTGGAGGGCGCGGGCGGTGGTCTCCCATGCGCGCTGGCCGACTGTTTGGAGGGTGGCGGCTTGCTGGTGCGAGAGCAGCTGGGCGAGGACGTCGACTGGGTCGGCCATGGGGGTGCTCCTGCTGGCTTATTGGACGATGAAGGTTTCGAAGTAGATGTGTTCGACTTTGTCGCCGTGGAGGTGGTGGTTGATGGCTTCGATGAGTTCGGCTTTGAGTTTTTCTTTGCCTTCGACGGTGGAGACTTCTTCGGCGGTGTGGGAGCCGATGACGTTGGCGATGGCGTCGAGGATTTTGTGCATTTCGGGTTCGAGGTGGTGGGCGAACTCGGCGTTCTTGGCGGCGAGCTGGTCGGTGGTGAGGCCGACCCACGGAGGGGTTTGTGGGCCGAATTCGAGGGCCATGACGAGTTTGACGTAGCGCTGGGTTGTGCCCGAGGGCGCGAGGTTGAGGACGATGCCGTCGGGGGCGTTGGTTTTGCTATGGCCGCCGGAGGCTTTGCCGATGAAGACGGTGGGGCGGGGGGCGGCGTCGATCTGTTCTTGGGTGTAGACGGGCGGTGGTTTGGGGTCCATGTAGTTGGGCTTGATGTAGAACCAGAAGGCTGCGACGAAGAGGACGGCACCGCCGGCGAGGATTTTTTTGTCTTTGAACATGGCCTAGTCCTTTTTGTTGCCTGCGAGCGCTTTTTGGAGGTCTTGGAGGGTGGGGTAGAGGATGACGATATCGGCGCGGCGGTTGAGGGCGCGGCCTTCGGGGGTATCGTTGGCTGCGAGGGGCCGGGTATCGGCGTAGCCAGCGGCGTAGAGTTTTGCGGGCTGGAGGCCGCCCTGTTCGACGAGGACGCGGAGGACGCGGGTGGCGCGGGCGGTGGAGAGCTCCCAGTTGGTGGGGTATTCGGGGGTGTTGGGGGGGATGTTGTCGGTGTGGCCTTCGATGCGGAGCTGGTTGGGGAGGCCGCGGAGGGCATCGGCGACTTGGAGGAGGACGTCGACGCTGCCGGGGCGGAGCTCGGCGCTGCCAGGGTCGAAGAGGAGGTTATCGGCGAGGGAGATGGTGATGGAGGTGGCATCGGAGCGGAGCTGGATTTTGCCCTCGAGGCCGTTCGCGGCGGCGAATTGGGAGAGGGTTTGGTTGAGGCCTTCGAAGGTGTTGGAGCGGATGTCGTTGAGGCTGGGGGTGAGGCCGCCGCCCTGGTTGAGGACGGCCGACGAGCCGTTGGAGCCTTGGAGGACGCCGATGGAGAAGGCCTGTTCGATGGAGACGCGGACGGACTGGAGTTTTTGAGGGTTGGCGTCGCTGGTGGCGTAGAGGACGACGAAGAGGGCGAAGAGGAGCGTCACCATGTCGGCGTAGGAGACGATCCATCGTTCGTGGTTTTCGGGTTTTTCGGCTTCGGGGGCTTTGCGGCTCATGCGGCCTCCTTGCGGGCCTCGGCGTGGTCGGCCTTTTTGCCGCGGGCGGAGGGCTGGAGGAAGCCTTCGAGTTTTTCGCGCACGATGCGTGGGTTGTCGCCGGCTTGGATGGACATGAGGCCTTCGATGACGACGTCGAGGGCGTGGAGCTCGTGTTTGGAGTTGTTCTTGAGTTTGTTCGCGAGGGGGAGCCAGAGGACGTTGGCGGTGAAGACGCCGTAGAAGGTGGCGACGAAGGCGGTGGCGATGCCGGGGCCGATGTGGTCGGGCTCGTCGAGGTGGGACATGACGCCCATGAGGCCCATGACGGCGCCGAGGACGCCGATGGTGGGCGCGATGCCGCCCATGAATTCGAGGGCGGCGAAGTTGCCTTCGTGGCGGTGTTTCATGGATTCCCGCTCGATCTCCATGATTTCGCGGAGGAGTTCGGGGTCGGTGCCGTCGATCATGAGCTGGACGCCCTTGCGGGTGAACGGGTCGTGGATTTTTTCGACGTCGGCTTCGAGGGCGAGGAGGCCTTCGCGGCGGGCTTTGTCGGCCATCTGGACGAAGAGTTCGACGGTCTCGGCGGAGTCGTGGCTGGAGCTGCCGAAGAAGGCTTTGAGGATGAATTTGGGAAGGCCGACGATGACGGAGAGGGGCTGGGAGATCATGACGGCGCCGAAGGAGCCGAGGACGACGATGAAGAAGCCTGGGAGGTTGATGAGCTTCATCGGGTCGCCGCCTTCGAGGATGTTGCCGCCGATGATGCCGATGACGGCGACAGCGAGGCCGATGACCGTCGCGAGGTCCATCAGGCGCTCCTTCGGATGGCGCCGATGCTCTTCCGGCGGAACTCAGCGATGCGCTCGATGATGGTGTCGGGCGATTCCTGGCAGACGTAGCGGTGGCCGTTGGTGAGGGTGATGTGGGTATCGTGGGAGGCTTCGAGGACCTCGAAGAGGTCGGGGTTGAGGTAGAACTCGGTGCCATCGATGCGGGTGAGTTTGATCATGGCGATGCCCCGAGGCGTGGGTGCTTCCAGGGTAGGGGGGCGGGGTAGCGGTCGGGATTGGGGGAAGACCCTGAGGGGCGGTGGGAGGGTGCTGAGGTTGGGCGGGTGATTCCCTGATGGCAGGCTGGCGGCCGGGGTTGGGGGGTACGGTGGCGGCGATGGGGTATGCTTGGGTGTATGGCGACGCGGAACCCACGGAAGACGAAGGCGGAGCTGGTGTACGAGGCGCTGCAGGCGGCAATCCTTTCTGGGCACATCCGGGAGGGGGAGCACCTTCGGCAGGAGGAGGTCGCTGCGCGCTGGGGGGTGAGCCAGACGCCGGTTCGGGAGGCGTTTCGGCGGCTGGAGAGCGAGGGGTTGGTGGAGCACGCTCCGAATCGGGGGGTTATCGTTCGCGGGCTGCCTTGGACGCCGCCGCCGGCGCCGCTGGATGTGATTCGCCGGCGATGGGACGAGCTGGTGCGCGACCCGGAGAGTATTCCGGGGAGCGATTTCCCGTAGTGGGTGTGGGCGAGCAGGCCGCTAGCGGTCGCCGCTGCCGCGGAGGAAGTCTTCGACGTCTTTGAGGATGTCGTCGGCGGAGGGGAGCTCGCTGCGGCCTGGTTGTTCGTCGCTGGTGCCTTCGTCGTCGAGGTCGTCTTCGTACTGGGCTTCGAGGGTGCGGACGTAGGTGCCGACTTGGTCGTCGCCGCTGGAGGCGTCGTTGACGCGTTCGACGAAGGCGTGCGCGCGCTGTTCGAGGTCGCCCTCGGGGATGGGGAAGCCGAGGATCGGCTGGAGGGCGCGGAGGAGGGCGAGGGTGGCTGGGGGGTTTTCGTCGATGCTGAGGTAGTGGGGGACGCCGGCGGCGAGGCTGACGAGGTCGAGGCCTTGGCGGCGGAGGACGTCGTGGATGACGCCGACGATGCCGGTCGGGCCTTGGTAGAGGGAGCGGCCGAGGCCGTAGCGGGCGGCGAGGCGTGGGTCGGCGCTGGAGCCGGTGACGGGAATGGGGCGGGTGTGGGGCGTGGCGGCGGGGCGCGCGACGAGGGTGCAGACGAGGAAGGGCCGGAGGGGGACGATGGCTTCGGCGAGGCGGCTAGCGAAGGTACGCCAGCGGAGGTTCGGTTCGATGCCGCGGATGACGACGAGGTCGTGGTCGCCGTTCTCGGTACGGACGGCGAAGGCGGCGTTTTCGGGCCAATGCAGGCGTCGGATGCCGGTTTCGTCGATGGAGACGGTGGGGCGGGTGTCGGTGAAGACGTAGTAGTCTTCGGGGTCGACCTGGAGGAACTGTTGTCCACCGAGGACATCGACGATGTGGTTGGCGGCATCGGTGGTGACGGTGCCGGTGTCGCTCCAACCGGTGAAGGCGAGGATGACGATGGGGGAACGGAGGGGCGGTTCGATCGGGGAGAGGGTAAAGCCGTCCACGGCCCCATTGTACCTGCCCGCTCGCTAGGGGCCCGGGGAGACGATGGCGATGCCGCCGCCGACGTGGATGGTGGTGGGGATATCGTGGGGGGCGCCGAGGGTGAGAATCCATCCGTGGGTGAGGGCCTGGGCGCAGACGGCGCCGGGTGGGGCGAGCCCGAGGCAGGTGCTGGGCCAGGTGGCGGGGCTGGCAGCGAGGATGGTGGGTGGAGCGTCGGTTGGCTGGGCTTGGAGGGCGAGGTGGAGGATTTCGGGCGGGGGTGTGGCCGGGGTGGGTGCGGTGGGTGGGGAGGCGGTGGGGGAAGGGGGCCCGTGGCGGGCGGGTTGGGCCTGGGCTCCTGCCAGGGTGAGGGCGGGGAGGGTGAGCATGGCGAGCCAGCGAGCGGCGCGCGGGAATCGGGACATGGTGGGGTGGAAGACGTTCGGGGTGGTGTCCGAGGTTCCGGATGGGCTCTGACGGGCGGTGACTGCGTCTGGGGGGAGGGGTACAGTGGGGGTTCGCGAAGGAGGCCACAATGGGTTTCGAGGTTCGAACGCCGGCGGAGGAGGAGTTCGAGGCGTTCCTTGGGGTGAATGCCACGGCTTTCGGTCATCAGGCGGAACCGGGTCGCCGGGAGCGGGCGGCGCGCATCGCGGAGCGAGAGCGGCAGCTCTCGGCGTGGGAGGACGGGCTTTGTGTGGGTTCGGCTGGGGTGTTCACGTTCGAGATGTCGGTGCCGGGCGGTTCGCTCCCGTGTGCGGGGGTGACGTGGGTGGGGGTGCTTCCGACGCACCGGCGCCGGGGGGTGTTGACGGCGCTGATGACGGAGCAGCTCCGGCGGATCCGCGAGCGGGGCGAGGCGATCGCGGCGCTCTGGGCATCGGAGGCGCCGATCTATGGTCGCTTCGGCTATGGGTTGGCGACGGAACAGTGGGTGAGCGTGGCGATCGATCGGGTGCATGCGCGGTTGCGGAGCCACCCGGGGGCGCGCGGGCGCCCGCGTCTGGTGAGCAGGGAGGAGGCGCTCGGGGCGTGGCCGGCGGTCTGGGAGGCGGTACGGGGACAGCGGGCGGGGCTGCATTCACGGTCGGCGGCCTGGTGGGAGGAGCATGCGTTGCCGGCGGAGGAACGGGTGGGGCCGGACTGGAGCCGATCGTTTTTCGTGAGCTTGGTGGAGGGCGGAACGACGATCGGCTATGTGCGCTATCGGGTCCGGCGTGGGGAAGCAGCGGGGCTCCCGGCTGGGGAGGTGGAGGTGGTGGAGCTGGCGGGGGTGGACGGTGGCGCGGAGGCGGCGCTCTGGGAGTTCGTCTTCGGGGTGGACTTGGTGCAGCGGGTGAGGGCATCGATGCGGCCGTTGGACGATGCGCTCCTTTGGTTGCTGGATGACGCGCGTCGGCTGGAGCGGCGCCCGGTGGATGCGCTCTGGTGCCGGGTGATGGATGTGGCGGGGGCGCTGGAGGGGCGAAGGTTCGCGGCGGAGGGGGGGCTGGTGTTGGAGGTATGCGATGATTTTGGGGGCTATGCGGCGGGGCGTTTCGTGATCGAGGGCGGCCCCGAGGGTGCGCGCTGCCGCCCGACGACGGAGTCGGCGGAGGTGACGCTCGGAGCGGAGGAGCTGGGGGCGCTGTACTTCGGGCAGGCGAGCGCGTTGGCGCTCTGGCGGGCGGGGCGGATCGAGGCGGACGAGGGGACGGTGCGACGGCTGGGGCGTTTGTTCCGTTGGACGCCCGAGCCGTGGTCGCCGGAGATTTGGTAGCGGTTAGCCGAGGGCGGCTTCGATCTCGGCTTCGTCGAGGTCGGGCCCGACGACGGCGGCGTGGAGCTTGGCGCGGTCGAAGATGCGGGCGGCGACGCGCTGGATGTCGTCTGCGGTGACGGCTTCGATGGCGGCGACGACTTCGTCGATGGTTTCGACGCGGCCTTTGGTGAGGAGGAGCTCGCCGTTGCGCTGGCCGATGGCGTAGGCGGTCTCGAGGGAGAGGCGGAAGCGGCCGATGTTGTGGTCTTTGGCTTTGCGGAGTTCGTCGGGTGGGACGGGCTCTGCGACGAGGCGGTCGGCTTCGGCGAGGCAGACTTGGATGGTTTCGCGGAGGCGGTCGCGGTTGACGCCGGCGGAGATGGTGAAGACGCCGGCGTCGGCGAGGTAGCCGTAGCCGGAGGAGACGGAGTAGGCGAGGCCGCGGCGCTCGCGGACTTCGAGGAAGAGGCGGGATGACATGCCTGCGCCGAGGACGTCGTTGAGGATGCGGCGGATGTAGCGGTCGGGGTCGTCGCGGCCGAAGATGGGGAGCCCGAGGTAGAGGGTGCATTGGTCGATGGGGCGGGATTCGGCGACGACACGGGGGCCGGTGATGGTGGGGTCGTAGGGCTGGACGGGTGGGATGGGGCCTGGCTCCATGCAGCCGAGGAGGGGGATGGCGAATTCGAGGACGCGTTCGTGGGTGACGTTGCCGGCGACGGAGAGGACGATGTTGCCTGGTTTGTACCACTCGCGGATGTGGCCGATGAAGTCTTCCCGTTTCCAGGTAGCGACGAGTTCGACCGTTCCGCCGACGTCCCAACCGGCGGGTTGGGGGCCATAGACGGCCTGGCCGATGAGCCTGGCTGCCCAGGCGGCGGGGTTGTCGTGGTTGCGCTTGAGTTCTTGTTGGACGACGGGGCATTCCCGCTGGATTTCTTCTTCTTCGAGCTTGGAGTGGAGGAGCATGTCGGCGGCGACATCGATGGCGACGGGGAAGCGGTCGAAGGGGACGATGTTCCAGTAGCAGGTGAATTCTTTGTTGGTGTAGGCGTTGAGGGTGCCGCCGGCGCCTTCGATTTCCTGGGCGATGTGGATGGCGGTGGGACGCTTTTCGGTGCCTTTGAAGACCATGTGCTCGAGGAAGTGGGTGATGCCGTTGAGGTGGCGGGGCTCGGAGCGGGAGCCGACGCCGACGAAGAGGTTGACGGAGACGGCCTGGGTGGCGGGCATGTGGGCCGTGATGATGCGGAGGCCGTTGGGGAGCGTCGTGATTTGGTAGTCGGACATGTTCGCCCTCCACGCGGGTGAAGCCGCATTGTACGGACCGCTGCGGAAGGCAAAAGGGGGCGGCTGACTGGGGGCGGGCCGCCGGCGGGGTAGACTGGAGGGGATGGGTCGCATTGGAGGGGTGGAGCTGGCTCCGAACTGGTCGAGCGCTGCGGGGGCGCTGGAGGGGGTGCTCCGGCACGCGGGCATCGATTTGCCGCGTCATGCGGTGATGGGGCTGACGGGCCACGCGTTTCACTTCTGCTTGGGCTCGAAGGCGGGGGTGGTGGCGCTGCCGAGCGGGCCGGCGAGCTTCGACCGTGGGGCGATGGTGAGCCGCTATGCGCGGACGGGGCTGCGGTTCGAGCGTTTCGCTGCGGTGGCGAGTGGGGAGACGAAGGAGGCGGCGGTGGCCTGGGCGGTGGAGCGGCTGGATGCTGGGGTGCCGCTGATTGGCTGGGATCTCCACTTGCACGAGTTCGGGATTATCGACGGGTACGACCGGTGGCGGGGCGGGTTCTTCGTGCAGGACATTCTTACGGAGGAGGTGGGGCCGTTCGTGGCGTGGGAGGCCTGGGCGCCGCTGGGCGAGGTGGAACTCTGGGCGCCCGTGGAGGCGGTGGAGGTGGCTCCGAGGGTGGTGGTGGAGGCGCTCGGCACGGCGTTGAATTTGCTGGCCGGGGCGGAGGGCGGAGGGGATGGGCAGCCGCGCGGGACGGCGGGCCTGGTCGCGTGGGCGGAGGCGTTGGAGGGCTCGGTGGAGGTGGACCGGGCGGGGAATGCCTACACGCTGGCGGTGCTGGCTGCGGCGCGCACGGATGGCGCGGCCTTCTTGCGGGACCTGGAGGCGGCGCTGCCCGAGGCGGCGGCGGAGCTGGGGCTGGCGGCGCGGGCGCTGGAGGAGGAGGTGAAGGCGCTTTCGCCGTTGATTACGCTTTTTCCTTTTCCGAGCGGCGGCCATGGGAATGTGCAGGTGCCGGGCCTTCGTCGGGCGGCGGCGATGGCGCTCCGCCGGGCGGCTTCGTACGAGGGGGCATGCGCGGAGGCGTTGATGGCCGCCCTGGAGCGGCTGGAGGGTGGGTAAAGGGGCTGTTCGCGTCGCCTGACCGGCACGGCGAAACTCGGTACCATTCGTGAGGTAGGGAACGATTCGTGGCAGGACTTGCGCTCTATCTCTATTGGACGGCGGTGGTGACGGCGCCGATTGCGACGTTGCTGTACTGGGCGTACTTGGCCAGCGCATCGTTGGCGGGACGGCGTGTGGCGGCCCAGACGAGCGCGGGGACGGTGAGCGTGAGCCTCTCGGGTGGGGGGCCGAACGCGGGTATCGGGCGGCTGGCGACGGTGTTCACTGCGCTGACGACGCTGTTCCTGGCGGGGTGGTTCGTGGCCCGCTGGGCGGCACGTGGGTACGCGCCGCTTTCGAATCTGTACGAGTTCACGACGGCGTTCGCGTTCGCGATTTGCGCGGCGTACTTGGTGTTCGAGCGGGTGTACGGGAATCGGCGGTACGGGGCGCTGGCGCTTCCGATCGTGGTGGCGATGTTGGGCATCGCCGCGAGTTTTCCGAAGGAGATCGTGCCGCTCATTCCGGCGCTGCAGAATGGGCCGCTGCTGACGTTGCACGTTTCGGTGATGATGCTTTCGTATGCGGTGCTGACGGTGGCGTTCTGCGGGGCGGTGGTGTACTTGGTGCAGGGGGGCGAGGGGAGGCGCCGGTTCGCGTCGCTGCCATCGGCGGATTCGGCGGGGGATCTGGCCCACCGGGCGGTGATGGTGGGGTTCCCGCTGCTGGGCCTGGGGATTGCGCTGGGGGCGTGGTGGGCGAACAGTGCGTGGGGGCGCTACTGGGGGTGGGACCCGAAGGAGACGAGCGCGCTGGTGACGTGGCTGAGCCTGGCGGCCTATTTCCATGCGCGGGCGGGGAGCGGATCGGTGGCGGGGGCGCCGGGGATCCGGCGGTTGGTTCCGGCCCGGCTGCGGCGTGGCTGGCGGCCGGACCCGATGTGGTGGCTGGTGGTGATGTGGGCCTTGGTGATGTTCACCTATTTTGGGGTGAACCTCTGGATTAGCGGTCTCCACAGCTACGCTGGGGTGTGATGGGGCGAGCCCGGCAGTTGGGGCTTCAGGTGCGGCGTCGCTGGGCGAGCGCGGCGACGAGGGCGGCGCCGATGGGGCCCTGTTCATCGTAGAGGCGGCACTGGCCGATGGCGATGCCGTCGCTGGCTCCGTGGTCGGTGGATTCGAAGCCGATCCATTCGCCGGCGGGGTAGCGGTGGAGGTAGAGGGTGATATCGACGTTGATGTAGGCGAGGCCGGCGCTTCCGGAGTTGGCGAGGGGGCTGGCGAAGTCGGCGGCGATGGCGACGCGCTGGAAGGGGGTGAGTGCGCGGCCGGCGATGAGGGGACGGACTTCGCGCATCCAGGTGCGCTTTTGGGCAACGGCGCCGAAGGTGCGCCCCTGGGAGCGGCTCTCCCACATGGGCTGCCAGCCTTCGTTGGCGATGGGGGGCCGTGGGTCGGGCGGGAGGTCGTGAGGTTGGGGAAAGTCCCAGGTGGGGGGCGCCCAAACGTTTCCTGGTGGCCGTTCGCTTTGGCGCAGGAGGACGATGCTGGCGCGGCCGATCGATTGGCCGGCGGCGAGGGCTTCGGCGTCGATGACGCGGATGCGGGATCCTTCGCGGCGGATGGCGGTCTCGATGGTGATGGGGGTGAAGTCGGGGAGCCGCCAGAGGTCGACGGTCATGCGGGCGACGCGGAGGTGGGGCTCGGCGTGGCGCCGCTCGACTTCGGCTGCGAGGAGGCCGGCGACGACGCGGCCGTGGAGGGAGTTCGGGTCCCAGGGGCCGCAGCAGATGGGCTGGGGAACGAAGGCTTCGCCTTCGGGGAGGAAGAAAGCATCGGTGTTCATGGTTGACCCATGATGACGGGCCCGGGTGGATGGTGCCAGCGTGTCAGCGGGGAGAGGACATGATTTCGGGGCCCTGGGGGCGGTCGCCGGTGGCGCCGTCGGGCTCGAGGGTGACGAACATGCGGGTCATGTCGCGCGGGAGTTGGGGCAGGCGGAGGATGAGTTCGCCGGAGCTGCTGCCTTCGAAATCGGCGGCGCTGCGGGCGCCGTAGGGGCCTTCGCTCCAGATTTGGTAGTGGTGGCCTTGTGGTGCTTCGGGGAGGCCGACGATGCGGAGGACGGCGAAGGAGAAGTCGGAGGAGACGTAGACGGCGCCGCGCGCGCCGTCGCCGCTGAGGGGGAGTTCGATGGCTCGGCTGGAGAGCTGGGCGCGGAGGTCGTTGGCTTCTTGGCGGGCATCGAGGTAGGCGATGACGGCGGCGGCAAGGCCGATGGCGAGGACGAGGACGGCGGCGGCGGATGCGAGGGCGACGAGGCGCCAGGGGGCGAGTGGTGCTCGGGGGTGCAGGGGGATGGGTGTGGCGGGCTGGATGCGTGAGCGGACTCCTTGGGCGATGCGCTGGGCGGCGCCGTCGGGGAGTGGGGTATCTTCGTAGCCGAGGGCGAGGGCCTGGGCGGCTTGGAGGAGGGGCTGGAGCTCGGCGCGCAGGGCGGCATCGGCGGCGAGCAGCCGTTCGATTTCGGCGGCCTCGTCGGGGTCGAGGAGGCCGAGGGCGTAATCGGGGAGGAGGTCGAGGGCCTGGTCTCGGTTCATGGTTCGAGGGCCTCGCGCATGGGTGAGAGGGTTTGGCGGAGCCGGGTGAGGGCGAGCCGCAGGCGGCTGCGGATGGTGCCCTCGGGGAGCCCGGTTTCGCGGGCGATGTCGGCGGGGCGCTGCCCCTGGTAGTAGGCGCGCACGATCACGTCCTGTTGTTCTGCAGGTAGTGCTCCGAGGGCGTTTCGGATGCGCTCCCCGGTGAGGCTGGCGAGGACGGCCTGCCAGGTATCGTCGGGGTCCTGCATGGCATATACGGAGGGAGCATTGTCGATCGATCGCTCGTGGAGGCGTGCGCGCTTACGGAGGAGGTCGATGGCGGCGTTGCGGGCGATGGCGAGGATCCAGGAGCGCTCGTTGCCGCGGGTGGGGTCGTACTGGAGGCCGCGTCGCCAGATGCGGACGAAGGCTTCTTGGACGGCCTCTTCGGCGAGTGCGGGGTCGCGGAGGACTTGGACGGCGGCAGCGAAGGCGGGGCCGGTGTATTCGGCGACGAGGGCATCGAAGGCGGAGGTGTCGCCGGCGCGGAAGCGTTCGAAGTGGCTGGTCACGCTTGCACCTTGGACGACATTTGGACGTTGGTGATCGAAGTCATGTCGAGGCTGCGTACATGGGGTGTACGCGGTTGACCGGCCGGCAGCCGCAGGCACACCACATCGGAGGATGCTCGAATGACGATGGTACGGGCGATCATGTCCCGGACGAAGCTCCTCGTGGCCATGGCGCTGTTGGCAGCGCTGGCTGCGGGGGTGGTGATGGCGCCGCGGGGCGCTGAGGCTCAGGCGACGGGCCGCGTGCGCATCATGCACGCTAGCCCGGACACGCCGCCAGTGGACATTTTTGTCGATGGTCAGAAGGCTGTCACGGCGCTGGCGTTCCCGAACAATACGGGGTATGTGGCGCTGCCGGCGGGCGGGCACAATGTAAAGGTGTTCGTTTCGCCGTCGGACGGGACGGGTACGCCCGCGCTCCAGGCGACGCTGGAGGTGGTGGCGGGGAAGGATGTGACGGTGTTGGCGACGGGGCTCGTGGGGAACGGGTCGCTCGCGCTGACGATCTTCGAGGATGACAATCGGACGCCGAGCGGGAACAACGCGCATGTGCGTTTGATCCATGCTTCGCCGGATGCGCCGCCGGTGAATGTGGCGGTGGCCGGTACGAATACGAATGTGTTCACGGGCGTAGCCTTCCGGAACGTGAGCCCGTACGTTCCGGTGCCTGCGGGCACGTACAGCCTGGATGTGAAGGTGAACGCGACGGGCGCGACGGTCTTGACGGTGCCGAACCTGCAGTTGCAGGCGCGGACGGTGTATACCGCGGTGGCGGTCGGCCTGGCTGGGAACGGCAGCCTGCGGGTGGTGCCGCTGGTGGATGCGCCGGCGCCGGCGCCGGCAGCGCCGCGGACGGGCGATTCGGCGGTGACGACGGGGAGCGGGGTGGAATGGCCGCTGCTCGCGACTGGGGCGGCGTTGGTGCTCGGCGCTGCGGGCCTGGCGCTGGCGGCGCGACGAGTGCGCTAGCCCGGACCGTTTCACGGGTAGGGTGATGAGGCGGCCCCAGCTGGGGCCGCCTCATCTGCTGTCGGGAGGGAACGGGCCGGGAGCGGCTACTCGCCTTCGAAGCGGGTGATGGTGCCGGCGTTGACGACGAAGCGGCCGGCTGCGCGGGTGTAGATGTCGCGTAGGCGGTCGGGGTCGGCAGTGGTGACGAGGGTCTGTTGGAAGGTGTCGATGTATTCGAGCAGGGCGCGGCGGCGCCGGGCGTCGAGCTCGCTGAGGACGTCGTCGAGGAGGACGACGGGGTCGTCGCCGAGGGCGCGCCGGAGGTAGCTGGCTTCGGCGAGGCGCATGGCGAGGGCGGCGGTGCGCTGTTGGGCGCGGGAGGCGAAGGCATCGGCGGGGATACCATCGATGAGAATTTCGATGTCGTCGCGGTGGGGGCCGACAAGGGTGGCGCCGGCGGCGATTTCGCGCTGGCGGATGGCGGCGAGGGCTTTGAGCATGCGGCTGGTCCACTCGGCGTCGTCGATCGGGGCGTCGTACTGGTCGAGCCCGCCGATGGAGGGGCGATAGACGAGGGTGAGGGATTCGAGCCCGTCGCTGAGGCGTTCCATCTGTTCTTGGGCCTGGAGGGCGAGGTGGCCGAGGGCGTCGGCGCGGGCCCAGTAGATGGTCCCGCCGGCGTGGGCGAGCTCCTGGTCCCAGAAGGGGAGCTCGTGGATGGAGGCTTCGCGGGACTGGATGCGCTTGAGGAGGGAGTTTCGTTGTTGGAGGACGCGGGCGTACTTTTGCATGGCGCGGAGGTAGCCGCGGTCGACCTGGGAGATCATCATGTCGAGGTAGCGCCGGCGCATGAGCGGGGGGCCGGCGACGATTTCGATGTCGAGGGTGGTGAAGAGGACGGCGGCGAGTTGGCCGACGGCATCGGAGGCTTTGCGGGAGATGCCGTTGACGCGGACGCGCTTGCCGGCGCGGTGGGCGGGATCGATCGTGCGCCCGACGATGGCGACTTCGAGGGCGAGGTTGCCGGCCGAGCGCTCGACTTGGCAGGCGAGGCGGGCGACGGGGAAATCGGACTCGAGGATGTCGCGCCGGACGAGGTCGGATTCTTGGCTTGCGCGGCTGGAGCGGAGGGTGGAGAGGAGGTAGATGGCTTCGAGGAGGTTGCTCTTGCCTTGGGCGTTATCGCCAACGAAGAGGTTGAGGCCGCGATCGAGGCGGATATGGGCGCGGACGTAGTTGCGGAAGTTGACGAGCTCGAGATCGAAGATAAACACGGTGCATATGTAGTATAGCCGGACTTCGTTAGCTTTGGGCTTATTTTTTCGGCCGTTTTACGAGGGGGTTTGCGGGCGGGCGCGCTTCACCGAGGGGGCAGGCACGGGCATACTTGGGGGAGTGCTCGGTCGCCCGACTCTGCCGGCGCGGCCCTGCCGAAAATCTACCGAACGAACGGACTAGCCGATGCCACGTCACCCGAACGAAGTCCTCTTCGAGGGGGAGAAGCCCTTCCCGATCATCCCGACCTGTGAGCATTTCGCGGGGACGGAGGAGCGCATCGCGAAGGCGCTGGAGTTGCAGAATCGGATGGGCGGGGTATTCGACATCACGATGGACTGTGAGGACGGCGCGCCGACGGGGCGGGAGCGGGAGCACGCGGAGATGGTGGTGCGGATGCAGAACAGCCCGTTGAACGTGCACAACATGGCGGGCGTGCGCATCCACGATTACACGCACGAGCACTGGAAGGCGGATGTCGACATCATCGTGCCGGGCGCGGGCGAGCGGCTGGCGTATATCACGATTCCGAAGACGGTCCGCGCGCGCGAGCTGGCGGAGATGATCGACTATATTCGGAACTGCGCGGCGCGGTCGGGTATCGGTCGGGAGATTCCGATCCACGCGCTGATCGAGACGCATGGTGCGCTGCGGGAGGTGTGGGAGATTGCGACGCTGCCGAATGTGCAGGTGTTGGACTTTGGGCTGATGGACTTCGTGAGTGCGCACCACGGGGCGATCCCGTCGTATGCGATGCGGTCGCCGCACCAGTTCGACCATGCGTTGTTGCGGCGGGCGAAGGCGGAGATGGTGGCGGCGGCGCTGGCGAACGGTGTGGTGCCGGCGCACAACGTGACGCTGGAGCTGCGGGACACGGAGTTCATCTACAACGATGCGCGACGGGCGCGGATGGAGTTCGGTTTTCTGCGGATGTGGAGCATCTATCCGGCGCAGATCGAGCCGATTACGCGGGCGATGGCGCCCTCGCACGATGAGGTGGAGGAGGCGCAGGCGATTCTCTTGAAGGCGTATGCGGCGGACTGGGGCCCGATCCAGCACGAGGGGAATCTGCACGACCGGGCGACGTATCGGTATTACTGGGAGACGCTCCAGCGGGCTCGCATCCAGAATGTGGCGCTGAGCGACGAGGTGATGCGGGCTTTCTTTCCCGATGCGGTGACGGCCTGAGGCCTTCGGGACGGTAACGGGGATTCGGGCGGCGCAGGCGGGGGCGGCCCGGTTGGCCCTGGGGGTTCGGCGGGAGGTGGCGAATCGGGAACCCTAGGGGAACGGCCAGGTGCTGCCGTTATTGCTGATATGGTGACTGTCGGTTTGGGGCAGAGTGGGGCCGGCAATGGCGGCACCAGGGGCGGGGGCTGAGGATGGCGCTTCCTCCAACGCTCCGGGGACGTTTGCCGCTCTGCGCGCTCTGGGCGGGGCTGTTCGGGCTTGCGGCGATGGCGGGGCCGACTGTTCGGGTGTTGGCATTCGGTGGGGGCTGGCTGGAGTGTGGGGTGGAGGCGGGGGTCGCAGGTGCTGCGGGCCTCGGCGCGGCGCTGGTGGCCGACCGGCTGGTGCGCGGGCCGCTCGGGGTTTTCCGGGCGCTGCTCAAGGAGGCGCGAGGGGGCGATTTCGAGTCTCGGGCGCCGGGGAGCTTGGTCCGGGAGATGGACGAGCTGGAGAACGACTTGAGTCGGTCGATTGCGGCGCTTCAGGCATCGACCGATGCGCTGGTGTACCGGGCGTTCCACGATCCGCTGACGGAGCTTCCGAACCGGGCGATGTTCTTGGCGACGTTCGCGCGGGCGCTGGTGGAGGAGCGGCGGCCGGGGCGGCTGGCGATTCTCTTCCTGGATGTCGACCGTTTCAAGTATTTGAACGACACGTTGGGGCACGGGGTAGGCGACCAGTTGCTTTCGGTGTTCGCCAAGCGGCTGCTGGGTTCGGCGGAGGGGCATTTGGTGGCGCGCCTCGGGGGCGACGAGTTCACGGTGCTGATCACGGGCGAGCGGGCTGGTTCGGAGGCGGTGGAGGTGGCCGGTCGGTTGCTCCGCGCGCTCCGGCGGCCGTTCTCGGTGGCGGGGCGGGAGATGTTCGTGACGGCGAGCATCGGCATTGCGGTCAATGGGAACGGGGAGCCGACGACGGAGCTCCTCAGGAAGGCGGATGTGGCGCTGTACCGGGCGAAGGCGGAGGGACGGGCGCGGTTCGTGGTGTACGCGCCGGAGCTGGATGCGCACCCGGCGGAGCGGTTCGATTTGGACAATGCGCTTCGCCGGGCTATCGAGCGGGACGAGCTGTTGTTGCGGTACCAGCCGGTGGTGGACCTGGAGAGCGGGGCGCTGGTGGGGATGGAGGCGCTGCTGCGCTGGAATCACCCTCACCGGGGGGTGCTCTCGCCGGCGACGTTTATCGACATCGCGGAGGAGACGGGCGAAATCGTCCGGATCGGGCGCTGGGTGCTGGAGCAGGCGTGTCGGGAAGGGGTTCGGCTGCTGGAGCTGCGGAACGGGCTGCCGCTGACGGTGAGCGTGAACATCTCTGCCGTGGAGTTTCGCCAACATGATCTCGTGGGGCAGGTGCGGAGGGTGCTGGAGGAGACGGGGATGCCAGCGGATGCGCTCCAGTTGGAGCTGACGGAGAGTGTGTTGATGGGCGATGCGCAAGCAGCGATGGAGGCGTTGCAGGCACTGAAGCGGCTGGGGGTGCGGCTGGCGATCGATGATTTCGGGACGGGCTATTCGTCGCTGAGCTATTTGCAAAAGCTGCCGGTGGATGCGTTGAAGCTGGACCAGTCGTTCGTGGGGCGGCTGGGGGCTGATGCGAGGTCGGGCCCGCTGGTGAGGGCGGTGGTCGAGATGGGGAATGCGCTGGGGATGGAGGTGGTGGCGGAGGGGATCGAGACGGAGTGGCAGCTCGCGTATCTGAGGGAGGTCGGGTGTCGTACGGGGCAGGGATGTTACTTCGCGGGGGCGCTGACCGCGAGGCAGTTCCGGCGGCTGGCGGCCTCGCGCCGGCCGGCGACGGCCTGGGGAACGCTCCTCGAGGCGGGCTGAGACGGCGATTCAGCGGGCGGCGAGGAGCTCGGCCGGGATGGTGACCCGTGCTCCGACGCCGAGTCGGCGGGCGGCGAACCAGCCCTGGTTGACTTCGAGGACGTAGCGATAGGGTGAGGCGGGGGTGAGGACGGTTTCGTCGAGGGGGGTTCCCTGGCGGATTTCGATGATGGTGAAGTCGGCGTCGATGTAGGCGATGTCGAGCGGGATGTAGGTGTTGCGCATCCAGAATCCGCTCCGGGAGTCGGTGGGGAAGATGAAGAGCATACCGGCGTCGTCGTCGAGGGCGCGTCGGTACATGAGCCCTTGGGCGCGTTGTTGGGGGGTGACGGCGAGTTCGACGGTGACTTCGGCGCGGGCTTCGCCGTGTTGGATGGTGATGCGGGGCCGGGCCGGGGTATCGGCGTCTCGTGCGCAGGCGACGATGAAGAGTACGAAGAGGAAGGGGATGGCGATGCTGCGCAGGGTTTCGGCTCCGGAGGGTGGGGTGGCCTTCATGTGACGACGAGGACGATACCAGCGACGCAGAGCAAGGTGCCAGCGAGGATGCGCGGGGTGAGGCGCTCGCCGAGGAAGGCGATGGAGAGCGGGAGGGCGAGGAGGGGTGAGGTAGAGGAGAGGATGGCGGTGCGGGCGGCGCCGGCGGTGACCACGGCGTAGACGTAGAGGAGGCTGCCGATGGTTGTGCCGACGAGGCCGGCGAGGGCGATGGCGGCGAGGTGGCGCCGGGAGCGGAAGGGGGCGGCGAGTTGGGGGCGCTGGAAGGCGAGGGCGAAGCCGAGGAGTGCGACAGCACCGGCAGGGGTGCGGATGGTGCCGGCGGCGATGGCGCCGAGGTCGCCGCTGGCGGCGGCGAGCCAGAGGGTGGCCGCCGCCCAGGTGATGCCGACGCCGGCGAGGAGGGCGTAGCCGGCGATGCCGGGTGGCGCTGCGGCGCGCGGTGCCTGGACGAGCACGGGGGCCGGCTGCGGGGATGCGACGGCCGGCGGGGGAATTCGGGCGGCGGGCGATGCAGGGATGACGATGAGGGAGATGCCGGCGCCGATGAGGACGGCGCCAGCCGGCAATCCCCAGGAGAATGGCTCGCCGAGGAGGATGACCCCGAAGACGACGGTGAGGGCGATGTAGAGGGCCATGGAGACCGGGAAGGCGCGCTGCATGCCGAGCCGGTCGAGGGCGGCGATGTAGAGCGTATCGCCGAGGCCGTAGCCGAGGGCGCCGGAGGCGATGACTTGGGCGAGGGTGGCGACCGGCGCTTCGGCGATGGTGTGTTGCTGGCCGCTGGCGAGGAGGATGGGGGGCATGGCGAGTGCACCGAATCCGAGCCGGAGTCCGCTCAAGACGACAGGGGAGGTACGGGCCGCGAGGGAGGTGAGGGCGACGCTGGTGGCGGACCAGGTGAGGGCAGCGAGGAGGGCGGCGATTTCACCCATGGGGGCGGGAGGTGGTCCTGAGGGGTGGTGCGGGGTGGCGTGGGCAAACGAAGGGGCCCCCCGCTTTGGCGAGGGGCCCGGTGGTGCTGGGGTGGGTGATTAGTTGCAGGTCTCGCCGTTGGCGTCGAGGAAGGTGACGGTTTGGTTGGCTGCGCCGGGGCGCATGATGAGGACGACGCCGGAGAAGCCGGGAATGGTGGAGATGCCGCCGGTGGCAGGGGAGTTGAGGTAGGACGGGTAGTTGCCGGGGTTGCCGGGGTTGGTGTTGAAGTAGTGGAGCCACTTCTGGGTTGGACCGTCCCAGATGTAGATGCCGATCCAATCGGCGGCTGGCAGGCACTGGGTGAAGGTGGCGGGGCTGACTGGCTGGGCCTTGATGACCCCGACGTAGTGGATGTTGCAGCCGGGGGCGCCACCCTCGCAGCGGCCACCGACGGTGTTGGAATGTTTGGCGACGGCGATGCCAAGGGTGGCACCGAGGATGGTTGCGACGCCGACGCCGATGGCGGCGACGGCGATGATTCGTCTCTGCATCCAGCTCATGGAACCTCCAGATGTGCCCGAGGTGGCGCTCCTGCGTGCTACGGTAGCAATCCGTGCAGGTACGTGCACCGGAAGAAACGCTCGCTGGGCGCCGGCGGTTGCCATGGGGCTGTAAAACGTTCGTAAAACTGGGCCGCGAGCGCCGGCGCGTTCGTTTTCTAACGGAATTCTTGCTGTGGATGCGGGTTCCGTGGACGAGCGGGCTGGTAGGATGCGGGGGCGGAGGCGTCGAATATGTTGCCGTTGGGTTTCAGTTGGGGAGCGTTCCTCGTTTACGTCTTCGCGCTGATGTTCATGACGCTTGGCGGCATCTGGGGGCTCGTGGAGAGCCGGCACCCGGCGTTCTTGATCCCGATTCTGATGGGGCTGTTCTACTTCTATCTTTGCTGGGAGGCGGTGGTGGAGGGTGACGACGAGACGGGCCCCCCGCCGCCACCGTCGAGGAGCGGTGGCTGACGGCAGCCTTCCTGCGAGCGGGGTACGCTAGGGGTATGCGGCTGCGAACGTTCCGGATCGGGACGCTGTTCGGGGTTCCGCTGCTGGTGAATCCGAGCTGGTTCGTGCTCGCGGGGCTGACGACGTGGTTCTTGGCGACGCAGTTTTACCCGGCGGCGTTCAGCGGGGCGTCGCGGTGGACGCACGGGTGGATGGCGGGGGCGAGCGTGGCAGCGTTTTTCGCGTCGATCGTGCTGCACGAGCTGGGCCACAGTGTGGTGGCGCGCTGGTTCAGCATCCCGGTGCGGAGCATCACGTTGTTCCTGTTCGGGGGCGTGGCCCAGATTACGCGGGAGGCAGCCCGACCGCTTCAGGAGCTGGCGATGGCGCTGGCGGGGCCGCTCGTGAGTTTCGCGCTGGGTGCGGGTTTTGCGGGGGTGTGGTGGGCGCTGGGGGCGCGCGCGGACCGGGGAATCGATTATGTGCTGGTGTGGCTGGCGGTGATGAACGTTGGGCTGGGGGTGTTCAATTTGCTGCCGGCGTTTCCGATGGACGGCGGGCGCGTGTTCCGTTCGTTGGTCTGGTTGGTGACGGGTCGGCACGGGCTGGCGACGGGGGTTGCGGCTTGGACGGGGCGGGGATTCGCCTGGGCGATGGTCGGGCTGGGTGGGCTGGCGGTGCTCGGGCGTGATGTGGTGGTGGCGGATTCGTTGGCGGGCGGAGCCTGGCTGGTAATGATCGGGCTGTTTCTCGAGAATGCGGCGCGTCAGTCGCTCTTGCAGCATCGGTTGGTTCGGGAGTTGGCGCGCTATCGTGCGGAGGACGTGATGGTGGCGGATGCGCCGATCGCGGATGCGCGACAGCCGGTGGGGCAGTTGGCGCGGGGGGTGCTGGAGCTGAACCCGCACGCGGTCTATCTGGTGAGCGACGGGGAGCGGCTGGCGGGGGTGCTTTCGGGCGAGGAGCTGCGAGCGGTACCGGTGGCGCTCTGGGACGTGACACCTGCCGGGGCGGTGATGACGCCGCGCGAGTCGCTCCGGGCGACTGCCCGGGACAGGCTGGTATCGGATGTGTTGGTCGAGATGGAGTCGGAGGAGCTCCGCCATATGCCAGTGGTGGAAGATGGGCGGGTAGTCGGAATCGTCGCTCGGGACCGGATCGTGGGGCTGCTTCGCCAGGCGGGGTTGTTGGGCCAGGTGCGTACCTGACGGGCGCTTTCGCGGGTGGGCGAGGGGCGGGAAGATGAGCGGGTGACCGGCATCCGGACGGTGGCTGCGGTGAATGTAGCGAAGGCCGCGGGTCTGGCGACGCGGGCGCTGCGGCGCGGGAGCGGCACGGCGCTCCCGGGTTTGGTCGCGCTCTGGTTGGATCCGGGGGTGGTTGGGGCGCTCGGGCGGCAACTGGCCGGGGGGCGGGTTCTGGTGACGGGGACGAACGGCAAGACGACGACGAGCCGATTGTTGGCGGCGATGCTGGACGCGGCTGGGCGGCCTTACCTCCACAACCGGGAGGGCAGCAACCTCGTGCGGGGGTTCGCGAGTACGTTGGCGGGGCGGGCCGATGCGCTGGGGCGAATCCCCGGGGGGGCGCGGATGATGGGGATTTTCGAGACGGACGAGGCGACGTTTCCGGCGGCGGTCCGGGCGCTGGACCCGACGGTGATGGTGGTGACGAATCTGTTCCGCGACCAGCTGGACCGGTACGGCGAGGTGGAGACGGTGGCGGGGCTCTGGCGGGAGGGGCTAGGGGCGGCGAGCCGCTCGGCGACGCTGGTGCTGAACGCGGACGATCCGTCGGTGGCGGCGCTGGCGGAGGGGTGGGGGGGAAGGGTGCACTGGTACGGGCTGGATGACCCAGCATTGCACCGGGAGGAGGTGGGGGCGTTCGATGCGCGTTGGTGTAGTTGCGGCGGGGATTTTACGTATACCCGGCGGTACTTCGCGCACGTGGGGTGGTGGCGTTGCTCGGGGTGTGGGCGGGGGCGCCCGGTGACGGATACGACGGGACGGTCGGTGCAGCTGGAGCTGGCGGGCGCTCGGTGGGAGGTGGATGGGCTTGGCAAGGTGGCGATGCGGCTGACGGGGCTGTACAACGTGGGCAATGCGCTGGCGGCGGTGGCGGCGGGGCGGGTCGCGGGGCTGGAGGCCGAGGCGATCCGGCGGGGGCTGGGGCATGCGCGGGCGGCGTTCGGGCGGCAGGAGGTGGTCCGGCTGGAGGGCCGGGAACTTTGGTTGCTGCTGACGAAGAATCCTGCGGGCGCGAACCAGGTGCTGCTGCTCCTGGCGCAGGCGGCGGGCGATGGCATCGCCGTGGCGGGGCTCTTGAACGACCGCTTCGCGGATGGGCAGGACGTGAGCTGGACGTGGGACGTGGATTACGAGCTGTTGGCGGGGAGGGTGGGGAAGTGCTGGGTGGGCGGCGACCGGGCGGAAGACCTGGCGCTGCGGTTGGATTATGCGGGGTGGCCTTCGCCGCTGGCGGTGGAGCGGGATGCGGGGAGGCTGCTCGATGCGGTGTTGGCGGCGACGGTGCCTGGGGAGCGGGTGTTCGTGCTCCCGACCTATACGGCGCTCTTGGATTTGCGGGCGGAGCTGAAGCGACGGGGGGCGGTCAGGAGCGCGCTGGAGTAGGGCGTTTCCGGGGGCGGTAGTACATGGGGGTGCCGGTACCGCCGCGGCGGAGGAGGATGACTTCGGCGACGATGGAGATGGCGATCTCTTCGGGGGTTTCGGCGCCGATATCGAGGCCGATCGGGGTGCGAACGCGGTCGAGCTCTTCCTCGGGGAATCCTTCGTCGCGGAGGTGTTGGAGGACGGTGCTGGTGCGGCGGCGGGAGCCGATCATGCCGAGGTAGGCGGCGCCCCGGCCGATGCATTTGCGGAGCGATAGTTCGTCCTGTTTGTGGCCGCGGGTGACGAGGACGATGGTGGTGGTGGGGCCGATGGGGAAGCGTTCGAGGGCGGCTTCGAAGTCGTCGCAGATGACGTCGTCGGCTTCGGGGATGAGCTGCGGGTCGGCGTAATCGGGCCGGTCGTCGAGGACGACGACGCGATAGCCGAGGAAGTTGGCGAGGCGAGCGAGGGCGCGACCGATGTGGCCGGCTCCGACGACGAGGAAGGTGGGCCGGGCTGCGACGATTTCGAGGTAGATGGCGGGGGCGCCTTCGACGGTGCGTTCGATGAGGCCGTCGGGGGTGGCGTAGCGGGTGTGGGGAAGGGGCGGGCGGGCGAAGAGGTGGGGCGCGGCGGCTGCGACGGCGGCATCGAGGGCGGCGGTGCCGAGGGTGCCGATGGTGGCTCCGGTGGGTTCGACGAGGAGGCGGGCGCCTGGCGAGAGCTGGAGCGAGCCCGGATCGACGAGGACGGCGAGGAGGACGGGGTCGCTGCCTTCGGCGGCCCGGAGGAGGCGTTCGGTCAATTCGAGCATAGCGGGAGTGTAGTGGTTCGGGGCCGGTGGTGGGAGGCGGGGAAGGTGGCTATGGCTGGGGCGGGCGATATAGGGAGATGGTGGTAGCACGGGGTTGGGTGGATGTGATTGTATACAATCCAGTTCGAGAAGGAGGGTGTTATGCCCCCGACCTGGTTACGCTACGCCGAGGATGCCGTACGGCGCTCGCCCGAGGGACCGGAGTATCTGCGCGGGGTGTTCCCGTACGTGCTGCCGCCGCTGGTGGAGTTGGAGCGGGAGCCGGTGCCGCTCGACCCGGCGGAGGAGATTTGGATCACGGACACGACGTTCCGAGACGGGCAGCAATCTCGGGCGCCGTACACGGTGGAGCAGATCGTGGCGCTGTTTTCGCTCTTGCACCGACTGGGCGGGCCGCGAGGGATGATCCGCCAGAGCGAGTTCTTTCTCTACACGAAGAAGGACCGGGAGGCGGTGGAGCGGTGTCAGGAGCTTGGCTACCGCTACCCGGAGATCACGGGCTGGATTCGGGCGACGCTCGGGGATTATGCGCTGGTGCGGGCGGCGGGTCTGCGCGAGACGGGCATCCTCTGTTCGATTTCGGACTATCACATTTTCAAGAAGCTGAATTCGACGCGCGAGGCGACGATCCGCGGCTATTTGGAGGTGGTGGATGCGGCGCTGGCGGACGGGGTGGTGCCGCGCTGTCACATCGAGGATGCGACGCGGGCGGACTTCTTCGGGGCGGTGTTGCCGTTCGTGCAGGCGCTGATGGAACGGTCGCGGGAGAGCGGCATTCAGGTGAAGGTTCGCTATCCGGATACGTTGGGGGTCGGGGTGCCGGATCCCTACGCTGCGCTGCCGCGGGGGATTCCGCGGCTGACCCGGGCGCTGCGCCGGGAGGCGGGGGTGCCGGCGGAGGCGCTCGAGTTTCACGGGCAGAACGATCTGGCGGCGATCGTGCCGAACGCGGTGGCGGCTTGGCTCTACGGTGCGAGTGCGAACAACGGGACGTTGCTCGGTATCGGTGAGCGATCGGGCAATACGCCGATCGAGGCGCTCGTCTTTTGGTTGGTTGGCTTGACGGGGGAGACGCACGGGATGGACACGACGGTCATCAGCGAGATTGCGGATTTCTACCGGGCGATCGGTGAGTCGGTGGACCAGCGGCTGCCGTTCGTGGGGGACAATTTCAATGTGACGCGAGCGGGGATTCACGCGGACGGGCTGATCAAGGACGAGGAGATCTACAACCCGTTCGATACGAGGGGGCTATTGAATCGGCCGCCTGGGGTGGCGATCACGGACAAGAGCGGGGCTGCGGGGCTCCTGATGTGGATGCAGAAGCACCGCCCGGCGATGGCGGAGGGGCTGGACAAGCGCGATGGGCGGCTGCTGCGGGTGTTGGAGCTGGTGATGGCGGAGTACGACGAGGGGCGGGTGACGTCGCTTTCGGACGACGAGGTGGGGGCCATGGTCGATGCCGCGTGGGGCGGTGGATAGCGGTCGGGGCGGTGGCCCGGGGCGCCCGGTTGGGCGCTCCGGGCTCGGGACCGCGGGTCATTCGAACTCGGGGGTTCGGTAGAAGGGGAAGAGGTCGGGGAGGTCTTTGGAGACGGACATGGTGAAGTTGGGCTTGCGCTTTTCGAGGAAGGAGGCGACGCCTTCGCGGACGTCGGGGCTGGCGCCCATGATGAGGATGCCGCGGGAATCGGCCATGTGGGCTTTCATGGGGTGGTCGGCGACGAGGCCGCGCCACATGAGCTGGCGAGCGAGGGCGACGGAGACGGCGGAGGTGTTGTCGGCGATTTCGCGGGCGAGGGCGTAGGCGGCGGGGAGGAGCTCTTCGGGTGGATGGATGGAGCGGACGAGCCGGCCGCGCAGCGCTTCTTGGGCATCGAAGACGCGGCCGGTGGCGACCCACTCCATGGCCTGCTGGATGCCGACTGCGCGGGGGAGGAACCAGGAGCTGGCGGCTTCGGGGACGATGCCCCGACGGGCGAAGACGAAGCCGAAGCGGGCGGTTTCGCTGGCGAGCCGGATGTCCATGGCGAGGGTCATGGTGACACCGACGCCGACGGCCGGGCCGTTGATGGCGGCGATGATCGGCTTTTTCAGCTCGAAGATGCGGAGGGTGACCAGGCCGCCGCCGTCGCGATATTGGCGCATATCGGTGGGGCGCCCCCGGGCGCCGGCGTCGAAGGTCGCGGGGCCGGCGGAGAGGTCGGCGCCGGCGCAGAAGGCGCGGCCACGGCCGGTGACGACGATGGCGCGGACGGCGTCGTTGGCGTCGGCTTCGTCGAAGGCTTCGATGAGCTCGCGCTGCATGGTCGCGGTGAAGGCGTTGAGTTGTTCGGGCCGGTCGAGGGTGATGGTGAGGATGCTATCGGTGAGTTCGGTGGAGATGTGTTCGTAGGGCATGTGGCGATTTTGGGGGGAGCGAGTTTCGATGTCGAACGGTCGGGCGTGCTACACTGGCTTTACGTGATGTCGAACGCGGCCCGCCGGGGATATCCGGGAAGAGCGAGGGCGCTGGGATTTGCCTCCGATGTTCGACGCGATGGGTCCGCCGGCTTCCTGCGAGGAAAGACTTTGCCGGCGGTGAAGATAGGACGTGAAACTGACTAGGCTTATCGATACGATTGCGCGCCCTTTCCGGCGCGCTGCCGGCGAGCAGGTCGGCATCGAATCCGCGACGGTGTCTGCTGCATCGGCACCGCTGGTTCGCCCGAATGCTGGTTCTCCCGGTGAGCGCCGCGCGGATGCGGCGGCGGTAACGCGGCGGCCGAGCCGACTGGCGGCTGGCCACCGGGTGGAACGCGAGGCGGCGACCGGGGAGCCGCAGCTGCCGGTACGGGGACCGGCGGGGCCTTCGAACGACGGGAGGCGCCCTGCGGAGGTCTCCGGGACGCGGCGGCGGCGCCGGCGGCGCGGCCACGGCGAGGCTGGCGCTGCGCTCGCTTCGGCTCCGGGTGCGTCGCGAAATCGGCGACGTCCGGAGCCACGGGTGCCGCTCTCCGAGGCGTTTCGCGCGCTGGGGGTGGACGAGACGGGGTTGGAGGCGGTGGCGGCGCTGGGGTTCAGCGAGCCGACGCCGATCCAGGCGGAGGCGCTGCCGAGGCTGTACGCGGGGGAGGATCTGGTCGGGCTGGCGCAAACGGGCACAGGGAAGACGCTGGCGTTCGGGCTGCCGCTGGCGCGGGCGGTGGACCCAGCGCGGCGGGAGGTGCAGGCGATCGTGCTCGTTCCCACGCGGGAGCTTGCGAAGCAGGTGCGCGAGGTGATGGACCACCTCGCGCTTTTTTATGGATTCGAGGTGTGGGCGCTGACTGGCGGGAGCCGGGTGAAGGCGGATCTGGAGCGGCTGGAGCGGGGGGTCCACGTGGTGGTGGGGACGCCGGGCCGGGTGATCGACCATATCGAGCGCGGCACGCTTTCGCTTGGGCGGGTGCGGTTCGTGGTGCTGGACGAGGCGGACCAGATGTTGGATATCGGGTTCGCTCGGGACATCGACTACATTTTGCGCCACGCCCCGAAGGAACGGCAGACTGCGCTCTTCAGTGCGACAATGCCGGAGAGCATCGGGCGGATCGTGTGGCGGTACATGCGGCAGGCGGAGCGGGTGGCGGTGGATCCGGAGCAACGGACAGCGGAGGGGGTGGAGCAGTATTTTTGCGAGGTGGCCGAGCGGGACAAGCTGCGGGCGCTGCAGTATCTGTACGAGATGCGTGGCTTGGGGCGGACGCTGATCTTTTGCAATACGAAGGCGATGGTGGACCGACTGACGGCGGCGTTGAACGCGGTGGGTGTGCCGGCGCAGGCGATCCATGGCGATTTGCGGCAGTCGCAGCGGGACCGGGTGATGGCGGAATTCCGAGCTGGGCGCCTGGAGTTCTTGGTGGCGACGAACGTGGCGGCGCGGGGGCTCGACATCCCGGATATCGAGGATGTGGTGAACTACGATGTGCCGCAGAACCCGGAGGAGTACATCCACCGCATCGGGAGGACGGCGCGGGCGGGTCGGCGGGGATGTTCGTATACGTTCGTGAGCGAGTGGGATGTTCCCGCGTGGGACGCTATCGTGCGGGAAGTTGGCGAGGGGACGGTGCGCTACCTTCGGGTGCCTGCCCGGTGGGATGTGGAGGAGTTGGAGGCGGTGGGGGCCGGTGAGGCGGCCGGGGGCGGTCGGTAGGGGAACGATGTACCGGGCGCTCTTCGAGCAATTCGGGGCGGCGTGCGTGGCGAAGATCTGGCGAGGCGAGGAGCTGAGCGACGAGGATCTGGAGGCGTTTCGTCGGCTGTTGGAGGCGCGCGAGGCCGCGGGGCGCCGCCTGCTGGGCAAATACGCGGGGCCGGACCCGTGCATCGATACGGTGACGGGCCGTTGCGGGGTGCGGCCGATCTTCCGTTGAGGAGCGGGAAGGCGCCTAGGCGGCGGGCGCTTCTTCGAGGATGGTGACGGTGCCGGCGATTCCGTCGACGGCGATGAGGTCGCCGGTGCGGATGCGGCTGGTGCCCTGGCGGACGTTGACGACGGCTGGCAGGCCGTATTCGCGGGCGACGGTGGAGCCGTGGCTGAGGGCGCTGCCCATATCGACGACGAGGCCGGCGGCGAGGGCGAAGAGGGGAGTCCAACCTGCATCGGTGACGGGAGCGACGAGGATTTCGCCGGGCAGGAGTGGGCCATCGGTCCGTGGGTCGAGGATGACCCGGGCACGGGCGGTGACGCGGCCGGGGCTGACGGGGGTTCCGCGAAGGACTTCGCCGGTGTGGCCCGCTGCAGCCGGTGGGAGGGGAGCGGGGCGGCCGCGGAACCGTTCGGGCAGGAGCACGTGGCGGTTTCGTTCGAATTCGCGGCGGCGCTGGAGAACCTGCCGGGAGAGGTCGCGCCGGGTGATGCCATCGAGGGCTTCGGCGACTTCTCGGTTGGAGAGGAAGAAGATGTCGTCGGGTTCGCGGATGACGCCGAGTTCGAGGAGCCGGGCCTGGACGGCGGGCAACAGCCAATCGCCGAGGCGGGCGGAGCGGACGAGGATGGATTTGGTGCGCTCGCGGAGGGCGACCCAGCCCTGGGCGCGCGGGAGGAGCCAGCGGAAGAGCCGGCGCTGGAGGAATCCGAGGCGCTGGTCGATTTCGCGGGTGAGGGCGAGACGCTCGGCTTCTTGGCGTGCGAGGACGGCGGGGGGCGCGTGTTCGGGCTCGATGTCGAAGTAGGAAGTGACCATGGCGATGACGGGTGTCGGGTCCCAGCGCCAGGTTTTTGCGGCGACCTCCATTTCGTTGAGGCCGCGGTGTCCGTGGCGCTCGATGAAGGCGGTGAAGCGTTCGAGCCAGGGTTGGGGAAGGTCGGGGGCGCGGGGATCGAAGCCGGGCTGGCGCAGGCGATCGGCGATGCCGGTTTGGCGGGCGACGAGGGCGAGCTCCCAGAGGTCGAGGCTGATGCGGGCGCTCTCGACGCCGGGGAGGCCGGTGAAGAGGGTGGGCACGCGCCCTTCGGCTTCGTCGCCGAGGATAGGGCGGACGAGGGCGAGGATGGTGTCGTAGCCGGAGCCTGCGACGCCGGTGACGCGGAGATGGACGCGGGCGATTCGAGCTGAGAAGTCGAGGATGCGGGCGCGGTAGCGTTGGAGTTCGGCGGACGAGAGGCTGGCCGGGTCGAGGGCGCGGACCGTTCGTTCGGCATCGAGGACGGCGTGCTCGGCGCGGTCGGCCTGTTTGGAGAGGGTCGCCATGACGCGGACCATGCGCGGGGCGGTGAGGAGGCGGCGGCGCCAGGTTGCGAAGCGGGGGAGCGGGGTTCGCCAGCCGTCTTCGATGGGGCCGCCGAGGTACTGTTGTTCGAGGGCGCCTTCGCGGAAGCCGAGGACGCGGGAGGCGATGAGCCTGGTCGCCTCCATGTTGAGGAAGGCGCGATTGTAGAAGCAGCCCATGAAGCGAGGGTTTTCGTGGCTGCCGAGGAGGCCGAGCTCGTGGTAGTCCTCGGTGTAGGCGCGAGGGACGGTTTCTTCGAAGGTGGTGATGGTGAGTGGGGTGAGGAGGCCGGGGAGGATCTCCTGGACGTTGGCGCTAGTCCAGAGGTCGGCGTCGGAGGTGGGGGTATCGAATTCGTTGAACCAGCCACCGAGCCCGTCGGGGCGTGGACCCGCGGCGACGGCGGTAACGGGGCGGGATTGGAGGAGCCAGAGTTTGCCGCGGGCGTCGAAGGCGAACTCGATATCCTGGGGGCTGCCGAAGAGCTCTTCGGCGCGGAGCGCGGAGCGGACGACGGAGAGGAGCTGGACGTCGTCGAGGACGGGCGGGCCGGCGGGCCGTTCGACGATGGCGAGCGAGCGGCGGTGGACGACGAAGCGCTCGCCCTCGGCCTGGCCGGAGACGAGGGCATCGCCGAGGCCGGGGACGGCTTCGACGACGACGCGGTCGGGGTCCCCGGTGACGGGGTCGATGGAGAAGGCGACGCCGGCTGCTTGGGCTGGGACCATGCGCTGGACGACGAGGGCCATGTGGGCGTCGCGGGCTGCACCGGTGGAGGCGCGGTAGGCGAGCGCGGATGCCGAGGTTGCCGAGGCGAGGCAGCGGGCGATGGCTTCGAGGAAGGCGTCGCCGCCGATGACGCCGAGGACGGTCTCGTGTTGGCCGGCGAAGGAGGCTTCGGCGCCGTCTTCGTCGGCGGCGGAGGAGCGGACGGCGACGGGTTCGTAATCGGGGACGAGGGCGGCGAGCCGGGCGAGGAGGTCGCGTCGGAGGTCGGGGTCCCAATTGGCGGGTTCGCCGGCGAGGGAGTGGGCGATTTCGACGGGGATGATGAAGCCCTCGGGGACATCGAATCCTGCGCGGGCGAGGGCGGCGAGGGAGGCGGCTTTGCCGCCGTAGCGGGCGCGGTTGCTGGGGTCGGCTTCGCGGAGCCACGGGAGGTGGGCTGTCATGGCGGGGATCGTACCGGCAGTGGACCGGACGGTCAGCAAGGTGAGCGGGGTGTTGCGGTATTAGTACATTTGTTCTACCTTTCGGATGGCGGTGTGCCGCCCGGAGGTTGGAGATGCGCATGCTGGCCCTGGTGGTACCGCGGCTGGCCGTGCAATTGGCGCGGCGGGGGGCACCGGAGCTGAAGGGGAAGCCGCTCGCGGTGATGCAGGAGGTGACGGGTACACGGCTGGTGGCGGTGGCCTCGGTGGAGGCGACGGGTGCGGGGGTGGAGCCGGGGATGACGGCCGAGGAGGCGAGCGGGCACTGCCCGGGGCTCGTGACGGTGGCGGCGCACCCGGAGGTGGAACTCGCGGAGTTGGAGCGCATGGCGGCAGCCTTACGGGTGAAGGTGACGCCGCGCGTCGCGATCTTGTCGCGCGAGGCGATCGGGGTGGATCTGGGTGGCTTGGGGGGAGCGTTCGCCGACGAGCGGACGGCAGGGGAGGCGATCCTCGGGCTGGCTCGGGCGTGGCTGGGGTTGGATGTGCGGGGGGCGATCGCCGATACGGTCGAGGAGGCGGTGGCGGCGGCGCGGGCTGCCCGCGTGCGGGTGGCCATTTCCGAGCGCCGCGGTGCGGTCGGTGTGCTGCCGCGACGGGAGGGGCTCGCGGTGCGGGTTGCGGGCGTGCTGACGCGGGAGCGGCTGGAGGCGGCACTGGAGCGGCTCGGGCGCGTGATGGCTCTGCATGGTGCGAGCTGCAGGGCGCTGGAGGTGGCGGCCTGGACCGGCGATGGCGAGCGGCGGTGGCGGCTTCGGGCGGGTGGCCCGCTCCACGACGGGCGGGAGCTGGTGGCGCTCGCGCGGCCGCTGTTCGCGGTGTTGGCGGGAGCGGAGGGGGTGGAGTTCGCTCTCGGCGAGGTGGGGCCGCGGGTGGAGGTGCAGCCGTGGCGGCGTCCGGTGGGCCGGGCGCGGGAGAGCGGCGAGCCGGCTGTCCCGGGCGGGGGTCGGCTATTGCTGGCGAGCTGAGGGGCGGGCAGGAAGGCCGGAAGGGGATGCCCTGCTACACTGGATGCCCGGGCGCGATGCGCCCGTTCGCATATTTCGTTGCCAGGGTTGCTCCGATGACGACATCGACGCCGGGTCCCGTGTTGCCACCTGCCTACGAGCCGGCGAGCGTAGAAGAGCGGATCTATCGGATGTGGGAGGAGGCGGGCTATTTCCGGCCGCGCATCGACCCGGGCCGCGAGCCGTATTGCATCATCATGCCGCCGCCGAACGTGACGGGCGAGCTCCATCTGGGCCACGGGCTGGAGGACGCGATCACGGATGCGCTGGTGCGCTGGCACCGGATGCAGGGGGACCCGACGCTCTGGTTGCCGGGCGAGGACCATGCGGGCATCGCGACGCAGAACGTGATCGAGAAGGAGCTGGCGAAGGAGGGGCTGACCCGGCACGACCTCGGCCGGGAGCGGTTCATCGAGCGGACGTGGGAGTGGGTGCGCAAGTACCGGGGGCGCATCCAGGACCAGCACCGGAAGCTGGGGGCGAGCGCCGACTGGACGCGGGATGTGTTCACGCTGGACCCGCAGATCGTGAAGGCGGTGCGGACGACGTTCGTGAACCTCTACCGGGATGGGCTGATCTATCGCGGGCTGCGGATGATCAATTGGTGTCCGCGCTGCGAGACGGCGCTGAGCGACCTGGAGGTGGATTACCTCGAGGTGCCCTCGAAGCTGTGGTATATCCGGTATCCGGTGGTGGGCGAGGGCGGGATGCCGCTGCCGGATTATGTGGTGGTCGCGACCACGAGGCCGGAGACGATGGTGGGCGATACGGGGGTGGCGGTGAACCCGGCGGATGAACGGTACGAGGAGAAGGTGGGGCGGATGCTGCTGCTGCCGATCGTGGGGCGGGAGATTCCGGTGGTTGCCGACGAGGCGGTGAGGATGGAGTTCGGGACGGGCGCGGTGAAGGTGACGCCAGGGCACGACCCGAACGACTGGGAGATTGGGCAGCGGCATGACTTGCCGGTTGTGGTGGCGATCGATTTGCAGGGGCGCATGAACGAGGAGGCGGGGCCCTACGCCGGGATGACGGTGGAGGAGGCGCGCGAGGCGATCGTGCGCGATTTGGAGGACGAGGGGTTTCTCGACCACGTGGAGGAGTACCACCACAGCGTGGGGCACTGCAGCCGCTGCAAGACGCCGGTGCAGCCGTTGCCGAGCGAGCAGTGGTGGGTGGCGGTGAACAAGGAGTACGAGCCGGGGCATTCGCTGGCGGGAGACGCGATCGCGGCGGTGAAGGAGGGGCGGATCCGGATCGTGCCGCAGCGCTTCGAGCGGGTGTACCTGAACTGGATGGAGAATATCCGCGACTGGTGTATCAGCCGCCAGCTTTGGTGGGGGCACCAGATCCCGGTGTGGTATTGCGAGAACGGGCACACGATCTGCCAGGTGGAGGACCCGGCGGCTTGCCCGGAATGCGGGGGGAGGTTGCGGCAGGACGAGGATGTGCTGGATACGTGGTTCAGCTCGGGGCTGGCGCCGCATGCCGATCTCGGCTGGCCGGACGACACCGAGGACCTGCGGTACTTCTACCCGACAACCGATATGCAGATGGGCTACGACATCATGTTCTTCTGGTGCGCCCGGATGATCATGTTCGGTTGTTACAACATGCGGCATCTGGGGCCGGAGAAATCGGTGCCGTTCCGGAATGTGCTGTTCCACGGGCTGATTCGCGACCAGCACGGCGAGAAGATGACGAAGTCGCGCGGGAACGTTGTCGACCCGCTGGTGGCTGCGAAGACGTACGGGGCGGATGCGTTTCGCTTCGCGATCGTGACGGGGGCGACGCTGGGGCAGGACCAACGCTACAGCGACGACCGGATGGCGGCGGCGCGGAACTTCGCGAACAAGCTCTGGAACTCGGCGCGGTTCGTGTTGATGCGGGTGGGCGACCGGCGGCTGAAGCGGCCGCACCCGCTGGACCGAGAGGCGTACGCGCTGGAGGACCGCTGGATTCTTTCGCGCCTGGAACGGCTGGAACGGGAGGTGGATTCGCTCCTGCGGGCGTATCAGTTGGGCGAGTGTGCGCGGCAGATCGAGGACTTTCTGTGGGGCGAGTTCTGCGACTGGTATATCGAGATGGTGAAGCCGCGTCTGCAGGCTGGGGATGAGCGGCCGCTGAAGGTGCTGGTGCATGTGCTGGACCATGGGTTGCGGCTGCTCCACCCGTTCATGCCGTTCGTGACGGAGGAGCTTTGGCAGGCGCTGCGGGAGCACGTGGACGATGAGATGGCGCCGCAGCTGATCGTGGCTTGGTATCCGAAGAGCGGCGGGAATTGGTCGGACGATGGTGCCGAGGCGGCGATGGCGCATGTGATCGAGGTGAACCGGACGATTCGCAATATTCGCGCCGAGAAGCGGCTGGAGGCGGGGGCGCGCCCGAAGGTGGTGGCTCGGGCGGGAAGCTACGCCGAGGCGCTGCGAGCGACGGCGGAGGCGACGAACTTCACGTCGCGGGTGGAGCTGACGGTCATCGGCGAGAGCGAGCCGCTGCCGCCCGGGGAGTGGGGGTTCGGGCGGGTGGCGGATACGGAGGTGGCGGTGGCGCTGCCAGCGGTGGACGTGGCGGCGGAGCGCGCTCGCCTGGAGAAGGAGCTCGCGGAGGCCCGCGCTCACCGGGAGCGCCTGGAGCGCCAGCTCGCGAACCCGACCTTTCGGGCGAAGGCGCCGGAGCACGTGGTGAGGGGGATGGAGGCGACGCTGGCGGAGACGCGCGAGCGTGTGGAGGGCCTGGAGGCGCGCCTAGCTGCGCTCGGGGGGTAGGCGCGCGGTTCGGGAGGCTGGCACGTGGTGCCTGGCGGGGTGGTGAACGGCGTGCCCGGCTGCCTTGGGCTGTGGCGAGTGTGGCGGCCCGCTCCGGGCGCGCAGCGGCGAGGCGTGGGCCAGGCGGTTGGGGCGCATGGTGTGCGGGGTTGACGCCCGTCTGTGGTGGGGCGGTATGGTGCGCGCGGAGGGAAGGCCAATGCCGGACTGGGTCGACGATAGCTACGTCGGGAAGTACCTGGGGCGCCACGAGTACGTGGCGGACGCGGAGATGGTGGCGCAGTACATGGCGGCCACGGGGGACGCGAATCCGTGGTACACGGGCCCGTCGCCGCTGGGCGAAGCGGTGGTGCCGGCGCTGTTGTTGCACAGCGAGCAGTACGCGTTCCGGCTGCGGGACTGGTACTTGCCGAATTTGTACGGGAATCTCCACATCAAGCAGGAGTGGGATCTGTTCCGGGCGGTGCCTCTCGGGACGCGGCTGTGGACGCACGGGATGATCGTGGACCGGTACATTCGGAAGGACCGGGATGTGGTGGTGCTGGAGTTCTGTGTCTTCGACGATGCGGACGTGATGGTGTCGCGCGGGCGATGCCACCAGTCGTTCTTGCGCGAAGGGGAGGGCGCTGGTGAGGTGGTGGGGCGGGATCGGGGTGCCCGCAAGGGGATGCGAGCGGAGGCGCCGGCGGGCGAGCCGCTGGAGGTGTTGGAGCCGGTGCGACGGGTGGCGAGCCTCGACCTCTGTATGGCCTTCAGCGGGCCGAGGAGGAACTACCACAACGACCGGGAGGAGGCGCGGAAGCTGGGTTTCCCGGATGTGGTGGTGCAGGGGACGCTGAGCACGGTGTTCGTTTCGGAGATGCTGACGAACCGGTTCGGGCTGGGGTGGCTCGCCGGGGGTCGGATGTCGCTGAACCTGGTGAACGTGCTGTGGGGTGGCGAGGCGGTGACGGCTCGGGGCGTGGTGCGAGCGATCACGCTGGAGGGCCGGAGGCGGCGGGCGCACCTGGACGTGTGGACCGAGAAGGACGATGGGACGAAGACGATCGTGGGGAGCGCGAGCGCGCTCATGGCGTAGGGTGGCCTTTCGAACGCGTTTCGATGCGGAGGTTTCGGAGGCGATCGGCTTGATCGAGGCCGCGGCGGTAGTGCCTACTGAAAGGATGACGGCTCGTGCACAGCTGATCCTGGCGAATCGCGCGTTTCTGGATCACGAGGCGCCGCGCTGGGCGGATTCGCCTTCGTCGGCCTCGAGCGGGGGCCTGCTGGCGGCGGTGCGGCCGGTTATCGCGCCGTGGGACGGCCGTTCGGGGACGACGTGGATCGGTGTGGGGATGGGGCGGTACGACCGGGAGTGGGTGGACGAGCGCGGTTTCGAGATTCTGGATACGCCGCGGGGGCCGCTGCGGCACCGGCGGTTGTTTTTCGGCTCGGCGATTTGGCAGGGGCACTATGGGGAGGTGGCGAACAGCTTTACGTGGCCGCTTTTCCATCTCGTTCGGGTGGATTTGCCGCGGGCGACGCCGTACTATCCGGCGCCTGTGCTGCCGACGGAGTCGGGCTGGCATTCGTTCGTGGTGGTGAACCGGGCGTTTGCCGAGGCGGCGTGCGAGGAGGGGGGCGCACCGAGCTGCTGGGTGCACGATTATCAGCTGGCGCTGGTTCCGGGGATGCTACGGGCGCGGGGCTTTGGCGGGCCGATCGGGTTCTTCCTCCATATCCCGTTTCCGTCGCTGGCGGTGGCGGCGCCGTACCTGGAGGGGGGCTCGCGGGAGCGGCTGCGTGCGATCGTGGAGGGGATGCTGGGGGCGGATTTGGTCGGGCTTCAGACGACGGACGATGTGGCGCGCTTCGTGGAGGCGGCGGGCGAGCTGTGTGATGCTCGGCCGACGGCCGGTGGGCTCTCGGTGGGGGGGCGGCTGGTGCGCGTAGGGGCCTATCCGGTGGGGATCGATCCGGAGGAGGTGTTGGCGGCGGCGAAGCGGGCGAAGCCGGTGACCCGGGTGGGGATGGCGCGTGAACTCGGGCTACCGGTGGTGGTCGGGCTGGAACGGGGCGATTTCACGAAGGGCATTCCGGAGCGGCTGCGGGCGATCGCGGAGGCTTACCGGCGAGGGGTTCGGTTCGCGTATGTGGGGATCGCGTCGCCGACGCGCGAGGGGGTGGAGGCGTACGGGGCGCTGGAGGTGGCGATCGAGCGGGAGGCGGCCCGCGCGCGGGAGGCCGCCTACTGGGTGGGGTGTCCGTTCACGCAGGTTCGGGCGAGTATCGGCTGGGACGATGTGGTTTCGCTGCAACGAGACGCGGATGTGGTGTTCACGTCGTCGCTAGCGGATGGGATGAATCTCGTGCCGCTGCAGGCGGCGGTGGCGCAGTCGCTCCGACCTGCTGGTGAGCGGGCTGTGGTGTTGGCGGGTGTGGATGCTGGCGTTGCGAAGGTGTACGGGGGCGATGGCAGCCGGGGTTTGCGGGCCGTGGACCCGCTCGACCAGGAGTCGCTGGTGGCGGCGCTGGTGGAGGGGCTGGCCGGCCAGCCGGCTCGGATCAGCGACGCGTTCATCGCGGAGGTTCATGCGCACGATGCCCGGTCGTGGGGCGAGCGGTTTTTGGCCGACCTGGAGGAGTCATGTTGACGATCGAGACTATCGAACGGATCAAGGCGTTGGCGGCGGCGCGGGGGCCGCTCTTGGTGGCCTCGGACCTCGACGGGACGCTAGCGCCGATCGTGGCGAACAGTGCGGAGGCGCGGGTGCCACCGGGGACGTTGGCGGTGTTGGACCGGCTGGCGCAGCGGGCGAAGGTGGCGGTGATCACGGGGCGAGATCTGAATACGGCGCGGCGGATGGTGCCGGTGGAGGGGGTGGACGTGGTGGGGAGCCACGGGCTGGAGGCGAGCTTCGATGATCCGCTGATTCCGGGGGTGAACCGCGCAGCGCTATCGTCGGCGCTGGAGCAGGTGGAGCAGCAGGTGATCACGGCGGTGCCGAGCTCGTTTCTGCATATCGAGCGGAAGGCGGTCTCGACGGCGTTCCACTATCGCCGGGCGCCGGACTTGGAGCAGTCGCTGCGGGCGGCGCTGGCGACGCTCCCTCCGGGGCTGCGCCTGCGGGAGGGGCGGATGGTGTTGGAGGTGCTGCCGGATGCGAATGCCGGAAAGGGGGTGGCGTTGGGCGCGCTGATCGCGCGATATCGGGCGAAATCGGCGCTCGTGATGGGTGACGATCTGACGGACGTGGCGATGTTCGAGGCGGCGTTGAAGGCGGCGCAGCGAGATGGACTCCACCTGTTGTTGGTCGGGGTTTCGGGTGGGCGAGAGACGCCGCCACGGATTCTGGAGCTGGCGGATGTGGTCGTGGATGCTCCGGGGGAGGCGCTCGAGGTGCTGGAGACGCTAGCTCGCGCGCTCGGGGTATGAGCTGGGGGTGTGCGGTCGCGGGAACGGAGGGGGAGGGCCGGTGCCCTCCCCTTTTTTGCGGGGCGAAGTTCGGGCCGGGATTCAGGCGACCAGGGTGCCGAGGATGCGTTCGACTTCGCTGAGGCTGCCCTGGGGCATGGTGATGACGGGGAGGTCGACGCCGAGTTGGCGGCGCTCTTCGATCCCGGCGGCGACGGTTTCGATGTCGCCGTAGATGGCGGTTTCGTCGAGCATGCGGTCGCCCATGGCGGCCATGATCTCCGGGGTGGTGCCGAAGGGTGCGGGCTTGCTGGTTTCGGCGGCTTTGCGCATGGCGGCGACTTCTTCGGCGAAGCCGTTGCGGGCGAGCATTTCGTGGTAGAAGTCGCCCATGTTGGTGACGTACCAGGAGATGGGGCCGGCGGCCTGGACTTTGGCTTTTTCGATGTCGGGGTTGATGACGACGGTGAGCTGGGCGACCGTTTCGACGGCGTCGGCGGGGCGGCCAGCGGCGACGGCGGCTCGGCTGATGAACGCTTTGGCTTCTTGGTATTTGGATTTGGGCCAGTAGATGGGCATCCAGCCATCGGCGCAGGTGGCGAGCGATTCCATGCTTTTGGGGGAGATGGAGGCGACGTAGATGGGGATGTGTTTGCGGGGTGGTTCGAAGAGGAGCTTGAATCCGCGCTGGAGTTTGAAGATCTCGCCGTCGTAAAAGACTTTTTCGCCGCTGATGATCAGGTTGATGATCTCGACGTACTCTTTGGTGCGGCGAATTGGCTTGGAGAATTGTTCGCCGTGCCAGTGCTCGATGACGCGGGAGCCGGAGGTGCCGAGGCCGATGACGACGCGCCCTTCAGAGAGCTCGTCGAGGGTTGCGAAGGTCATGGCGAGGACGGCGGGCGAGCGGCCGTAGACGGGGGCGATGCCGGTGCCGAGTTTGATTTTGGTGGTGGCGAGGGCTATCTGGGTGAGGAGGGAGAATTGGTCGCGTCCCCAGGTTTCGGCGGTGAAGACGGCTTCGACGCCGACTTCTTCGGCGACCTTGATTTTTTCGATGGTTTGGCGGTTTTGTTCGGGGCTGCCGGTGAATCCGACTCCGACGGCCAGGCGCCTGGGCATGGGAACCTCGTGGGGTTGGCGTATCCGTTGCAATGAAGGACCGACGGCCAGTATGGCAAACGGGGGTAGGGGCGGCAACGGAGGCGGGCGCGAGGTGCGGGTGGCGCGGTAGGCTACTGGGGTGGGACATGTGCCGCGTCTGTTTTTGCGCGAGCGACCGGGGCCGGGGCCGGTGTGGTTGGATGGCGAGGCGGCGAGCCGGCTGGCGACGGTGTTGCGGGTGCGGCCGGGCGAGGAGGTGCGGTTGTTCGGGGGCGATGGTCGGGAGTGGCAGGGGGTGGTGCGGGAGGTGGCGCGCGGACGGGTGATGGTGGAGGTGGTGGCGATGGTGCGGCAGGAGCCGTTGCCGGAATTGGTGCTGGAGGCGTGGCTGCCGCTCATCCGGGCGCAGCGGTTCGAGTGGGCGGTGGAGAAGTGCACGGAGGCCGGAGCGGATATCATCCGGCCGGTGGCGATGGTGTTCGGCCAGCGCGGCGATGCGCCTTCGGGGGCGAGGGTGGAGCGGTGGGGGCGGATTGCGGTGGAGGCGAGCGAGCAGTGCGGGCGGCTGTATCTGCCGGTGATCGAGCCGGCGCAGGGGTTGGAGCGGCTGTTGGGGGGCTTCCGGGGGTCGGTGGTGGTGCTGGATCGGGCGGGGATGGCGGCGACGGAGGCGGTGCGGTTGCTGCCGGGGCGGGGCCGGGTGGCGGTGGTGTGCGGGCCGGAGGGGGGATTCGCGCCCGGGGAGGTGGCGGCGTTACGGGCGGCGGGGGCGCTCTTCGTGCAGGCGGGGCCACATGTGCTGCGGGCGGAGACGGCGGCGGTGGCGGGGGTGGTGTTGGTGCGCGCGTTGGTGGGGTGAGGGCGGGGCGGCGGCGGTGGTATGCTGGGGGTATGCGGCGGGGTGCGCTGGGGATCGGCGCGACGGGGCTGGCGTTCGGCGCGGCGTTCGCGCTGCATGTGGTGGCGGGTGCGCTGGGGTGGGCGTGGCTGTTCGGGGTGGCGGTGGTGGCGATCTATGTGCTGGCTGCGGGGTTTCCGGTGTTCGCGCTCTGGGCGGGGGGGATGCGGTACCGGGAGGGTCGGGAGGCACGGCTGACGTACACGCTGGGGACGGTGATCGGGATGGTGCTGACGTTGGGGGCGTTGTGGGCATCGAACGATCGCTCGTTCGGGCCGTGGACGTTCATTTTGGCGCCGATTCTGGTTTCGGTGGTGAGTGCGTTGTTGTTGACGTTGCGCGCCTGGCGGGAGGGTGAATTCGCTCGGGTGTAGGGGGTGGGCGTCGCTGGCGGGGTGTCAGTGACGAAGGCGCGGATCCCAGATGTCGCGGAGGGAATCGCCCAGGAGGTTGGCGCCGAGGACGACGAGGCTGATAGCGATGCCGGGGAAGACGACGACGTGCCAGTAGCCGGTGCGGGCGATGGAGAGGTTTTGGCCGCTCATGTCGCGACCCCATGAGACGACGTCGGGGCCGAGGCCGAGGAAGGAGAGGGCGGATTCGGCGAGGATGGCGGCGCCGAGGGCTCCGCTCATGATGACGATGACGAGCGGGAGGACGTTGGGGAGGACGTGACGGGTGAAGATGCGCCATTCGCTGCAGCCGATGGCGCGGGCGGCTTCGATGTAGGGTTGGCGGGCTTCGATGATGGTGGCGGAGCGGAGGACGCGGTTGCCGCCGAAGAGGGCGCCGATGGCGATGGCGGCGATGATGGCTTCGACGCCGGGGCCGAGGGCTGCGCGGAGCATGAAGTAGAGGACGAGCGAGGGGAAGGCGGCGAAGGCTTCGCCTGAGCGCTGGATGAGGTAATCGAGCCAGCGCCCGTAGTAGCCGCCGAGGATGCCGAGGAAGGAGCCGGTGGCGGCGCCGATGAAGATGGCGGCGGAGGAGATGATGAGGGAGACGCGGGCGCCGGCGATGACGCGGCTGAACATGTCTTGGCCGTTCTGGTTGAGGCCGAAGGGGTGTTGCCAGGAGGGGCCTTGGAGCGGGCGGCCGACGCTGAGCGCTTCTGGGTCGTAGGGGGCGAGGGCTGGTCCGAAGAGGCCGGTGGCGACGAAGAGGACGAGGACGATGAAGCCGAAGACGCCGGCGGGGTGCTGTTTGGCGGTGCGGCCGAGGCGGCGGAGGGGTCCGGGGCGCTGGTAGGCGGGGGCGAGGTCGAGGGGTGCGGCGGCGGTTGCGGCGGCCATCAGGTGTACTTCACGCGGGGGTCGATGAGGGCGTAGGAGATGTCGACGAGGAGGTTCATGACCATGACGACGAAGGCGGTGTAGAGGACGAGGGTTTGGATGACGGGGAAGTCGCCGGTGACGGAGGAGACGAGGAAGAATTGGCCGAGGCCGTTGATGGAGAAGACTTGTTCGAGGATGAGGGATCCGAAGAAGAGTGCGGTGATCTGGCTGCCGATGAGGGTGACGATGGGGATGAGGGCGTTGCGGAGCCCGTGTTGGAGGACGACGGCGCGGCCGTGCAGGCCTTTTGCGCGGGCGGTGCGCATGTAATCTTGGCGGAATACTTCGAGGAGGGTGCTGCGGGTGAGGCGCATCATGGCGGCGGCTCCGCCGACGCCGAGGAGGATGGTGGGTGGGAGGTAGAGGCGGAGGTTTTCGAGAGGGTCGCGGGTGAGGGGGATGTGGCCGCCGACGGGGGGCGAGTAGTTCCACCAGATGGAGGGGAGGACGATGAGGAGGACGAGGAGGAAGAAGTCGGGGATGGACTGTCCGAAGACGGCGAGGAAGCGGAGGGCGTAGTCGACGGTGGTGTTCTGTTTGACGGCGGTGATGACGCCGAAGGTGACGCCGAAGAGGGTGGAGAAGAGGACGGAGAGGACGAGGATTTCGAGGTTGACGGGGAGGCGACGGACGATTTCTTCCCAGACGGGTTGGCGGGAGCGGAAGGTGACGCCGAGGTCGCCGCGGGCGACTTCGCCGAGCCAGAGGAAGAATTGCTGGACGGCGGGCTTATCGAGGCCGAGTTCGCGGCGGATCTGCTGTTCTTGTTCGAGGGTGGTGTTCTGGTTGACGTAGAGGGTGACGGGGTCGATGGCCCAGGGCATGCGGAGGGTGAAGAAGGCGAGGACGGAGACGATCGCCATGATGAGCGGCACGTAGACGAGCCGCCGGAGGATGTATTGGCGCATGCCGCTTCCCTATTTGTCGATCCAGACCTTGCCGTTGAAGAGCCCGTAGCTGCCGCGGCCGACGACGCGGCCTTTGACGTAGTTCCAGGTGGCGCTGTTGGTGATGGCGATGAAGGTGGGGATGAAGGGTGCGCCGAGCTGCCAGGCTTTGCGCTGGATTTCTTGGATGGCGGCTTTGCGTTTGGCGTCGTCGAGGATGGTTTTTTGTTCGAGGACGAGCTTGTCCATTTCGTCGTTTTTGTAGCCGGCCCAGTTGGGGCGGCCGCCGATCTGTTTGGCGTAGCCGCCGATGTAGGAGCTGGGGTCGTCGTAGGAGAGGGAGGCGTAGACCATGAAGCCGTCGTATTGGGAGCCGTAGAGTGATTGTTGGAGCCAGCGGCCGAGGTCTTCGCCGACGAGTTTGATTTTGAGGCCGAGGTTTTTTTCGAGTTGGGAGCGGACGATCTGGGCGAATTGCTGGTTGCGGTCGCCGGGGGTGATGTATTTGAGTTCGTATTCTTTGGTGGTATCGAAGGCGGTTGCGCCGAGGAGTTTTTTGGCTTCGGCGGGGTCGTGTTTGCCCCAGGTGGCCATGAGGTCGGTTTCGGGGAGGGCTTCGCCGAAGGCGGGCGGGACGGGGCCGCTGATTTTGCCTTCGCCGAAGTTCATGAGGTTGATGAGTTCTTTGCGGTCGATGGCCATGGAGATGGCTTGGATGACGCGTGGGTCGGCCCATTGGCCATCGCCGCGGGGGAGGAGGGTCCAGACGGAGCGGGAGTCTTCGGAGTCGATGACGATGCGGTCGCGGAGGCGGCTGACGAGGTCTTCGCGCTCGAGTTTGTTGTTGAGGCCGACGGTGTGGATTTCTTCGGCGGAGAAGGCGGCGAGGGCTGCGGCTTGTTCTTGGATGAGGCGGTATTCCTGGGCAGCGAGGTAGGGTTCGCCGGGGATGCGCCATTTTTCGAAGCGCTTGAGTTTGAAGTTGGCGCCGTTTTCGTGGCTGACGAACTGGAAGCGGCCGGAGCCGATGAGGTCTTTGTCCATGAAGGAGGGGTCTTTGGCGATCTCTTCGGGGAGGATGGAGGAGCCGATGGGGCTGCCGCCGTTGGTAGAGGAGAACGTCCAGGCGTCGACTTGTTTGAGGGTGAAGTTGATGGTGGAGTCGTCGACGGCGACGACGGTATCGAGGACTTGGGTCCACCAGGAGGAGTTGGAGATGCGGGTTTGCTGGCGGGCGGCCATGTAGGAGGCGGCGACGTCTTGGGCTTTGACGCGGCGGCCGTTGATGGGGGGTTTGTCGTGGAAGTAGGCTTCGCCGATTTTGACGGTGAAGTGGAGGGGGTCGGGCTGTTCGATGCTGGTGGCGAGGAAGTTTTCGCGGATTCCGGTATCGAGGGGGGTGTACCAGAGGTGGTCGAAGATGGTGAAGCCCCAGAGGAGGCCGCTATCGAGGCCGCCGTAGGGGTTGATGGTGGCGAAGATGGCGCCCTGGCGGAGTTTGTAGGTGCCGTCTTTTTTGATGACTTCGCCGGGGGTGGTGGGGGTGGGGGCAGTCGGGGTGCCGGGGCGGACGCCG
>NZ_DAOUBJ010000099.1:0-12225 GCF_034432735.1 Tepidiforma sp. | reverse complement strand
CTGTGCGATGAGTCGCGCGTTGCGCTCTACCGGCAACCGATCGTGGATTTGGCGCGGGGGGTGACCGCGGGGTTCGAATTGCTGGCGCGGTTCGACGATGCAGTGGTGCAGGCGCCGCCGCATTTGTGGTTTGGCGCGGCCTACCGGCTGGGATTGGGGCCGCAGCTGGAGGCGGCGGTGCTCAGGAAGGCGCTGCGTCTGCGGGAGGAGGCGCCGCCGAATACGTTCCTGACGGTGAACTTGGACCCGGCGGCGTTGGTTCACCCGGAGGTGGCGGGGCTGCTGTTGGATTCGCCGGGGCTCGAACGCCTGGTGATCGAGCTAACCGAGCATTCGGAGATCGAGGATTTCGCTCATCTGAACGGGCTTTTGGACCGGCTTCGGAAGCGTGGCGCCTCGGTGGCGGTGGACGATGCGGGGACGGGATATGCGAATCTTGTCCGGCTGTTGGCTGTCCGCCCGCAGTTCGTGAAGGTGGACCAGGCGTTCGTGCGGGGTATGGGGGAGGACCCGGCGAAGCGGGCGTTGGTGGAGTTGGTGGGGCATTTCGCTTCGCGCATCGATGCGTGGGTGATCGCGGAGGGGATAGAGTCGGAATCGGATCTGCGGGAGGTCGTGGCGCTGGGGGTGCCGCTCGGGCAGGGCTATCTGCTGAACCGCCCAGCGCCGGGTTTCGTACCGGTCCCGGGGCCGATGCGGGAGCTGATCCGGAGATATGCCGAGAGCGGGGAGGATGGCCCGACGGTTGCGGGGCTGATCGAGCCGGTCGAGGCGATGCGCCGGGAGGATTGGGATGCGGGTGAGGAGGGGACGGTGGTGCTGCTGGACCGGTGGAATCGCCCGGTAGCGGTGGTGTATCTCGGGCGTTCGGCCCAACCGCTGCTGGCTACTCCGTCCTGCCGTCCAGCCGACGTGCTGCGTCGGGCGCTGGTGCGCCCGGAGCGGGAGCGATTCCACCCGATCGTGGTGACGAACGACGGCGGACAGCCTCTGGGGATGGTACGGATCGAGAGGCTTATCGAGAACGTGCTCGGTTCGCAGACGTCGTCTTAAGAACCCGCGAACCTGGCGTGCGAAAGGGCCGTCGCGCGTTGTCGCAACGGCCCTTTCGCGATCGTGAGTGGGTCAGGCGGCGGGGCGGATGCGCTCGCGGACCTGGGCGACGAGCTCGTGGGAGATGTCGATCATCCCGTGGTCTTTGCGGGCGTGGTCGGCGACGGCCTGGAGGATTTTGTCTTCGCTATCGAAGACGAAGCGGGCGTTGCAGCCGGGGACGACATCGCCGCAGTTGAACTGTTTCACGGGGCAAGCTCCTTCGATGGGGGTTGCCAGAGGTATCGGCTGTCGGGTCGGTGGGCTTGAGGGCGGCGGTTACTGGCCGGCGGCGGGCTGCGGTGTGCCGGTGCCGAAGACTTCGCCCCGGCGGCGACTGGCGAAGGCTTCGTCTTCGCTGATGGCGGCGGCGGCGGCGCGGGCTTGTTCTTGTTCGTAGGTCATGCGGTAGAGGTTGGCGTAGATGCCGTTGCGGGCGAGGAGTTCTTCGTGGGTGCCGATTTCGGCGATCTGGCCTTTGTCGAGGACGACGATGCGGGTGGCTTCGCGGATGGTGGAAAGGCGATGGGCGATGACGAAGGAGGTGCGATTTTTGAGGAGTTCGCGGAGGGCTCGTTGGATGATGACTTCGGTTTGGGTATCGACGTAGGCGGTGGCTTCGTCGAGGATGAGGATGCGCGGTGCGGCGAGGATGGCGCGGGCGAAGCTGATGAGCTGGCGCTGGCCGACGGAGAGGTTCTGGCCGCGCTGCTGGAGGACGGTGTCGTAGCCGCGTTCGAGGCGCATGATGAATTCGTGTGCGCCGACGGCTTTGGCGGCGCGTTCGATTTCTTCTTGGGTGGCTTCGGGGCGGCCGTAGGCGATGTTTTCGCGGACGGTGCCGGAGAAGAGGTAGGGATTCTGGAGGACGACGCCCATGTGGCGGGTGAGGGAGCGGCGCGCGATGTCGCGGATGTCGTGGCCGTCAATTTTGATGCTGCCGCCGGTGACGTCGTAGCCGCGCATGAGGAGGGAGGTGATGGTGGTTTTGCCGGCGCCGGTTGCGCCGACGAGGGCGATGGTTTCGCCGGGTTCGACGTGGAGGGTGATGCCGCGCAGGATGGGGACACCTTCGACGTAGTGGAAGTGGACGTCCTCGAAGTCGACGCGGCCTTCGATGTGGTCGAGCTCGATGGCGCCGGGACGGTCTTGGACGCGGGGGACGGTATCGAGCACTTGGAAGATGCGTTCGCCGCCGGCCATGGCGCGCTGGAGCATAGTGTACTGGAGAACGAGGTCGCGGATGGGGTCGAAGAAGCGGCCGACGTAGAGGGTGAAGGAGGTGAGGACGAAGAAGAAGTGGGCGATATCGACGTCGGCGGCGTGGAGGGCGCGGAGGCCACCGACGATGACGACGGAGGCGGTGGCGATGGCGACGGCGAGTTCGATGACGGGCATGATGGCGGCGCTGAGCAGGCCGGCCCAGATGTTGGCCTGGCGGTTGTCCTGGTTGAGGCGGTCGAAGCGGCGGGCGTTTTCGTCTTCGCGGGCCATCGACTGGACGGCTTTGACGCCGGACACATTCTCGGCGAGGGTGCCGTAGAGAGTGGAGACTTTGATGCGAACGTTGATGAAGGCCTGCCGGGCGTGGCGGGCCCAGAAGACCATGACGAGAACGAGGGGCGGGACGATGGCGAAGGTGACGAGGGCGAGGGTGGCATCGATGTTGAGGAGGACGATGACGATGATGGTGAGGCCGATGATATCGGCGAGGAAGGTGAGGGAGCCGCTGGTGAGGAGCTCTTGCATGACGGTGACATCGCTGGTGAGGCGGGAGATCATGCGGCCGACTTCCATTTCGTCGTAGAAGCTGAGCGAGAGCCCCTGCATGTGGTCGTACATCTGGGTGCGGAGCTGGAGGAGGATGCGGTTGCCGATCCAGGCGGTGGTGCGCTGCTGTCCGTAGGCTGCGAGCCACTGGACGAGGGCGAGGCCGATCATGATGGCGAGGAGGGTGAAGATCCGGCGGGTGTCGTGGTTGATGCCGGCCTGGACGGTGAGGCCGATGAGAAGGGGCTGGAAGAAGCTTGCGAGTGCGGAGGTGACCATGCAGGCGAGGGCGACGAAGGCCTGCAGCCGGTATTGGGCGAGGTAGGGGAGGATGCGACGGACGACTTTGGCGTCGTAGACCTTGCCGAGGTATTCGTCGTCCCAGCCATCGGCGCCGCGGCCCATCATGGCGGCGCGGCCGACGGGGCCGGTTCCCTGACCGCCGAGCCCGGAGCTCCATCCGCCGGCGCCGGCGCCGCCCCACATGCCCATCAGGCGCTCCCCCCGGCCTGGCCTTCGGCGAGCAGGCGGGCGCGCACGCGCTCGACGAGCTGCTCGGGGAGGCCTTGGGTGTCGCCGCTGCGGATGCGTTCGCGCAGGCGTTCGGCGAGGCCAGGGCCCTGCGGGGTCGGTGGGGTGTCGACGAGACGACCGAGGGCTTTTTCTTGGTCTTCGAGTTCGAGTTCGAAGATGCGCCGGTAGAGCCCTTCTTGTTGGATGAGCTCTTGGTGGGTGCCGCGCTGGATGATTCGGCCTTGGTCGAGGACGATGATTTGGTCGGCGCGCATGACGGTGCGGAGGCGCTGGGCGATGACGAAGGTGGTGCGGCCTTTCATGAGCTCTTGGAGGGCCTGTTGGATGAGGAACTCGGTTTGGGTGTCGACGCTGGCGGTGGAGTCGTCGAAGATGAGGATTTTGGGGTCGAGGAGGAGGGTACGGGCGATGGCGATGCGCTGTTTTTGGCCGCCGGAGAGGGTGACGCCGCGTTCGCCGACCCATTCGTCGTAGCCATAGGGGAGGGAGACGATGAAGTCGTGGATGCGGGCGGCTTTGGCGGCGCGTTCGATCTCGTCTTGGGTGGCGTCGGGGCGGCCGTAGGCGATGTTGTCGCGGATGGTACCGATGAAGAGGAAGACGTCTTGCTGGACGATGCCGATGTTTTTGCGGAGGGATTCGATGGTGACGTCGCGGATGTCGATGCCGTCGATGAGGATGCGTCCATCGGTGACGTCGTAGAAGCGGGGGATGAGGTTGACGATGGTGGATTTGCCGGAGCCGGTGGGCCCGAGGAGGGCGATGACTTGGCCCGGTTTGGCGTCGATGTCGACGCCGGAGAGGACGGGGCTGAGGTTGTCGTAGCTGAAGCTGACGTTTTCGAAGACGATGTGACCTTTGACGTCCGTGAGGGGGATGGCGCCCGGCTTTTCCTGGACGGCGGATTGGGCATCGATGAGCTCGAAGACGCGTTCGGCGGAGCTGATGGCGCGGGCGATGATATTGATCATGAAGCCGATGGTGCGGATGGGGAGCTGGAGGAGGTTGAGCCAGAGGGTGAAGGTGAGGACGTCTTGGGCTTGGAGGGAGCCACGGGAGACGAGCCAGGCGCCGACGCCGACGGTGAGGCCGATCTGGGCGGCGGAGATGCCCTGGAGGAGGGGTTGGTTGTTGGCTTGGATCATGGCGGCGGCGTATTGCAGGTCGGCCTGCTTGCGGGCTGCCTGGGCGAATTTGGCGCTCTCGAAGTCTTCGCGCGAGAAGGCTTTGACGACGCGGATGCCGGTGAGCCCTTCTTCGGCGACCTGCGTCATTTCGGCTTGGCTCTGCTGGATTTGGAGCCACATGGGGCGAAGGCGACGACTGGTGACGATGGAACGCCAGGCGAGGAATGGCAGCGAGAGGAACGAGACGAGGGCGAGCTGCCAGTTGATGATGAGCATGCCGGCGATGGAGATGAGGAGCATGAGGATGATGTAGGAGAAGCGCAGGAGGCCCATCGCGAAGAAGATGCGGATGTTTTCGACGTCCTGCGTGGCACGGCTCATGATCTGGCCGGTCTGGACTTTGTCGTGGTAGGCGAAGCTGAGGCGTTGGAGGTTGTCGTAGATGCGGTTGCGGATGTCGTAGGCGATGTTCTGGCCGATGGTTTCGCCGAGGTACTGTTGGCCGAAGGCGGCGAGCCCGCGGGCGATGGCGAAGGCGACGATGGCGGCCGCACCGAGGATGAGCAGGCGTTCGTTGCCATCGAGGCCGATGAGGCGGCCGTCGGCGGAGCGGACGGGCTTGAGGCCGAATTCGATCGCGAATTTGATGAGGAGCGGGCTGATCATGACGAAGGCGCCCGCGAGGATGACGCAGACCCAGGCGATGGCGAACTGCCAGCGGTATTTGCCGATATAGGGGATCAGGCGCAGAAGCCAGCGCACCGGGCGGCGTCCCTCCTCGATTGGGGATGCTATCATACCTTGACGCGAAGGTGAAAGTAGGTTGGCCGACAGGGGCTTGGGACGGGCCGCCAGAGGCGGTTCGGGTGGGGAGCATGGGCGACGGGAGGTGTCGCGCGGGCGGCTACGCTGGCTTCGGGGTGGTTCGATGAAGAAGGTAGCGCTGCTGCTGGTGGGTTCGGCGCTGGTGATGGCGGCATTAGGCCTCGTCGTGGCGGCGGAAGGTGGGGGGATGGGGCGTCGGGCGACAGCGCCGATGCTGGCGGCGGACTCTGTCGCTGGGCTCCCGGCGTGTGTGGTGGTGAACGTGGTGGACGGCGATACGATCGATGTGGGGGGTTGTGTCGATTCGGGGCGCATCCGTTTGATTCTGGTGGATGCGCCGGAGGTCTCGGGTGGGGCACGCTGTTTCAGCCAGGAGGCGACGGAGTACGTGGCGGCGCGGCTGCTGGGGCGGACGGTGGGCCTGGAGCGGGATGTTTCGGACACGGACCGGTTCGGCCGGTATTTGCGCTACGTGTGGCTGGATGGGGAGCTGTTCAACGAGGCGATGGTGCGGGATGGATACGCGGCGCTGGCGGTGTTTCCGCCGGATGTGAAGTATCGCGAGCGGATCGCGGCGGCGGAGGCGGAGGCGCGGCGGGCGAACCGCGGGCTGTGGGGCGTCTGTGGGGGGCTGAACGCGCCGGCGACTCCGACGCCTTCGACGCCGGAAGCAGCGTCGCCGACCGTGACGGCGACGCCGACACCACTTGCGACGCCGACGCCCGGGGGGACGTGTGCGGCAGCGACTGCGTGGATCACCAGGCTGGACAAGGGCGCGGAGTTCGTCCGCATCGAGGGGAGCGGCGATTTGACGGGGTGGTATCTGGTCAGCGAGAGGGGCTTCCAGCGGTTCGACTTCCCGCTGGGGTTCGTGCTGAATGGCTGGGTGGAGGTGTGGAGCGGGGTGCCGCAGTTCGCGAACACGGTGACGAGCCTGTGGTGGAGCGGAGACAAGTACTGGAACAATTCGGAGAACGACGACGCGCTGCTGTACGACTGTAATGGTCGGTTGGTGCAGCGATTCGACGATGGCGATTGAAGCGGGGCGGGGGAGCGGGTAGGCTGCCGGGCGGATGATTTTCTCGGGGGCGATTGCGCGGTGCCGGTGAACGTGCTGCGACCGACGGAAGCAGAGGCGCTGGAGGCGTGGGCGGCGCTGGTCGCGGCGGATGCGGAGCAGGTGGCGCGGCTGCGGGAGCCGGAACCGGCGGCGGATCACTATGCGTCGGTGGCGGCGCGATTCCGTCCGGGCGGGTTCGAATCGCTGGAGTGGCCGGTGTTGGATGGGTTGGTGGGGCCGGGGGAGTCGGTGCTGGACATCGGTGCTGGGGGCGGCCGCTTTGCGATTCCGCTGGCGCAGAAGGGCTGCCGGGTGGTGGCGATCGAGCCGAGCGCGGCGATGCGGGCGACGCTGGTGGAGGCGGCGGCCGAGGCTGGCGTCGTGGTGGAGGTGCACGACCTGCGGTGGCCGCAGGAGGGGTGGGCGGTGGACGCGGATGTGTGCTTGGCGGCGCATGCGCTGTACGACATCGCGGAGGTGGGGCCGTTTCTGGATGCGATGGAACGGCACGCGCGGCGGCTATGTATCGCGATGTTCGGTCAGTTTGGGCGCGGGGCGAATCTCGCGGCGCTGTTCGAGGCGGTGCACGGGGAGCCGATGGCGACGCTTCCGGCGTTGAAGGAGTTCGTTGCGCTGCTGGGGGCGCGGAACCGGCGGTACGAGGTGCGGACGGTTTCGGCCGGGCGCGAGTTCGAAACGATGGAGCGGGAGCAGGCGTTCGAGCTGGCGCGGCGGCTGCTCTGGCTGGCGCCGGGGAGCGCGAAGGATGCACACATGCGGGAGCTGATGGAGGAGTGGTGGGGCGGGCCGGAGGGCATCGCGATGCCGGTTTTCCGTCGGTTCATTGGGGTCGTGAGCTGGGAGCCGCCGGTGCCTCGAGCGTGAGCTCGCGCCAGCCGGGTGGTGCGGTGTTCAGATGTCGAGGTTGCGGACCTGGCTGGCGTTGGCCTGGATGAACTTTCGGCGGTGGGAGACGTCGTCGCCCATGAGTTCGTAGAAGAGGGCGTCGGCGGTCGCTGCGTCGTGGATGGTGACCTGGAGGAGGGTGCGGTTGGCGGGGTTCATGGTGGTTTCCCAGAGCTGTTCGGCGTTCATTTCGCCGAGGCCTTTGAAGCGCTGGACGTTGAGGTTGGCGCGGCGGGCCTGCTTGCGGTATTCCTCGAGCTCGTGGTCGGAGTAGAAGTAGCGGACTTCTTTGCCGTGCTGGGCGCGATAGAGTGGCGGCTGGGCGATGTAGAGGTGTCCGTTTTCGATGAGTTCGGGCATGTTGCGGAAGAAGAAGGTGAGGAGGAGGGTGCGGATGTGGGCGCCGTCGACGTCGGCGTCGGTCATGATGATGATTTTGTGGTAGCGGAGCTTGGTGACGTCGAAGGTTTCGCGGATGCCGGTGCCGAGGGCGGAGATGATGAGGCGGATGGCCTCGTGGCCGAGCATTTTGTCGGGGCGGGCTTTTTCGACGTTGAGGATCTTGCCGAAGAGGGGGAGGATGGCCTGGTAGCGGCGGTCGCGGCCCTGTTTGGCGGAGCCTCCGGCGGAGTCGCCTTCGACGATGAAGAGTTCGGACTCTTCGGGGTCGCGGGAGGAGCAATCGGCGAGTTTGCCGGGGAGGGCACCGCTTTCGAGGGCGCTCTTGCGCTGGACGAGGTCGCGTGCTTTGCGGGCGGCTTCGCGGGCGCGGCTGGCGACGAGGCACTTTTCGACGATGCGACGGGCTTCGGAGGGGTGCTCTTCGAGGTAGGCAGCGAGGGCTTCGCCGACGACCGTTTGGACTTGGCCGGCGACTTCCTGGTTGCCGAGACGGGTCTTGGTCTGGCCTTCGAATTGGGGCTCGGGGAGTTTGACGGAGACGACGGCGACGAGGCCTTCGCGGACGTCGTCGCCGGTGAGGTTGGGGTCGTTGTCTTTGAGGATTTTCTGTTTGCGGGCGTAGTCGTTGAGGACGCGGGTGAGAGCGGCGCGGAATCCGGTGAGGTGGGCGCCTCCATCGATGGTGTTGATGGCGTTGGCGAAGGTGTAGACGGTTTCGTTGAAGCCGTCGTTGTACTGGATGGCGCACTCGATGAGGTTGCCGTCGATTTCGCGTTCGACGTAGACGGGTTCGGGGTTGAGGGCTTCGCGGTCGCGATTGACGTAGCGGACGAAGCTCTTGATGCCGCCTTCGAAGTAGTAGTTGACTTCCTGGTCGGCGCGTTCGTCGAGGAGGCGAAACCAGACGCGTTTGGTGAGGAAGGCGTACATGCGGAGGCGTTCGGCTTCGACGCGGAAATCGAAGTCGACGCTCTCGAAGATGGTGGGGTCGGGCTTGAAGGAGACGGTGGTGCCGTGGGGCCGGGCGGGGTCTTCGAGGGGGCGGCTGAGGAGTTCGGTGAGGGGTGTGCCGCGGGCGTATTCTTGGCGATAGACTTTGCCGGCTTTATCGGGGCCTTGGGCGGCCGGGTCGGGGACGACTTCGACCCACATGGCTTCGCTGAGGGCGTTGACGACGGAGGCGCCGACGCCGTGGAGGCCGCCGGTGACTTTGTAGCCGCCGCCGCCGAATTTGCCGCCGGCGTGGAGGACGGTCATGACGGTTTCGACGGCGGTTTTGCCGGTTTGTTTCTGGATATCGACGGGGATGCCGCGGCCGTTATCGCGGACGGTGCACCATCCGTTGGCGTGGAGGATGACTTCGATCCGGTCGCAGTAGCCGGCCATGGCTTCGTCGACGGCGTTGTCGACGAGTTCTTTGATGAGGTGGTGGAGGCCGGCTTTGTCGGTGGTGCCGATGTACATACCGGGCCGCTTGCGGACGGCTTCGAGGCCTTCGAGGACCTGGATGTTATCGGCGGTATAGGAGGAGGTAGTGGTTGCCTGGGTGGCCATGGGCGGGGGTCAGCCTCGCGATGCGCGAGCCGGCGAGGGCGGCGGCCCGGGAATTCGTTCGCTCACCTTCGCAGTTTAGCAGGTTCGGGGCGTTCGGTCGAGTTCAGCGCGGGCGGCGGGCAAGGCGGGCGGTTTCGATGACGTCGCGGTAGAAGGTGAATTGCTCTTCGGCGGAGGCGACTCCGAAGCTGGGGGCGAAGTGGAATCTATCGGCCGCGAGCTCGGGGGTTTCGCCGGTGAGGTAGGCCGGGTCGGTCCGTCCTGAGTACGGGAAGCGTAGTTCGCGGGAGATTTGCTGGAGGGAGGCGACAAGCTGCGCCTGCCGGTCGCGAGCCTTGCGTTTCTGGGCTCCGGTGACACTCCAGTCGTACCGCCCATGCGGTCCCCAGACGGCGAACATCAGGCTTTCGCGCTGGAGAATGCGGTGCGCGATGGCTTCGACGCAGGCAGCGACCTCTTCCGGTTCGAAATGGTAGTCCCCGCCGATGGTGCGGAGGAGGACTTGGCGGCCGAGCCGAAATGGCAACGAGGGGCCGATGAGGGGGTTCTCGGCGGCTGCGAAGCCGAGGCGGGCGAGCCATGTTCCTGGGCGGCCGAGGAGGCGGGCGAGGCGCAGCGGAACCGAGGGGTAGGAGACCCAGTAGTTGGGGATGTGGAGGAAGACGGCGTCGGGTTGTTCGCGATCGAGCCACTTGTCGACGACGGATGGCAGGGCTGGCGTGGGCCAGGGGGTTTTGACGACGATTTCGAAGGGCTCGCCGAAGTAGGCTTCGAGCTTTTCGGCCAGGAGCCGCGGGCGTTCCGGTGTGGCGCCGGCGAGGACATCGTTGCTGTTGGTGAGGCGCAAGATTTTCACGTTGCGGCTCCAGGCACGACAGCGTTGGCGCGTTCGCGCGGTGGCTGGATGCTACGCCGCCGCGGGGGACTTTACGAGGAGCGTGGCCAGAGGATGGCTTGGGTGCAGCGGAAGGCGGTGATGGTGCGTCCGGTCTCTTCGTGGACGACGGTGGCATCCCAGACCTGGGTGGTGCGGCCGCCGTGGAGGAGGGTGGCGCGGGCGCGGATCGTCCCCTCGGTGGCGGTGCCGAGGAAGTTGGCTTTCAGTTCGATGGTCGTGAAACCGGTGGCGCCCTCGGGCAGGTTGGCGCTGCAGCCGTACCCGCAGAGGGTATCGGCGAGGGCGATGACGGTAGCGGCGTGGAGGAAGCCGTTGGGGGCAAGGTGATCGGGCCGGAGCTGGAGGCGGCCTTCGGCGTAGGCGGCCCCGATGGAGACGACTTCGAGGCCGATGAGGCCGGGCAGGCGGCCGCGGGAGCGCTCGTTCCAATGCTGGGGTGAGGCGCGCTCGGCCGTGGAGTCGAACATGGCGTGCTCCGTTCCGGGGGGAAGCGGCCCCCTTGTGTTCGGCCCATGGTGGCAGAGTGAGTTGCGTTGTGCAACTGAATTGCCGATGCGGCGTGCGCAGGGGAGAATCCGGCTCCACCCCGTGGCAGGAGGCGCCCGATGGGAATCGACTGGCCAGCCGTACACCGTGAGGCGTTGGACATTTTGGTTCGCTACCTGCGGATCGATACGACGAACCCGCCGGGGAACGAGAAGCCGGCGGCGCGGTTCCTGGGGGCGATTTGCGAGGCGGAGGGCATCCCGACGGAGTACATCGAGACGGGGCCGAATCGGGAGGTGGTGGTGGCGCGCCTGCGGGGCGACGGCTCGAAACGGCCGCTCATGCTCTGCAACCACACGGATGTGGTACCGGTGGAGGAGGAGTATTGGTCGGTGCCGGCATTCGAGGGGTTGGTGCGCGATGGGCGGGTGTACGGGCGTGGTGCGGTGGACATGAAGGGCTGCGGGGTGATGCAGCTGATGGCGCTGTTGCTCTTGAAGCGGGAGGGGGTGCGGCTGCGGCGCGACGTGGTGTTCTGCGCGGTGCCGGACGAGGAGGCGGGGAGCGATTACGGGATGGCGTGGCTTTGCAGGCATCGGCCCGACATCGTGGATGTGGAGTACGAGTTGAGCGAGGGGGCGGCGGGCACGACGCGTTTTGGCCGGCAGGAGGTGCGGCTCTTCAGCGTGGCGACGAACGAGAAGGATATCTGCTGGCTTCGGCTGACGGCGGTGGGGCGGCCGGGGCACGGGAGCGTGCCGCACGAGGACAATTCGGCGGTCTACTTGGTGCGGGCGATCGCCCGGCTGCTGGATTGGGAGCGGCCGCTGGTGTTCACGGCGGATACGGAGGTGTATCTGGACCGGCTGGCAGAGGCGGGGCTGATGCCGCCTCGTTCGGACCGACGGGCCGTGGAGGAGCGGATTCGGCGTTCGCCGGAGCTTTTGGCGATGTTTCAGAACACCCTGAATCTGACGATGCTGGATGCGGGGGTGAAGGCGAATGTGATCCCCGCCCGGAGCGAGGCGGTGATCGACTGCCGGCTTTTGCCGGGGCAATCGAAGCGGGACTGGATTCGCCAGGTGCGGGAGCGGATCGGCGACGAGCGGGTGACGGTGGAGCTGCTTTCGCCGGACCACGGCGAGCCGGAGGCGGTGCCCTGGGACACGGAGCTGTTTCGGACGATCTCGTCGGTGGTGAAGGAGGCGATGGAGGATGCGGTGGTCGTGCCGGGCATGACGATCGGGGGGACGGACAACCGGTTTCTGCGCGAACGCGGCATCCCGGCGTATGGGTTCATCCCGTGTTTGCTCTCTCCGGAGGAGCGGCGCGGGTTCCACGGGAATGACGAGTTCCTGACGGTGGAGAATCTGCAGCTGGGCTGCGAGTTGATGTACGAGATCGTGCGGCGGATGGTGAGCTAAGGGGTCCGCTCGGGGAGAATTGCCCTGATGGGCCCACGTCAGCGGCGGCAAGCGGGAGCGATCGTGCTGGGCGCGCTGGTGGCGGCGGCTCTGCTCGCGGGTCAGCTCTGGTTGACGCTCCGGTTGCAATGGACGAGCCGGGAACCG
>NZ_DAOUBJ010000098.1:0-3987 GCF_034432735.1 Tepidiforma sp. | reverse complement strand
GACCATCGTCCGCGCCGCCGTCCTGGCCCTGCTTCCGGTGGTGGCCATCATCGTCTCGTGATCAGCCACCAGCATTTCCCCACCCAGTTCGCCCCCGCCACCACCATGGGGCCCGTCATCGACGAAAACCCGCTCGCCAAAATCGAACGCGACCTCGAGCGCGGCAAACAGGAGGCCCGCCTCCCTACCCCCCAATCGGGCGAGTGAGCCCTGTCCCAGCTAGCCAGCGAGCCAGAGAATCACGCTTCACCCGACCTCGCCAGCTCCTCCTGTCCGAGGAACCCCCACACCTCGATGGGCAGCTTGTCATCCCTGGAAGGCAAGGTTATGCTCGTGCAGACATATCGCCGGGGGTGCTCCTACCATGACGTCGGTCGCCGGAAAGCCCGCAGTCGCAACCTACCAGCAATTCATCGATGGCCAGTGGGTCGATGCCATCGACGGCGCGACCTTCACCCGCACGAGCCCCTACGACGGCTCGGTCGTCGGCATCTACCCCAACAGCGGCATCGAAGACGCCCAGCGCGCCATCCTCGCAGCCCGCCGCGCCTTCGACGAAACCAACTGGCCAACCTCCCCCGCTGCCGACCGCGCCCGCATCCTCCGCAAAGCCGCCGACCTCCTCGCCGAGCGCGCCGATACCTTCGCGACCAACATCGCCGCCGAGGTGGGCAAACCAAAGACCATGGCCCTCGCCGAAGTCATGGCCACCGTCGATGTCCTCCAGCTCTTCGCCGCCAAAGCCCTCAACCTCAAAGGCGAATCCTTCACCCAGCAGATCCCCGATGCCATCGGCATCGTCGTTCACGAGCCCGTCGGCGTCGTCGGCATCATCACCCCCTGGAACTTCCCCCTCCTCCTCATCTCCTGGAAGATCGGCCCCGCCATCGCCGCCGGCTGCACCATGGTGGCCAAGCCATCCCACTACACCCCCGGCTCCACCCTCCTGCTCGCCCAGCTCCTCGCCGATGCCGGCCTGCCCAACGGCGTCTTCAACGTCGTCACCAGCGAAACCGACAATGGCGCCCTCGTCGGCCAGCACATCGCCGCCTCCGAGCTCGTCGACAAAGTCGCCTTCACCGGCTCCACCGCCAGCGGCAAAGCCGTCATGCGCGCCGCCGCCAACAACGTCAAAAAAGTCTCCCTCGAGCTCGGCGGCAAATCGCCCAACATCGTCTTCCCCGATGCCCCCATCGATGCCGCCGTCGCCGGCGCCTTCTTCGGCATCTACCTCAACAGCGGCCAAGTCTGCCAGGCAGGGTCCCGCCTCCTCGTCTCCAACCGCATCAAAGACGAATTCGTCGGCAAACTCACCGCCCTCAGCCAAACGCTCAAACTCGGCGACCCCTTCGACCCCGCCACCACCATGGGGCCCGTTATCAACGAAAACCAGCTCGCCAAAATCGAAAGCTACCTCGAGCGCGGCAAACGGGAGGCCCGCCTCCTCACCGGCGGCTCCCGTGCCACCGAACCCGGCCTCGAAAACGGCCTCTTCGTCAAGCCCACCATCTTCGACGAAGTCCCCAACCAGGCCACCATCGCCCGCGAAGAAATCTTCGGCCCAGTCCTCTCCGTCCTCACCTTCGACGACCTCGACGACGTCATCCGGACCGCGAACGACACCATGTACGGCCTCGCCGCCGCCGTTTGGACAAAGAACCTCGACGTCGCCCTCAAGGTCGCCAAAGGGCTCCGGGCCGGCACCGTCTGGGTCAACGCCTACCACAGCACCGGGCTCTACAACATGCCCTACGGCGGTTACAAGCAGAGCGGCCTCGGTCGCGAACTCGGCGACCTCGGGCTCGAAGAGTACCTCGAGACCAAATCCATCCAAATCAAGCTCCAGTAGCCCACCGTCCATTCCGCACACCGGCCCATGGCCGCTCCAGCCGTGGGCCGAACCCCAGCAGGCCGGCCGCCGCGCCGCCGCCCCACCATCGCCCCCTTGATCGCCCCATCAATTGATCCAGGCGAAGACCGGCAGCGGCGCCAGCGGCGCCCACATCTCGAAGCGAATCTCCGTCACCCGCCCAGCCCACTGCTCCAGCGTCCCCCTCGCATAGGCCGCCTCGGCACTCTGGAGCGCCCCCGGCACCGCCTCCGCATCGGCGAACACATACCCCACGAGCACCTCGCCCTTCGGCGCTCGTGCCACCGTCACCGCCACCACCCCCGGCACCGCCCGCGTATCGCGGGCGTGCACCTCCCGGGCCCACCGCAAAAACGCCTCCAGGTGTTCCGGGAGCGGGCTCGCCCGCATCACCAGCACCGGCCGCTCGCCCCAGCTCACCGCAACCGCTCCACCAGCCGAGCGATCAGCTCCTCGCTCGCACCCGTATCGAAACGAGAATCCACCACCACCGCCGGACAGCCGAACCCCTCCACCCGAGGCGCCATCCGCTCGTACACCTCCAACCCCGCCTCCGAAAACCCCTCCCGCGGCCGCGCCAACCGCTCCCGCACCACCTCGGGCGGCGCCGTCAACCGCACCGCCACCACCCCACCCGCCCGCTCGCCGAGGCGAACGAACCGGCGCCGATCCCGCACCGTCAGGTTCGTCGCATCCACGATCACCACACGGCCCTGCGCCAACCCCTCCGCCACCAACTCCTCCGCCCGTGCGAACACCGCACCATGCTCCGCCGGCGTATACGCCGGCCGCGGGAAAAGCGCCCGCCGAACCGCATCGCTCTCCACGTGCAGCCCACCAAGCCGCTCCGCCAGCCGCCGCGCCAGCGTCGTCTTCCCCGTCCCCGGCAAGCCAGAGAGCAGGATCAACACCCCACCGCTATCTCCCCAATTGCCGCTAACCACCCCCATATGCTAGCGTGAAGGCGTAGAGACGACAGGAAAAGGAAGACAGAGAACAAGGTTGCTGACGAAAGAGCGCAAGTCCGAACTCATCCAACAGTTCGGCACCCACCCCACCGACACAGGCTCGCCAGAGGTACAGGTAGCCATCCTCACCGAGCGGATCAAATACCTCACCGAGCACCTCAAAGCCCACAAGCACGACTACCACACCCGCCGTGGCCTCCTCAAGCTCGTCGGGCAGCGTCGCCGGCAGCTCCGTTACCTCAATAGCCTCGACGTCAACCGCTACCGCCAACTCATCGCTCGCCTCGGCCTCCGCAAATAGCGGAGGCCTTTCGCTTGCGTGGGGTCCGCAACCGCCCCACCACCGCCTTCCTCACCTGCGTCCCGCCATCGCGGAGCCCCCGCGAAACGGGCACCGTGGCCCTTCACCCCACGGCCACTCCAGCAGTTGAGAAAAAACACACCAGTTGACCACCATGAACGACCCACGCACCTACGAAATCGAAATCGGGGGCAAAACGCTCACCATCCAGCACGGCATCCTCGCCCAGCAGGCCAACGGCGCCGTCACCGTCCGCCTCGGCGATACCGTCGTCCTCGTCACCGTCTGCATGGCCGAAGCCCGTGAAGGCATCGACTTCTTCCCCCTCACCGTCGACTACGAAGAGCGCCTCTACGCCGTCGGCAAAATCCCCGGCGGCTTCCCCCGTCGCGAGGGCCGCGCCTCCAACGAAGCCATCCTCGCCATGCGCCTCACCGACCGCCCCCTCCGCCCCCTCTTCCCCAAAGGCTTCCGTAACGAAGTCCAGGTCATCGCCACCACCCTCTCCGCCGACCGCGAACACCAGCCCGACACCCTCATCACCATCGGCGCCTCCGCCGCCCTCGGCATCAGCGATATCCCCTTCAACGGCCCCGTCTCCTCCGTCCGCGTCACCCGCCTCGACGGCCAATACATCGTCAACCCCACCTTCGACGAAGCCGAGCGCGGCGACCTCGATATCGTCGTCGCCGGCACCAAAGACGCCGTCGTCATGGTCGAAGCCGGCGCCAAACAGGTCGCCGAAGACGTCGTCCTCGAAGCCATCGAAATCGCCATGGAGGCGAACCGAAAAATCATCGCCCTCCAAGAACGAATCGCAGCCGACGTCGCTCCCGTCAAAAAGCCCA
>NZ_DAOUBJ010000097.1:0-3766 GCF_034432735.1 Tepidiforma sp. | reverse complement strand
GCAGATGGCAGCGATGGTCTGGATGTTGACGGGGTGGCCTAGGCGGGCGCCGTCGAGGTCGACGACGTGGAGGCGGGGAGCACCTTCGGCTTGCCACTGGAGGGCGACGGCGATGGGGTCGTGGCTGTAGGCGGTTTCGCGGGTGTAGTCGCCCTGGTGGAGGCGGACGCAGCGGCCGTCGCGGAGGTCGATTGCGGGGATGACTTCGAATGTCACGGGGCGATGGTGGCGGCGGGGAGGGGGCTTCCTTGGCGGGCCCAGTGGACAAAGTTGGCGTAGAGGCGGAGGCCGTCACGGCCGCTCTTCTCGGGGTGGCACTGTGTGGCTACGAGGTAGCCACGTGCGAGGACGGAGGGGAAGACGGCGCCGTAATCGGTTTCGCCGAGGACGAGCGAGGGATCGGGGGTGGTGGGGTGGTAGGAGTGGACGAAGTAGAAGTAGCTGCCGCTGGGGATGCCCTCGGTGACGGGGTGGGGGTAGCGCCACTGGATGGTATTCCAGCCCATGTGGGGAACTTTGAGGCCGCCATTGGTGGGGAAGCGGCGAGCGACGCCGGGGAGGATGCCGAGGCATTCTTGGTCGCCTTCTTCGGAGCGTTCGAGGAGGGCTTGGAGGCCCATGCAGACTCCGAGGAAGGGGCGCCCGGCGGCGAGGTATTCGCGGATGGGTTCGACGAGACCGCGTTCGCGGAGGTTGCGCATGGTATCGGCGGCGGCGCCGACGCCGGGGAGGACGAGTGCGGTGGCGGTGGCGATATCGGCGGGGTCGGCGCTGACGATGGGGTCGGCGCCGACGTGGTGGAGGGCGCGGGCGACGCTCCGGAGGTTGCCGGCGTCGTAGTCGATGACAACTACGCGGTGGGGCATGGGGTGAGTGTACCACGGGCCGAGGGGCCGTCCGGTCTATACTTTCGGGCCATGCGTGAGGTGCCGAAGACCCAGTACGAGGCGCGGCTGCGGAGCGAGGAGCTGCGGTCGCTGATCAACTACCACAACCGGCTCTATTACGAGCTGAACCAACCGGAGATTTCGGACGAGGCGTACGACGACCTGATGAACGAGCTTCGGGCTATCGAGGCGGCGTACCCGGAGCTGATCACGCCGGATTCTCCGACGCAGCGGGTCGGGGGGGCGCCGCTGCCGACGTTCGAGGTGGTGGAGCACCGGGTGCCGCTGTTGAGTCTCTCGAACTGCTTCAGCGAGGACGAGTTGCGGGCGTGGCACCGGCGGGCGGCGGAGCGGTTGGGGGCGGACGATTTTGGGCTGGTTTCGGAGCCGAAGATCGATGGCTTGGCGATTGCGTTGGTGTACGAGCATGGGCGATTCGTGCAGGGTGCGACGAGGGGCGATGGCTACCACGGCGAGAACGTGACGGAGAATTTGAAGACGATCCCGACGATTCCGAGGGCGCTGCGGGGGAGTTTTCCGGCGCGGTTCGAGGTGCGCGGCGAGGTGTACATGCCGCGGAGCGGGTTCGAGGAATTGAACGCGCAGATTGGGGAGGAGAATCTGCGCCGGGAGCGGGAGGGGAAGAAGCCGTTGCCGCTGTACGCGAATCCGCGGAATGCGGCGGCTGGCGCGGTCCGCCAGAAGGACCCTGCGGTGACCGCTTCACGGCCGCTCGCGATGTTCGTGTACCAGCTGGGCTGGTGCGAGGGGATGCACCCGGAAAGTCACTACGAGACGCTGGGCTGGCTGCGCGAGATGGGGTTCACGGTGAATCCGGAGGCTCGGCTTCACCCGGGGCTGGAGGATGTGTTTCCGCGTATTACGTGGTGGGGGCAGGAGCGGGAGCGGTTGGATTACGACATCGATGGGGTGGTGGTGAAGATCGACGATATGGGGGCGTGGGAGCGACTCGGGGCGGTTGGCCGGGAGCCCCGCTGGGCGACGGCCTTCAAGTTCCCGCCGCAGCAGCGGACAACGCGATTGGTCGATATCCAGGTGAATGTGGGGCGGACGGGGGTGCTGACGCCGTTCGCGGTGCTGGAGCCGGTGGTGGTGGGGGGTGCGCGGGTTTCGCTGGCGACGCTCCACAATGAGGGTGACATTCGGCGGAAGGACATTCGGATCGGGGACACGGTGATCGTGCAGCGGGCGGGTGAGGTGATTCCGCAGGTGGTCGGTCCGGTGGTGCAGCTGCGGACGGGGGCGGAGCGGGAGTTCGTGATGCCGGATCGGTGCCCGGTGTGCGGGACGCCGGTTTCGCGGGACCCGGATCAGGCGGCGGTGTACTGCCCGAATGCGTCGTGCCCGGCGCAGCAGATTCGGCTGATCGAGCACTTCGCGAGCCGGGGGGCGATGGATATCGAGGGGCTGGGGGAGAAGATGGCGATCCAGCTCTACCAGTCGGGTTTGGTGCGGAACGTGGCGGATCTGTATTCGCTGACGCGGGAGCAGTTGCGGACGCTGGACAAGGTGGGGGAGAAGACGGCGGAGAATTTGATCCGGGCGATCGAGGCGAGCAAATCGCGGCCGCTGCCGAATTTGCTGTTCGGGCTGGGTATCCGCCACGTGGGCTTCGAGACGGCGCGGCTCTTGGCGGAGCACGTCGGGTCGCTAGAGGGGCTGCTGCGGGTGAGGGCGGAGGAGTTGCAACAGGTGGAGGGTATCGGGCCGGTGGTGGCTGCGAGCATCGTGGCGTGGGTGGAGCGGCCGGAGAACCGTGCGGTGGTGGAGCAACTGATGGCCGCGGGGGTGAATCCGGTGTTCGAACGGGCGGCGTCGGGCGCTGGGCCGCTCGAGGGGTTGACGATCGTGGTGACGGGACGGCTGCAAGGGATGAGCCGGGGGGAGGCGGAGGATGCGATCCGGGCGAGGGGTGGCAAGGTAGGGAGCTCGGTGACGAAGGCGACGGATTTTCTCGTGGTGGGGGAGGATGCGGGCTCGAAATTGGCGAAGGCGGAGAAGCTCGGGACGCGGCTGCTGACAGAGGAGGAGTTTTTGGCGCTGCTGGAGCGGGGCCCGGCGGCCGTTTCTTCAGCTTAGGAAATGGTGCAAAGGTTTTTTGTAGCTCAAAATTTTGCGTCATCGCGGTTGGGGGTCATGACGGGTATACTCTGAGGGAGAATTTCCCCGCGGTTCTTCGCGGTCGAGTGCGACAGGTTCACGCCCTTGGCGTTTCCCAACTTTCTCGGTTCGTTATTCGGTTTTCTCTCGCACGACATTGCCATCGATTTGGGGACGGCGAACACGCTGGTGATGGTGAAGGGGCGGGGGATCGTGATCGACGAGCCATCGGTGGTGGCGATCGATCGGGTGACGAAGCGGATTCTGGCGATCGGGGCGGAGGCGAAGCGGATGGTGGGGCGTACGCCGGCGAACATCGTGGCGGTGCGCCCGTTGCGCGACGGGGTGATTTCGGATTTCGAAGTGACGGAGAAGATGTTGAGCTACTTCATCCGGGCTGTGCACGATCGGAGTTTTTTGGCGCAGCCTCGGGTGGTGGTGGGGATTCCGAGCGGGGTGACGGAGGTGGAGAAACGGGCGGTCCACGATGCGGCGCTGAATGCGGGTGCGCGGGCGTGCTACTTGATCGAGGAACCGATGGCGGCGGCGATCGGGGCTGGTTTACCGGTCATGGACGCGGCTGGGTGCATGATCGTGGACATCGGGGGCGGGACGACGGAGGTGGCGGTGATTTCGCTCGGCGGGATGGTGGTGAGTACGTCGATTCGGGTGGCGGGCGACGAGATGGATCAGGACATCATCGCCTATGCGCGGCAGGTGCATAACTTGCTGATCGGGGAGCGGACGGCGGAGGAGAT
>NZ_DAOUBJ010000096.1:0-10704 GCF_034432735.1 Tepidiforma sp. | reverse complement strand
CTCACCGCCCTGTCCCGCCCACCGCCTCGCGCATTCGTCGCACCTGCCACAGATGCTCGAGGTCGTGCTGATAGGCCTCCCGCGCCAGCTCGAGCAGCGATACCGAACCGCGGTACGGGTGCCGCCCCGTTCGTCGCCAGTCCCGCTCCGAACACTCCCACAGCAGGTACGACGTGCGCCGCCTCAGGTAGTGGAGCTCATCCAGCAAAAGGTCGAGGTCCAGCTCCGCGTAGTCCGCTTCGAAGGGGATATCGTCCAGGTCCACGTGCGGGATTTCCGGCTCGCCCCGAGCGCCCGACCCGATGATCGCCACCTGCTCCTGGAATCCCCGCTCCACCTGCACCAGGTGGAACGGCACCGCCAGCAGACACCATCCCTCGTCCGGCCATGGCGCCGGCCGGAGCAGCTCCCGCTCCCGCACCCCGCTGAACGCCCGCGCCAACTCGCCGCTCGCCTCCCCGAGCGCCTTCAGCAAGAACGAGGGGTCGCTCCCCGCAGCAGCCGGCACATAGCGCACGGTTCGATTCTACCGCCGCAGCGACCCCCGAAGCGCGATTCCACGCTCACGTAACGACGAGCGGAACCCCCTCCCGGCAGAGCCGGCACTCGCTCGCCTCCCACGACGCGGCAGGCACCTCCAGGCACGCGAAGAACGGCACGCCGAAGTCGACCTTCCCCCCCGTCCGGTCCACCAGCACCCCCACCCCGGCCACCTGCGCCCCCCGCTCCTCCACCGCCCGCAGCACCTCCCGAATGCTTCCCCCTGTCGTCAGCACATCATCCACTACTAACACCCGGTCGCCCTGCCCCAGCTCGAACCCTCGCCGAAACTCGCGCTCGCCACTCCCATCCTCCCGCTTCTCCGCGATGATCGCCCGCAGGCCGAGGTGGCGCGCCGTCTCGTACGCCAGAATCACCCCACCCGTCGTCGGACCCGCCACCACGTTGGCCATCCCCCGGAACCGCTCGGCAATCTGCTCGCAAAGCGCACTCGTCACATCCGGCCACTGGAGGATGCGGAACTTTTCGATATAGAGCTCACCGTGGCGACCGCTCGCATACTGGAAATGCCCCCGCAGTAGCGCGCCGCGCCCTTCGAGCAAGGCCCACGCCTGCTCCCGCGTAAGTGGTGTCCCGGTCATGCCCCGAGCGTACGCTTTCCCGCGCTTCTGGTCCCCCCTGGGGCGCACTACTCCTCGCCGATGCGCTTCGTGGTCAGAACCGGCTTTTGCTCGGTCAATACGCCCTTCTCGTTCGGCGCTAGCCCGAACCGACTCAGCGGCAAGTAGCTCAGCGTCGCCTTCCCGATGATCAAATCCTTCGAGACCAGCCCGACCTGCGCGCTCCGGCTGTCGAGACTATTGTTCCGGTTGTCCCCCATCACGAAGTACTCGTCCGGTGGAATCAGAATCTTCGGCAGCGTGTCGTTCCAAGGCGTCGTGATGTACGGCTCCTCGAGCAACCGGTCGTTGATGTACACCTTGCCGTTGACAATCTCGATCGTCTCGCCCGGCAAACCGATGATCCGCTTGATGAGGTCCGTGCTCGGATCGCGCGGGTCCCGCAACACGATAATGTCCCCCCGCTCCGGCCCGTGGAACACGTAGCGCGTCGGGTCGCTCCCAGCATCGATGAACGGCAGGAAGGTGGACAGCTTCTCCAAATCCACTTCCGAGTACACCAACTTGTTCACGATCAAGAACTGCCCATTCTCGAGCGTCGGGTACATCGAATTCCCGTCCACTTGGAAGTTCCCGAAGCTCGCCCGCACCGAAAGGAAAATTAGCACCGCGAGCATCACCGTCTCGACCAGCTCGCGTATCCAGGCCTTCAGTCGCCCGTCGCCCCGAGCCGCCGTCTCGTGGTCGACCTCCACGGCGCCGGGTGTCGCCCATGCCGACGCCATCCCCTCGGGCTTCAGATCGAACCCCAGCGGATTGTTGCGCGCTTCGAGTTCCGCAACCACCTCGTCCGCCGGCCCCCAGCCATCGTCGGGGCTCGCGCTCCGCTGAGGCGCCCAGGCCGCCATCCGGATGAACGGACGCTCCTCGGGCTCCTCCCCGGCCTCCTCGACAATCCGGTTGCCCTGATCGCCGAACAGCGCTTCCAGCGCCGCGGCAGTCTCCGCCTCCCGCGCCGCCACCGCAGCCGGGTCCTCCTCCGGTTCTGGCGTCGCCGCGTGCGCCTCGAACGCCTTGAGGATCACGTCGCCGTCCTCTTCCGTCGAAACGAACTCGTACGCCGCCTCGTCGGCTGGCGACGCTTGCGCCCACGCCGGTTCCTCGAGCGCTGCGCCCATCTGCGCCTCGAGGCTCGCCGCCAGATCTACTTCCACCTCGTATCCAGCGTCCGCTGCCTGCTGCGCCGTCTCCGCGATGGCGCCCCACATGTCGTCGTCGGAATCCTCGAATCGACCGGTCGACCCGCTCGACCACGCGGAGGCGGGAGAGACAAGAGGTGCCTTCCGATCGGCGTCCGCTTCGTCCGCCTCCCACCAAGGGCGCGGCGCCTCGTCGGCCACGGGCTCGGCGGGGCTGGCCGGCACGTCGACGTGCGCGACCGCCTCCTCGACCGTCTCCTCTGCCTCGACCGCCTCCCACCAAGGGCGCGGCGCCTCGTCGGCTACGGGCTCGGGCGTGCTGGCCGGCTCGGGAACCCGCGCGACCTCCTCCTCGGCATCCGCCGACCAGAAAGCGGCTTGGACCGCAGCGCCGAAGTCCGATGGACTCATCGCTGTCGCCTCCGGCGCCCACTCCGGTTCTGCGTCCGTCTCCTCCGCACGCGGCTGCTCCGGCTCGACCCTCCACGCGGAATCGACCGACAACACCGGCGGGACCTCCGGCGCCCATTCGTCGTCATCACTGACCCCATCGCCAACGAAGGAGCCGCTGAAGCCGTCGGTCGGTTCGTTCTCCCCGCCCTCTCCGTCTGTCCAACCGCGCGCCCCCGACCCGAGGCCCCCGAACGTGAAGTCGTGTGCCGCCGGCGTATCGTCAGCCTTTGCCCAGTCCCCAAGGCGCTCGCTCCCAGCGGACTCGGCCTCGGACTGCGCACCCTCGAACGACCACGGTTCCCCGCCAGCAGGCTCCGATTCCGTGTCGAAATCCCATGGTCCCTCCGCGGGCGGCCCGGCCTGCCGGCTCGGTTCGGAGACAGGCTCCTGCTTCCGCCCGAAGAGGCGACCGAAGAACCCTCGTTTAGGGGGACCCGGTTCTTCTTCGGCGGCGCCCGATCGAACGCCCGTGACCGGGAAGATACCCGCAAGAGGGTCGTCGTCCGGCAAACCGTCCGCCAGCTTCTCCTCCACAGGCTCCACCCGGAAAGCCGCGAACGGGTCCGCCCCAGGTTCGGTCCCGGCGAGCTCCGCGCTCGGCCAGGCATCCGCCGGCTCCTCCGCAGGCTCCGCCCGGAAGGCCGCGAACGGGTCCGCCGCCGGTTCGGTCCCGGCCTGGCGCTCCTCGACCTCCCAGTCGAACGGCTTCAAAAACTCCTCCGGCACCTCGCTCAGGTCGTGGACGTCGCTCAACGGTTTCTTCTTCGCCCACTCGCGCATCGCCGCGAGCCCCTCCGACACCCCTACCCCGCCCTCGTCCTCCACCTTCCCCAGCCCGAAGAATTCCTCCCACTTGCTTCCACGCCGCTCCACCGTCTGCTCACCCGAGTCCTCCGTTCGGTGACGTCGGACGAGGGAGAGGCCGCCACCGAAGCCGGACTCCCCTTGCTCGCCGGGTCCCTCCGCCGCGCCTTCGTCATCCACCGGCACCTCGGAGATCGCCGCCGGCGACGGTGCCGCTACCTCGACCGCGCGGTCGTCATCCCCCGCGGCCGCCTCGATCTCGTCGAACCCCTCCGGCTCCTCCGCCCCCGCGTGCAGATCCTCGTGCGTTAGCCCGAATCGCCGCTGCTGCTCCTCGCGGCCCCGCTCCGCCCAGGCCTGCATCCGCGCGAAGATGTTCTCCTCGTCCTCCGAGCCATCCTCTGCGCCATTCGTCTCCGACTGCGGGCTCTCCGGCCACGCGCCCGGGCCAAAGTCCCAGTTCAAGCGCGATTCCGCCGGCGGCTCGCTTCGCGACCGCAGCCGAAGCGGCGGTGGCTCGATCGGGCCCAACGGTGCCGACGTCTCCGCCCGCTCCCCGAACGCCGGCGTCGCATCCGGACGTGGTTCGCGCGGCTTCAGCCTCAGCTCCTGCGCCGGCTCGTCGAACACGAGCCGCTCCGTCGACCACCCGTCGGCTTCCTCGTCCGGCTCGTCCGTCTCCCATCCCCGTCCCGCGTTCTCGAACCCGCGCCCGCGCCACTCCGCCGACTCCTCCTTCTTCTTCCGCCCGAACCCGAACAGACCGCGCTTCTTCGGCCCCTCACGCGGCGGCCGGTTCAGCGTCCACGGGTCGCGCCGCTCCGGCTGTTCGGCCTCGTTCCGCCGCACGCGCTCGCGCAGGAGCCGGTTCTTCTCCTCCTGCCGCTGCCAGGCATCGCTCGGGAGGTCGAAGTACCAGTCCTGCGGGTCCTGCTGTCCCGACTCCATCTCGTCGAGGGGCCGACCCTCGCCATTGTCCATCGTCATCAGCGTACCATAGCCTCCCCGCTGCTCCGGGCGCCGCTCGAGCGTCGCCCTTTACAGCCGATTGACCTACCCTCGGCCCACATGACCGACACGCTCGACCCCCCCGACGAGCACCTGGTCTCTCTGACAAAAAACGGCAGTCTCGACGCCTTCAACAGCCTCGTCGACCGTTATCAGGCCCTCGTGTTCACCCTCTGCTACCGCCAACTCGGCGAGCGAACGGCCGCCGAAGACGCCGCCCAGGAAACCTTCCTCTCCGCCTACCGCGCCATCGCCCAGTTCCGCGGCGGTAGCTTCCGTGGCTGGCTCCTTCGCATCGCCCTCAACCACGCCCGCGACGAATTGCGCCGCCGAAGGCGCCGCCTCCCGACTCGCTCCCTTGCCACCGACGACGCCAACGAACCGGCCATCGACCCCCCCGACCCCACCGCCGACCCCGCTACCGCCCTCCACGACCGCACCCTTGCCCCGGCCCTCGAACGAGCCCTCCGCGAACTCCCCCAAGACCAGCGCGACGTCGTCCTCCTCGCCGATGTCCACGGCCTCCAGTACGACGAGATCGCCGCCATCACCGGCGTCGCCCTCGGCACCGTCAAATCCCGCCTCTCGCGCGGCCGCGAGCGCCTTCGGGCCATCCTCCTCGCCCGCGGGGAACGTTTTGCGCACCCACAGCGTCCCAATGTCCGAGGGCAACCATGATCCACCGTCTCCTCCGCCCCCACCGTCGTTGGCATCGGCTCGTGACCGACGCCGTCTCGGGTGAACTCTCCCCCCTCGCCGCCCCCCGCCTCCAGCAGCACCTCGCCGGCTGCATCGCATGCCGTCGCCGCTTCGAAGAAGAACAGGCCCTCCGACGCGCCCTCCGTGCACTGCCACTCCTCTCACCCGCCCGTTCCCTTCGCCTCGACCCAGCCCAGCTCGCCTCGCAGCAGCCTGCCCCAGCGCCGCGCCGCACGCTTCCGCCAGCCATCGTCTACGGCGTCCGAGGGCTCGCCGCCGCCTCGCTCCTCCTCTTCGCCATCGTCACCGTCGCCACCCTCACCAGCGACGCGGACGAAGGTCACATCTCCAGCGCTGCTCGCGATACGAGCGCAGGCCCGACGCTCATGAGCACCGAAGCCCCAGAAGCCGGAGCCCTCTCCGCTCCCGAAGCAGCTCCCACCGAGCGACCGGCCGCGCCCACCCCCCAAGCCGGGGTAGCCTCGCCACCCACCGGCGGTGCCTTCGGCGCCGGCGCGACCGAGGCGCCCGAGCTCGTCCCCGCGGCGCCAGAACCGGAAACCAAAGCTGCACCCCCGCCCGATGCCGCCGCCCCTGGTAGCCCCAGCGAGCACACCGGAGGCAGCGCCACCGGCAACGAAGCACCCGTCGCCACCACCGCGGCCGGCTCGCCCGCTCCGGCCAACGAATCCCGCCCGCCCCGCTCTCTGCTCGCGGCCGGCGCCTTCGCCCTCGCCGCGCTCCTCGCCCTCGGTGCCGTCGAAATGACACGGAGGCGGAAAACATGACCGACCGCAACGCACGGTTCGCCCCGCTCGTAGCTACCTTCCTCGGCGCCCTGCTCCTCGCTGGGTGCTTCAGCCCCGATACCACCGTCTTCACAGGAGAAACCGCCGTGGAAAACGGCATCACCGTCAGCGGCACCGGCGAGGCCAGCGCCCCGCCCGACATGGCCATCCTCGACCTCGCCATCGAAATCGCCTCCGCATCCGTCGCCGACGCCCGCGAGCGCGCCGCGCGAGCAGCCAATAGCCTCATCCAAGCCATCCAGGCGAACGGCGTCGCCGATCGCGACATCCAGACCCGGTCCGTCTCCGTCTCCCCTCAGTACGACTACAGCCGTCCAGGCACCCCCACCATCACCGGCTACCTCGTCCAGAACACACTCGCCGTCCGCGTGCGCGACCTCGGCCGCCTCGCCACCATCGTCGACGCGGCCCTCGACGCCGCCGGCGATGCCGCCCGCCTCCAAGGCCTCCAGTTCACCTTCAGCGACCCCGAAGAGCTCCAGAAAACCGCACGCCAGCGCGCCATCGAAGACGCACGCACCCGCGCCGAAACCTACGCCGCCGCCGCCGGCGTGCGACTCGGCACCGTCGTCGCCATCACCGAAACCATCTCCGGCGGCCCCATCCCACTCGGCCTTCCCGCTGGCGGCCGCATCGGCGCTGACTCCACCCCCATCGAAACCGGCGAATCCACCGTCACCGTCACCGTCACCGTCCGCTACCAGATCGAACCCTGACACCACGGCAAGGCCCGGAAAAGATCGCTCCTCGCCCCGTTTACAGCGGCCCCGCTCAGCCCGAACCTATTGGAGTGAGAGCGCCGCTCGTCCTCGCTACCCTCGCCGCCATCGCCATCCTCGCGTTCGCCGGCGCCGCCATCGCCGTCCTCCAAACGGTCGGCCCGGCGAGCAGCCCCGCCGCCCGCCCCACAACCACCCCCGCCCCGCCCCCGTCGGCCGCGACCATCGCCGCAGCCGCCGGCGACGTCTGCCAGAGCGTCGCGCGCATGCCCGGCCCAGGACAGCCGCGTCGGTTCGCCCCCGAATACACCCAGGTCACCGAAGCCGCCGGCATCGCCATCGTCGCCAACGCCCGCGTCTCCCCCCGCGCCATCCAAGCCGCCAAAGCCACCGTCGAACGCTTCTTCGCCGGCAACGACCTCGAAACCCTCCTCGCCGCCGATGGTGCCTACGTCATCGTCGCCGCCAGCGGCCAAGGCATCCTCGATCTTCCCGAATTCCGCTGCCTCGACGAAGCCGGAGCACGCAACTTCTTCGACCACGTCTGCGGTGTCGCCGACCGCGCCGATTACCCCGTCGTCACCGTCAACGAAGACGACCTCCTCGGCCGCCCCACCGGACCCTGCGGCGGCATCGACATCCTCTACCACGAACTCGGCCACCTCGTCATGGGCTGGGCTCTCCCGCCCGCCGACTACTTCGACGTCCGCCAGCTCTACGCCGACGCCATCGCCGCCGGCAAATACCGCGACGACTATGCCGCCACCAACGCCGACGAATACTTCGCCGAGGGAACCCAGGCCTACTTCCTCCATACCGACCCCGCCGGTCGCCGCAACCGCGACTGGCTCCGTTCCTACGACCCGAACCTCTACCAACTGCTCGCCCGCACCTACGGCGAATGAGCCCGCCCTACGCCTTGCCCTCTTTGCGCAACACCGCATAGCGCAGCGCCGCCTTCCCGAGGTACTCGTCCAGCTCCGGGTATCGCGAACGCAGCGCCACCATGAACTCGTTCATCGGCATCCGCCGCCGCTCCCAACCCGCAGGCGCATCGCCCACCTCCTTCGCCACCACCAGAAAGAGCGGCCGCACCGTCAGCGTCCCCTGCGGAAATGCCCGGTTGTGTCGCGTCGCCTTGCACTCGAAAAACCCGATCAGGTCCACCAACCCAGGCTCGATCCCCATCCGCATCCGCGTCTCCGCCTCCACGAACGCCTGCGCATGCTGCTCGCCCGTCTCCCCCTCGACCATCGCCCAAGCCCTCTCGCCCGGCCTTCGCACCACGTACCCGCGCTCGCCAGCGACCACCATCCCATAGGCGTAGTTCACCGGCGCATTCGCAGGCAGCACCTGCTCGTCGACCCATCGCGCCCGCCACTGGTCCTGGAAGTTGATCTCCACCACCCCAGGCCACCGCGGCTCGTACGCCGCCAGTTCCGAGAGATTCACCATCGCTGCGCGGTTCCCTCCATCCTGCGTCGGTAGAGTGGCTTCGCCGCGACCAACAGGCGCGAACCACCTGCATCCAGCTCCGCGCCTGGGAACGCAGCCGCCGCATCGATGATCGCCAGCCCGGCCGCCGCGTTCAATCCCATCGCGAACACGCACGAACGCACCTCGCCCACCTGCCGCCCGTCGCTCCCCCGAACCGGCGTCCCCACCGAAACCGGCGGCCCCTCCAACAAAAACGCTGCCAGGATCCGTCCCTCGCGCCCGCCAGCGATGCCGAGGAGCACATCAAGATCCGCCTCGGCAGGCGAAAGCCCGGGCAAAAGGTCCGGCTCCCACGCCGGAATGCACGCCTCCACTCGCGCCGACTCCAGCGCCTCCCACCCCGCCAGCGCGATCCCAGCCGACCGCAGCGTCCCAAGCAGATGACTGGCCACCACAGGCGCCAACACCAGCACGAATCCGTCCTCCCCCGTATCGCTCGTCCGAATCGCCAGCGCCCGAAAACCGTGGAACTCGAACGCCGCGCAGTGCAGCGGCGCCAGCCGCCCAGGCAGCGCCTCCGCCACGAACTCCGCCGTGCGGGCGGCAGCCGCCGGCCCCGCCAGCACCAACGCACACGTCATCGCCGTCCGGTCCTCCACCCGCACCTCGTACCCCTCGCCCACCGCCGCCTCGAGCCGTCGCAGCAGCTCACCCCGCCGGTCCGGCTCACCGCTCACCAGATACGCCGCACCCCCCGTCCGCGCCACCAGCACCAGGTCGGCGAGGTCCCCCGCCTCGTCGAGCATCGCGAAACGCCCGGCCCGGCCCTCCTCCAGATACTCGGGATGCCCAGCCAGCGCCCCCCGCAGCACCTCGACCGCATCCCCGCCCGTCACCATCACCCGACTCCGCCAGCTCGCGTCGAACGCCACCACCGACTCGCGCAGCGCCGCGTACTCCAGCCCCGGGTCGCCGTAGGTCAGCGGCACCTCCCAGCCACGCCGCGCGTCCATCCGCGCCCCGAAAGCCACGTGCGTATCCCCGAGCGCCAGCCGCATCGTCCCCTCGCTCATGCCGGCTCGAATGTCCGTCGCCCATCCCGCTCCCGCAAACGACCCACCCCCGGAAACGGATTGTGAACGCAAATCAGCAGCGCATTCTCGCGGAGCGCCCGCTCCGCCAGCCGCTTCTTCGATTCGAGCGACATCAGCGGCAGAATGTCGAACGCAGCGATCCACGCCGGCCGCTCCACCTGCACCGCGTGGTGCACCAAGTCGCCCGTGTAGATCGCCGTCTCACCGCGAGAGCTCAACACCACCGATGCGTGGTCCGCCGTATGCCCAGGCGTCGGCCAGAACCTCACCCCAGGGATGAGCTCCGTCTCTCCCGTCACCAGCTCCAGCTGCCCCGACTCCGCCAGCGGCGCAAAATTCTCCTCGAAGTACGTCCCCTTCGTCCGCTCGTTCGGGTGCATCGCCGCCTCGAACTCCCCCGCCTGGACCACATACCGCGCCCGCGGAAACGTCGGCACCAGCCGGCCATCCTCCGCGCGCCTCGTATTCCAACCACAGTGATCCGCGTGCAAGTGCGTGTTCGCCACCACCGTAACGTCCTCCGGCCCCAGCCCCAACGCACCCAGCCCCTCCAACAGCCGCCCATACTCCCCCGGGAAGCCACGCTCCCGCGGCGTGCCCCGCACCTTGTCGCCCATCCCCGTATCCACCAACAGAATCTCCTCGCCGCTCCGCACCACGATGCAATTCAACGAAAGCTTCATCCGGTGCTCCGCGTCGATGTTCTCCCGCCCAATGATCGGCTCCCACACCACCCGCGGCACCAGCCCCATCACCGCCCCCGCGTCCAGCTTGATGTACCCATCGCAAATCACCGCGATGTCCAGATCCCCCACGCGGTAACGAACTGGCGGCTCCATACCGCCAACGATACCCGCCCCCCGACCCCGACCGCCACCGCACCCACTCCTGTTCCCCGCTCGTAACTGCAAAACGATGCGAGTAAAATGCGGCCGCAGAAGCAGACAACCAGGGGACCGACCATGCCGCTTTTCCTGCTCCACGCCGCTGACGGCTTCTTCTCCGTCCCCGTCAGCATCGCGTTCTGGGCCATCACCGCCCTCGCACTCGCCATCTCCCTTCAGCGCGCCAGCGCACGCCTCGACGACCGCGCCATCCCCCTCATGGGCGTCATGGCCGCCTTCATCTTCGCCGGCCAGATGTTCAACTTTCAGATTCCAGGCGGCACCTCCGGACACCTGCTCGGCGGCGTCCTCGCCGCCATCCTCCTCGGCCCCTACGCCGGCACCGTCGTGATGGCCTGCGTCATCGCCGTCCAGGCCATCGTCTTCCAGGACGGCGGACTTGTCGTCCTCGGCGCCAACATCTTCAACATGGGCATCATCGGCACCATGGGCGGCTATTGGGTCTACCGGGCCATC
>NZ_DAOUBJ010000095.1:0-19764 GCF_034432735.1 Tepidiforma sp. | reverse complement strand
GGCTCCCAGGAGGCGAAACCGAAGCCGTGACAGCGGCCGACGTCACCGTGCGGCCAACCTCGACATGATCCGTGCGCCCGCTTGGGCTATCGTGAGCGCGTGACATTCGAAGAGATGGTCGCACTCGCTGCCCAACGCAAGCGCGAGATGCCCGATGGGTCCGGCACCGCCGCCATCCTCGCCGGGGGGCCCCACGCCATCGGCAAGAAACTTGTCGAAGAGGCCGCCGAAGCCTGGATGGCTGCCCGCTACGAATCCCGCGAAGCCCTCGCCGAAGAGCTCTCGCAGGTCCTCTACTACGTCGCTTGCATGATGGCTTCAGCCGACCTCACGCTCGATGAGGTGTACCGCACCCTGTGATCAAGGTAGCCCTTCCCAACAAAGGCGTCCTCTTCCAGCCCACGCTCGACCTCCTCGCCTCCTGCGGCTACCGAGTTGGCAAGAGCGGCAGCCAACTCTCCTCGTTCGACCCGGAAAACGACGTCGAGTTCTACTTCCTTCGCCCCGGCGACATCCCCGTCTACGTCGCCAATGGCATTCTCGACGCCGGTATCACCGGTCGCGACCTCGCCGCCGAGCGCGGTCACCAGCCCGAGCTCCTCCTCGATCTGAACTACGGCGATTCGCGCCTTTGTGCTGCGGTTCCGATCACCTCGCCCGTGCACTCCCTCGACGAAGTCTCCAAGCTTCGCATCGCCACCTCGTTTCCCAACATCGTTCGGCAATACTTCGCCGGCCGAGATATTCGACTCATCGAACTCGAAGGCGCCGTCGAAATCTCTGTCGCGCTCGGGATCGCTGAAGCCGTCGTGGATGTCGTCGACACGGGGACCACGCTTCGCCAGGCCGGGCTCCGCATCGTCGGCGACCCGCTCTTCGTCTCCAACGCCGCGCTCTACGCCCATCCCGACCGCGCCGACCATGCGCCGGTTCGCGTCCTGCGGAGCCGCATCGAAGGCCGCCTCGTGGCCCTCGATTACATGATGGTGGAGTACGACTGCCCGGGGACGATTCTCCAGCGCGCCTGCGAAATCACTCCCGGGCTCGAATCGCCGACGATCACCCAGCTGCAGCGCGAAGGCTGGTTCTCCGTCAAAGCTATGGTCCGCAGGAAAGAGGCCCACCGCATCATGGACGAACTCTCGAGCATCGGCTGCCGCGGCATTCTCCTCACCAACATCGAGAGCGCCCGCATCTAGCATTCCCTCTTTTGGGCCAATCCTCCCCCCGGTTCGCTACCATGTGGCCATGCCTCCGATCACGCTCCACATGGTCATCGCCCGGCAGGTTGCGCTCGACCTTGCGCACCAAGACGTCCCCGCCGATTCCGGCGCCTACCTTCTCGGCGCAACCTCGCCCGATATCCGCGTGATCACCCGCCAAGACCGCTACAGCACCCACTTCTTCGATCTCAACGAGCACAATCATCAGGATTCCGTAGCCACGTTCCTCGACACCTGTTGGCACCTCGCGGCTCCCGAGCGCCTCAACCCGCCCACGCGCGCGTGGGCTGCCGGGTACATCTCGCACCTCGTGCTCGATGAGCAGTACATCACCGGCGTCTACCGCCGCTACTTCCTTCGTCACGATCACCTTGGTGGCACCATGCGTGCCAACGTCATGGATCGCCTCCTCCAGTTCGACTTGGACCGTCGCTACTGCTCGGATCCAGCACTCAAAGCATCCATCTGCGACGCCCTCGCCTCCACCGTTCACGACATCCAGACCGGCTTTATCGATGCCGAAACGCTGGAGCGCTGGCGTCAGGTCTCGCGCGACGTCGCCGCCCGCAACCTGGACTGGGACAGAGCCCGCGCGATGATCGCCAACCACCTCCGCTATGCCGGGCTCGAAGAAGACGAGAGCTTGGAGCGATTCCTCGATTCGCTCCCCGAACTCCTCGATGAGACAATCGCCCACATCACCGACCCTGAGATCGACGCGTTCGTGCAGCGCGCCACCCAAACGGCCCGCGCTGCCGTGGAGAGGTATCTGGGATGCGCATAATTCGAAACGCCGAGGAAGGCCGTAGGACCCTCCTCGCTCGCCGCCCGCTCGACGTCGAAGAGCTCCCGATGGAGATCCGCGAGACCACCTTTCGCACCTTCGGGCAGGAGCTCGCGCCCGACGAGGTTGTTCGCCGCATCGTCCGTGACGTCCGCGAAGATGGCGACAATGCCGTGCGCTACTACAACTCCGCCATCGACGGCGCACACACGCCCGACCTCCGCGTCCAGCCTGCGGAAGTCCGCGCTGCGTACGAGGCACTCGACGCCGAGCTTATCGAAGCGTTGAAGTTTGCCGCCGAGCGCATTCGCCGCTACCACGAGACCCAACTGCGGGGCGCTACCATCGACTTCCAACAGCACGGCCTCGGCCAGCTCACCCGCCCCATCCAACGAGCTGGCATCTATGTGCCTGGCACTCGCGCGCCTCTCCCGAGCACGGTTCTCATGTGTGCCATCCCCGCCCGCGTCGCTGGCGTCGAGGAGGTTTACCTGACGAGCCCGGTTCTCCCCGATGGCTCCGTACCCGCCGTCAAGCTGGTCGCGGCCGACATCGCCGGGGTCGATGCCGTCTTCAAGGCCGGCGGCGCGCAGGGCATCGCAGCCTTTGCCTACGGCACCCAGACCATCCCCCGCGTCGACAAAATCGCTGGACCCGGAGGATTGTTCGTCACGATCGCAAAGCGGCAAGTGTTCGGCGACGTCGGCATCGACAGCATTTACGGCCCCACGGAGACGATGATCATCGCCGACGAAAGCGCGAACCCAGAGCTCGTCGCCGCCGACCTGATTGCCCAGGCAGAGCACGACCCTCTCGCCAGTCCGATTCTGCTGACCCCCTCGCACCACCTGGCCGATGAAGTCGTCGCCGCCGTCGAACGCCAACTCCGCGGCCTCGAGCGCGCGAAAATCGCTCGTGCTGCGCTCGAAAATCGCGGCGGCTGCATCCTCGTCAACGACATCGACCACGCGATCGCACTCGCCAATGAATACGCCCCCGAACACCTCTGCCTGTGCGTCGAGAACCCAACGGCGTATGCGTCCAAGGTGCGGAACTGTGGCGGCCTCTTCCTCGGGGAGGCATCACCAGAAGCCGTCGGCGACTACACCGCCGGTCCCAGCCACACCATGCCCACCGGCGGCGCGGCCCGCTGGAGCGGCCCTCTCGGTGTCCACGACTTCCTGAAAAAGATGGCCGTCGTGAACCTCCCGGATGACGAGGCCGAGGAGCTCAACCGCGCAGCCGCCATCATCGCCCGCGCCGAAGGACTCACCGGCCATGCTCACGCCGTCGAACGCCGTCTCCAGGGGCGTTGACGTGACCTTGCGCGACCTCCTGCGTCCCGACCTTGACGACCTCGAGGACTACGTGCCCGTCAAACCGTACGATGTCCTCGCTGCCGAGCTGGGCGTGCCAGTCGAGCGCCTCGTCAAGCTCGACGCCAACGAGAACCTCTACGGGCCCCTCCCGGCCGTGCGCGCTGCCGCTGCTGCTGCCGACCTCCATATCTATCCCGACCCGGGCCAGACCAGGCTGCGCGCGGCCATCGCCGACTACGTGCAGGTCGACCCCGCACAGGTGGTCGCCGGCGCCGGCGCCGATGACCTCATCGATATCATCATCCGGCTCGTCGACCCGCCGGCGGTGGTTGTTCCTACTCCCGCATTCGGTATGTACCGCTTTCTCGCAAAGGTCGCTGGCGCCACGCCTATCGAAATTCGGCGGCGGCCGAATTTCGACCTCGACGTCGTCGCGATCCGCCACGCCGTGCAGGAAACCGGCGCGCGCCTCGTCTTTCTCACCCACCCGAACAACCCCACTGGGAACCCGCTCCAGATCGCCGAGCTGGAGGCCCTCCTATCCCTCGATGCGATCGTCGTCGTCGACGAGGCCTACATCGAGTTTGGCGGCCGGACGGTCGTCCCCCTCATCCGCCACCACCCCAACCTCGTGGTCCTTCGGACCTTCAGCAAGTGGGCCGCCCTCGCTGGGCTACGCGTCGGCTACAGCGTCTCCTCTCCCGAGCTCGCCGCGGAAATGATGCGCATCAAGCAGCCCTACAACGTCAACGTTGCGGCCGAGGCCGCCGCCCTCGCGGCCCTTGAACACCGCGCCGAGATCGCCAAGACTATCGCCGCCATCGTCGCCGAACGCGAGCGGATGACCCGGCTCGTCGCGGGCCTCGGATGGCTCGAGCCGCTGCCCTCCGTCGCCAACTTCGTCCTGTTCGCCGTCCACGGGAGACCGGCCCGTGAGATCGCAGCTTCTCTCCGCCAGCGCGGTATCCTCGTGCGCTACTACGACAGGCCCGATCTCGCCGGCCACCTTCGCATCAGCGCCGGTCGTCCGGCCGATACCGACGCCCTCGTCACTGCCCTCCAGGAGCTCAGTTGATGTCCGACACCGTCGCCCCTTCAACCTCGCCGCGCATCGCCGTCGTTTCCCGCCGCACCGCCGAGACGGCCATCGACATCACCCTCTGCCTCGACGGCTCGGGCAAATTCTCCGGCCAAACCGGCGTCGGATTCCTCGACCACATGCTCGCCCACATCGCGAAACACGGTGTCTTCGACCTCGATGTCCGCTGCGAGGGCGACCTCTGGATCGACCAGCACCATTCGGTCGAAGACGTGGGTATCTGCCTCGGCGAGGCGCTCGGAAAGGCCATCGGCGACAAAGCCGGCCTCGTCCGTGCCGGGTCCGCCTTCATGCCGCTCGACGAAGCCCTCGCACACGCCGTGGTCGACCTCAGCGGTCGTCCCTATGCCGTCCTCGACCTCAAGCTGCTCGGCCGCGAGCTCGGTGGCCTCCCGCCCGACCTCTTCGACCACTTCCTCGAGTCGTTCGCCTTCGCCGCAAAGATCAACCTCCACGTCCGAGTCCTTTACGGCACCAACGACCACCACAAGTGCGAGGCCGCCTTCAAGGCCATGGCCCGCGCGCTCGATGCTGCCACGCGCATCGACCCTCGGCGCGGGGGCGACATACCCAGCACCAAAGGCACCCTCTGAAGGCCGACGAACGCTCGCCGGCTTGACAGTGCCTCACCAACCCCTAACCTTCGCTCCGCCCCGTGGAAGAAGCACTCGCCCGTTACCTCGCCTCCAAGCTCGCCGCCTCGAACGTCCGTGTCAGCGGCCTCCTTCGCGTCCCTGGGGGGGCCTCACGCGAAACGTGGATGTTCGACGCCGAGTGGACCGACTCGGCCGGAGAGCGCCAGTCGGCGCCCTTCGTCCTCCGCAAGGACCCACCGGCGTCGCTCCTCGAGACCGACCGGGAGACAGAATTCACCTTCTACTCCGCTTTCTGGGACACCGCCGTCCCCGTCCCACGGATGCGCTGGCTCGAGCGCGACCCCTCCGTCCTCGGCGGCCCGTTCTTCATCATGGACCGCATCGTCGGCTGCGAATCGGCCACCTCGCGCATCATCGCGCCCCCCTACACGGCCGTGCAGCCCCGCATCGCCGAGAACATGTACCGCATCCTTGGCGCCATAGCGACCTTCGACTGGCAGCGGTCACCGATCGCGCAGATCGCGCGCATCCCCACCCCCGAAACCGCCTGGCAGATCGAGCTCGACCGCTGGGAGGGCATCCTCGATGCCGAGGCGATGGAGCCCCAGCCGATCGTCAAAGCAGCCATCCGCTGGCTCCGCGCCAACCCCCCGCCACCAGCTCAGCGGATCTCCGTCGTCCACGGCGACTACCGCGTCGGGAACTTCCTTTACCGCGACGACGGAGGCATCTATGGCATCGTCGACTGGGAAATGGCCCACCTCGGCGATCCACTCGAAGACCTCGCCTGGTCATTCAACCAGGCGTGGCATTGGGCCAAAGACGGCCGTCCCGGAGGGATCGTCGACCGAGAGACCGGCATCCGCCACTGGGAACGCTATTCCGGGCTCCGCGTCGATCCGGCCGCACTCCACTGGTGGGAAGTCTTCAGCCACGTCAAATGCCAGGGTATCTGGGTCACGGGCGCCCGATCGTTCCAAGAGGGGCGCACGAACGAGCTCATCCTGCCGCTCGTGGCCTACTCGCTCATCAATGCTCAGGACCAGTACCTTTTGCGCACTCTGGGGAGGCTGCCATGAATCCGCATCCGTCCCGGGTTCTCCAGGGGGTCGCAGCGAACTTGCTCTCCGAGGTCCTCCCCAGCATCCAGGCGCCTTTCGGTCAGCAACTGGTTGGCATCGCAGCGATGCTCGATATGATGGTCGCCGAGGAATTCGAACGAGCTGCCGACCGCCTCGTCACCGAGAACCGCGCCGTTCGCGAGATCCTCGCCGCCGGACGCAATCTGCTCGGAGAATCGACACCGCCCGCCGTCACCGAGGCCATCGACACCCCACCCGCCGCCACGCTCCTCGTCTCCGACCTCCAGCGCGAAAACAATATCCTCCGCGGGGCGTTGATCGAGCTCCACGCCGCCGTCGAACGCGCCCACGGCGAAGCAGCCCGGGCCCTCGAAGTTCGCATCTGGGACGAGCTCATCGAGTCCACCCGACGCCGCCAGTTCTCCGTTCGGCCCTGAGCCCGATGCGCGACGCTATCCGCAGACTTCTCTCGGCTTACCAGCCGGCTCGCCAGCAGCCCGACCCTCCCCTCCCAGCAGCCGGCGTCCTGATTCTCCTCCACGATCGGCCTGGTGGCCCGCATATCATCTTCCAGAAACGGACCGACCGCGTCCGCGATCACAAAGGGCAGGTCAGTTTCCCGGGCGGCGTCATGGACCCGGGCGACCCCGACATCCGCTACACCGCGCTCCGCGAAACACATGAAGAGATCGGTGTCCATCCCGAACACGTCGAGACCCTCGGCGAGCTCGACCAGATCGTCACTGTCTCCAACTTCCTGGTAACCCCGTTCGTCGGCTGGCTCGACCGTTACCCATACCGGTGGCGATTCAGCCCCGAAGAAGTCGCCTACCTGCTCGAAGTCCCCCTCGACCATCTCCGCGACCCCCGCAACCACGTCCCCGACCGCCGCATCGTCAACGGCCGCGAATACATCTTTCCGGCCTACCAATTCGGCGACGACCTCATCTGGGGAGCCACCGCCCGCATGCTCGGGAATTTCCTCGATCTCCTGCGTGCCCTCGAATAACCCGCGACAAGAAGCCGAACCCCGGGCTACCATCGCTCACGTGACGCCCGAATCCCACGCCGCCGACCGGCCGCTTGCCTCGCTCCTCGACGAACTTGTCGGAGCGCGCCTCGTCCAGGGAGAAGCTTCCGTTCCGATCGGCGCCGTTCATCACGACTCCCGCCTTGTCGGCCCCGGAGCGCTCTTCGTGGCAATTCCGGGATTCAACGTCGACGGTCACCAGTTTCTCCCCGACGTCGCCGCTGCCGGGGCTGCCGCCGCCATCGTCGAGCGCGGCCATCCCCTTCCTTCGCTCCCTCCCTCGCTCGCCGTGGTCGAGGTTCCCGCCACCCGACCTGCCCTTTCCGCCGCCGCCGCCTGGTTCTACGGCCATCCGAGCCGCGAGCTCGCCGTCATCGGCATCACCGGCACCGACGGGAAAACGACGACCTCCCACCTCCTCACCTATGCGCTCGAAGCCGCAGGAGCCCGCGTCGGGCGGCTCGGCACCGTCGATACCTACCTCCCGGGCGAAGCCGGCCATGTTTCCGCCCGTATGACGACGCCAGAGGCCCCCGAGGTTCAGCGCCTCCTTCGCCGCATGGCCGACACGCATTGCGACTACGCCATCGTCGAGTCCACCAGCCACGGGCTCGCCCTTCACCGGCTCGACCACGTCGAATACGACGTCGCCGTCTTCACCAACATTACCAGCGACCACCTCGACTTCCATCGAACCTTCGAAGCATATCGCGACGCCAAAGCCCGCCTCTTTTCGGCCCTCGAACGGTCCGTCGAAAAAGGCGTAGCAAAGCACGCCGTCGTCAATGCCGACGATCCCAGCGCCCAGTACATGCTCGGCCACGCTCCCTCCGCCGCACAGGTGCGGTTTGGACTCGAGGCGCGTGAGGCCGAAATCGTCGCCAGGAACATCATCCTCCGGCCCGATGGGACCAGCTTCCGCATCGTCGCGCCCCAGGGAATGGCCGAGTGCACCATCCGACTCCCGGCGCTGTTCAACGTGATGAACGCCCTTGCCGCCGCCGCGGCCGCCCTCTCCCTCGGGGCCGACCTCCACGAAGTTGCCCGTGGCCTCGGTGAGTGCCCAGGCGTTCCCGGCAGGATGGAACGCATCGAAGCCGGCCAACCCTTCGAAGTCATCGTCGACTATGCCCACACAGGCGACGCCGTCCGGAAAGTCCTCGAGGTTCTCCGCGACGTCTGCAAGGGACGGCTGATCATCGTCGTTGGCGCCGCGGGCGAACGCGACCCAGGTCGGCGGTTCGGAGTTGGCCGGGCTGCCGCCGAGGGCGCGGATTTCGCCATCTTCACCAATGAAGACCCGCGGTCCGAGGATCCCGCCGAGATCGTCCGCCAAATCGGCCGCCATGCCGAGAGCGCTGGCCGACGCCGCAGCAGCGACTTCCTCGAAATCGAAGACCGGCGAGAAGCCATAGCTGCCGCCCTCTCCATGGCCCGCTACGGCGATATCGTGGTCATCGCCGGGAAGGGCCACGAGAAATCGATCGTCTACGGCACCCGTGCGATCCCCTGGGACGACCGTGAGGTCGCCCGTGAAGAGCTCGCTAAGCTCGGCTACCGGGCCTGAACATCGCCTTTCCCCCGCCGGTCAGCCCGGTTTGGTCGCAATCCACCCCCTCCGTATACTGGCCACGAGCCGGCTACGAATCCCAGCAGCCGTCCACCGGAGTAGCACCGTGCCCAAGCGCAAACGACGCGAGCTGCACCACATGCGGCAAGAGCCATCGCGACGCCGCACCTATCAGCTCAGCCATGCCTCCCCATCCGAGATCTACAAGCCCGGATTCCCGATGAACGTCCTCGGCGACGTTCGTTGGTTCGCGGCGATCGGGGTCGTCGTCGCCGTCGCAATGGTGGTCACTGCCGTCCTCACCACTGGGGGGACGAATCAGGGCAATCCCGATGCCCTGCCAACCGTCACCCCTACGGCCAGCGCCACCGCAGATGCATCGCCCACGACCAGCCCAACCGCCACGGCCAAGCAGTTCGAAAAGGCCGAGCAGGTCATCGATGCCCAGAAAAACAACTACAGCGCCACCTTCAAGACGAGCATGGGCGATTTCACCGTGCGGCTCTTCGCCGACGTCGCACCCAATACCGTCAATAGTTTCGTCTTCTTGGCCAAACAGGGCTTCTACGACAACATTACCTTCCACCGCATCGTTTCCAATTTCGTCATTCAAGGCGGTGACCCTACCGGGACCGGCACCGGCGGACCCGGCTACCAGACCCAAGACGAGCCGAACCAGCTCCGAAACAAAAAAGGCACCATCGCCATGGCCAAGGTCTCCGGGCAGACCCAGTTCGGCAGCCAGTTCTTCATCAACCTCAAAGACAATCCCTCGCTCGACTTCGACAACCCGAGCGCCAACAAGTTCTACCCATTCGGAGAGGTCGTCTCGGGCATGGAAGTCGTCGAAGCCATCGGGAAAGTCCAGGTCGGCCAGGGTGACCGCCCGGTTCAACCGGTGACCATCAAGACGATCGAGATTACCGAGACCCCGAAGTAGCGGGCTCCCCGAGACGCGCATCCCGCGAGGCCGCGATGGCGAGTGCCATTTCGGCCTCCGTCCGCCCATCGCGGTCACCGACGAAGACGCTCAGCACCAGATGTTCGCGCGCCACGTGATGGGCAAACAGCGTGACCCGCGCCTCCCCCTCCATGCCTTCGAGACGGAACAGCCGACCTCGCTCCGCCGCGAGCTCTTCGGCTCGTGCTTCACCGAGCGGCGCCCAGAGCATCCCCGAGTCGCGGATTCGAACCGGATCGGCCTCGAGATTCGCCACCCAAGAAGCGGCTGCCGCCGAAGAATCGAACGCGATCACCTGACAAACCACATTTAGCGGGCTCTCGAACGGTGGCCGCGGGAGAGCCTGTTTCCAAAACCCGAACCGTCCGCCCTCCATCCCTGCTGCCCGATACTCGGCCTTCCTCACCTCGGGGTCGCGAGAGAGGCCCCCGAGGTCGGCGGCCGTGAAATCGCCCCGCGCCTGCTCGATGACATCGAAGGGCAGGTCCTCGGCGGTGCACAGATAGCGGTCGAGCTCGGGGCCCTCGAACCGTCCTGACGCCTGGCAGGCCGATAACATCGCCGCACCGAGAAGGACCGCCGCGATGCTAGTCCGCGCCGGCATCGTCAATCGGCCCAGAGTCGGGCCCGATCAGGCCGTGCTTCGATTGGTACCGCTCTACCACCACGATGAGTAGGAAAAACGGCACGAAGGCCAGGGCCGAGCCGAGCGCCCACCACCAGAGCGGCACCACGAGAAACAGGATGGCGCATGCTGCGGTGAACGCCATTCCGATGATCGAGAAGATGCGGCCTGCAAGGACCCACGGCGTAACAGGCGAGTGCATATCGTCAGTTTCGCCTGCCGCGCGGCCCCGGTCCAACGTCCCTGCGGCTTCCACGTCCGTCCCGTATACTCCCCGCGAACTCCCCCATTTTGGAGGTTCCCATGGGCCGTCCCGTGCTCCGCACGGAGCTGTGCGACCTGCTGGGCATCGAGTACCCCGTCATCCTGGCCGGAATGGGGCCTGTCGCTGGCGGCCTTACTGGCCCCGTGGCCACGGCCCCGCTGGTCGCCGCCGTATCCAACGCCGGCGGCCTCGGCGTCATCGGTGGAGCCGGCTTCAGCGCCGAACGCCTGCGCGAGGAGATTCACCGCGTGCGCTCGATGACCGATAAGCCGTTCGGCGTCGACCTCCTCCTCCCTTCGAATTACATGGGGCCCGCGGCCGGCGGCGAATCACCTCGCGACCCCCGCGAACTCATCCCTGCTGCCGCGCGCGAGGGCCTCAAGAAGGTCCTCGAAGACCTCGGCGTTCCTTGGAAAGAAATGCCGCGGGAACCAGCCGCCGAGCCCCGGCGTCCCCGCGCAGGCGGCATGTCCGACGAGCAGATGGAAGTGGTCATCGAAGAAAAGGTTCCCGTCTTCGCCAGCGGCCTCGGTAGCCCTGCTCCCTGGCTCGACCGGCTCAAGGCCAACGGAACCAAGGTCCTCGCACTCGTCGGAAACGTCAAGAATGCCCGGCGCGTCGCCGCCGCCGGGGTCGATATCGTCGTCGCGCAGGGCACCGAAGCCGGCGGGCACACCGGCCGTGTGGCCACCATGGCCCTCGTCCCCCAAGTGGTCGATGCCGTCGCACCCACTCCCGTCGTCGCCGCTGGTGGCATCGCCGATGGCCGCGGCATCGTGGCTGCGCTCGCGCTCGGCGCCATCGGCGTCTGGTGCGGAACGGCCTTTCTCGTCTCGGAAGAGGCAAACCAGCCCGACCTGCAGAAGCAGCGCATCCTCGCCGCGACCGACGAAGACACGCGAGTCACCCGCCTCTACAGCGGCAAGACCATGCGCAACATCACCAACCCGCTGATCGAAGCCTGGGAAGCGGCAGGCATCCCCGCCCTGCCGATGGGCCTCCAGGGGCTCCTCGTCCAAGACCTCGTCTATGCGTGCCGGCAGGCAGGGCGCGAAGACCTGCTCATGAATGCCGCGGGGCAGATCTCCGGAATGCTCGACCGCATCCGCCCGGCCCGCGAGATCCTCCACGACATGGTAGCCCAGGCAGCTCGCATCCTCGCGCGCGACCTCCCCGCCCGCGTCACTGCCATCCCGGAGTCTTGATCGATGCCCGACCGAGCCCTCGAAGGTATCCGTGTCATCGAATTCACCGACGAAACCGGTGCCTACTGCGGTCGCCTGCTCGCCGACCTCGGCGCAGAAGTCATCAAGGTGGAGCCCCCCGGCGGTGGTCGCCTCCGTCACGCCCGCCCCTTCGTCAAGGGCCACGAAGGCGACCCCAACGCCAGCCTCGCCTTCTGGGCCCACAACACATCCAAAAAGTCCGTCGTCCTCGATCTCGAAACACCCGAAGGCCGCGAATTCGCTCGCCGGCTGGCCGAAGCCGCCGATGCCGTGATCGAAGATAACCCCGTCGGCTATCTTGCCGAACGCGGCCTCGGCTACGAGCAGCTCCGTGCCGCCAACCCGCGGCTCGTTTACACCTCGATCACTGGCTTCGGCCAGGATGGCCCCCACGCCGGCTGGGCCTACTCCGATATCGTCGGACAGGCCATGGGCGGCATCATGACCCTCGCCGGCGAACCTGCCGACCCACCCAACTCGATTTACGGCCGTCAGGCCGATGTCTCCGCGAGCATCCAGGCCGCCCAGGGAACGCTCATCGCCCTCCTCCACGCCGAGGCAACCGGCGAGGGGCAGCTCGTCGACGTTTCGGCCCAGGAAGCCCTTTCCATGGCGCAAGAAACCGCCATGCAGACGTGGGACTTCCAAAGGCGCAACCGCGTCCGAACCGGCGAACTCGGCATGCTTCCCATCCCGCTCCCCGCCACCGGCGTCGCGAAGTGCAAGGATGGCTACGTCTCGCTCTACATCCTGGCCCCGGCGGGCAAAGAGCTCCCCGATCTCGTCGACTGGATGCGCGAAAAAGGCCTGCAGGGGCCGCTCGACGACGAGCCTTACCGCTCCATCGTCGGCAAGCTCAACATGGCGTGGCTCACCCAGCTCATGTCCGACCCGGCAGCAGCCGGCGAGGTCATCCCGCACCTACCCGTCATTAGCAAAACCATTCTCGACTTCTTCGCCACCATGACCGCCCGCGAAGCCTACGAAGAAGGCCAACATCGGCAGCTCCTCATCGGCATCGTCTCCACGCCGAAGGACATCGCCGAAAACGCCCAGCTGCGCGCTCGCGACTGGTTCGTCCGCATCGAATCTCCGCTGGGGGATAGCATCGAATTCCCCGGCCCACCGTATCGCCTATCCGAGACCCCGGCGGTCATTGCCCGCCCACCCCGTCTCGGCGAACACACCGACGAAATCCTCGCGGCCCTGCGATAAAGAGGAGGTACCGCCATGCCCCGCAAGCCGCTCGAAGGGCTCCGCGTCGCCGACTTCTCTTGGTACGGCGCCGGCCCCATCGCTGCCAACACCCTCTCGCAATTCGGCGCCGAAGTCATTCGCGTCGAATCCGAGACGAAGCCCGACGGTCTCCGCCGCGTCCATCCGTTCGCCATGAACCCGGACGGCACTTTCAAGACTGGCTACAACGTTTCGGGCTACTTCAACAACTTCAACACCGGCAAGCTGTCCCTCCAGCTCAACCTCAACCTTCCCCAAGGTCAGGAAATTGCCTACCGCCTCATCGAAAAGTGCGACATCTTCCTGACCAACTTCACGCCGCGCGTGATCGAAAAGTGGAACCTGCGCTACGAGCAGATCGCCGCACGGAACCCACGCATCATCGCGGCCTACGCGCCCATGCAGGGGCTCGCCGGTCCTCACCGGGATTTCCTCGGTTTCGGTGCGGTGCTCACTCCCGTCACCGGCATCAGCCACCTCAGCGGCTTTCCCCACCGCCCCCCGATCGGCGTCGGCACCAACTACCCAGACTACGTCATCAACCCCGGGCACACCGTTACCGCGATTCTCGCCGCCCTCCGTTACCGCAATCGCACCGGCAAAGGGCAGCTCATCGAACTTCCCCAAATCGAATCTGTGGTCAACGCACTCGCCACCGCGGTCCTCGAATACCTGGTCAACGGTGAAAACCCCTCCCGCACCGGCAACCGCAGCCCCAACTACAGCCCACATGGCGCATTCCGCTGCGCCGACGACCCAGAGTCCGTCGGGTCCGTCGACCGCTGGGTCGTCATCGCATGCCGCGACGACCGCGAGTGGGCGGCTGCGGCGGCCGCCCTCGGCCATCCGGAAGCGGCTACGGATCCGCGCTTCGCCACCTTCGAAGCCCGGAAGGCCAACGAAGACGAACTCGAAGCCCTCATCGGATCTTGGGTTCGCGAACGAAAAGCCGAGGATGTCGCGGAAGCGCTCCAGGCCGCGGGCGTCCCGGCGGGTGTCGTCCAGAACGCGCAGGACTTGCTCGAACGCGACCAGCACATGCGCGCCCGCGGCTACTACCAGTACGTCGAGCACCCGGAGGCAGGTCGCGAAGCCCACGACGGCCCCGCCTTCCGCCTCAGTGCGACGCCAGGGTCGGTCCCGGGTCCTGCGCCGCTCCTCGGCGAACACACCTTGGACGTTTGCGAGCGAATCATCGGCCTCTCGACGGACGAAGTCGCCGACCTCCTCGCCGAGGGCGTTCTCGTCTAGATTGCGCCAGGCCGGTGGCGGCGAGGTGCAGACCATCCGCAGGCGAAACCTCACGGTGTGCTAGCATTCCGCCAGCACCTCCAGGAGCATCCTGTGACTGGTCTCATCGTCCTCGTCGTGGTCATCGTCATCGCGCTGCTCATCGTGGCCTGGGTCATCGGCCTCTACAACGGCCTTGCCAGGGCTCGCATTCGTGTCAAGGAAGCCTGGTCGGGTATCGACGTTCAGCTCAAGCGACGCTCCAGCCTCATCCCCAACCTCGTGGAGACGGTGAAAGGTTACGCTGCCCACGAAAAGGAAACGCTCGAGAACGTCACCCGGGCCCGTGCCATGCTCGACCGCGCCCAGACCCCCGGGCAGGCGGCCCAGGCAGACAACATGCTCACCTCCGCTCTTCGCTCACTGTTCGCCGTCGCCGAAGCCTACCCAGACCTCAAGGCGAACCAAAACTTCCTCGAACTCCAGCGAGAGCTAACCGATACGGAGGACAAAATCGCCTACGCCCGGCAGTTCTACAACTCCAACGTTCGCGTCTACAACGAAAAAATCGCGACTGTCCCCAGCTCCATCATCGCCGGCATGTTCAACTTCGAACCGGCGGAGTTCTACGAAGCCGAGGAGGCCGCCCGCGAAGACGTTCGAGTCTCCTTCGTGAGCAGCTGACGCCGGCCGTCGCGTTTCATCGCGTGCCAGTGCCATGACCTCTGCCCCCGTCCCGGGATCCGTCCTTGTCTACGACCGCATCGCGGCCAACCGTCGCACGACGTGGATCCTGATGGTCACGTTCGTAGCCGTGCTCACCGGCCTGGTCGCCCTTGTCACCTACGCGCTAGGTCTCCCGGTTGGATTCCTCGGCGTGGCCGGCATCGCCATCATCGTGTATGCGGTCTTTAGCTATTTCGCCGCCTCCAGCGTCGTTCTCTCGATTTCGGGCGCACACGAAGTCACCAAAGAAGAAGAGTGGGAGTACGTCCGGCGGGTGGAGAATCTTTGCATCGGCGCCGGCTTACCCATGCCCCGCACGTGGGTCCTGGAAGATACCGCACCCAACGCGTTCGCAACCGGCCGCGACCCCCAGCATGCCCACATCGTCGTCACCCGAGGCCTCCTGACCAAACTCGAACCTATTGAACTCGAGGCCGTCCTCGCCCATGAACTTTCCCACATCGGGAACTACGACATCCGCGTCATGACGATCGCCACCGTCCTCGTGGGCATCATCGTGCTGCTCAGCGACTTCTTCCTCCGCTGGACGTTCTGGGGTGCCGGGCGCCGCCGCGGGAGCCGCGATCGGGGTGGCGGAGCCGCCCTGGTCCTCGTCCTTTTCGCCATCGTCGCGGCCATCCTCGCACCCATCGTGGCGCAGGCGCTCAAATTCGCCATCAGCCGGCAGCGCGAATTCCTCGCCGATGCGTCGGGCGCCTTGCTCTGTCGCCATCCCGAAGCCCTCGCTCGGGCGCTCGAGAAAATCGCGGCGGACCCCGAACCGCTCGAAGCGGCGAACAAGGCCACCGCCCACCTGTACATCTACAACCCCCTCCGCGAGCACCAAAGCTTCCTCAACAGCCTCTTCGATACGCACCCACCGATCGAAGAGCGCATCCGCCTCCTTCGCAGCATGTGACGAATTCAGGCCGGAAGACCCGGCTCGAGTGGGTCCTTCGACCTAGGGGGCGTCCCGCCAGTGGCCGATACTCGAGCTGCGACGCCCGAGAAGGCGCCCAACACCGGGAAGGAGGCGCTCGATGGTCGCCACGAAGCACCGGCTCCACGCCCGTTTCCGGGTCTGGATCGTGCAGAGCGTCCGCGAAATCGCCACCCCTGTTCCCGGAGGTTCACCATGAAACTGCGCTGGCACGCTCGAATGCGGAGGTGGCACCGTCCGATACAAGGCCCGCAATAGCGGGCCGGGCGCAGGCTCCGGCAGCCGGGCAAGGAGACTCGAGGTGCAGGAACGCCACCGCCTCTCGCGAGGCAGCCAATCGAACGGCCCTGGCGATCCGGAGCAAGAGCAACTCGACGTGATGACGAGGCCCCGCTTCAAGCGGGGCTTCGGGCTGTTCGATTCGATCGCCCGCGCGGCCAGGAATTGGTTCCACGCGCCGAGCTCAACATGGCGCACCTGGGCAGCTATCATGGCTTCCTCATCGGCCAGGGGCGCGCCAGCAGCGCCCGGCCAGCTCGCGAAGGGGGAGGCCCAATGTCCGCAAAATCCGACGCCCTGGCTACACTCGACGAGAGGTATCGTCGCTTCCGCGCCGGCATCGCCGGCCTCGATGACGCGGCCTTCGCCGAGACCTGGCTGGGCACTTGGAATCTCTCGCAACTCCTCGCCCACATGGCCGGCTGGTACCGCGAGATCGCGGGTGCATTCGAGCGGGTCGCCCGTGGTGAACGCCCCACACCTCCCGGCGTCGACTATTCCGACCCCGAACCCTGGAACCAGCGATTCGCTGCTGCAGCGCTTCCCGGGCGCGCGGCCCTCGAGGACTGGGATGCCGCATATGCCGCCTACCGGGCCGCCGCGGAGGCGCTCCCCGAAGGGCTGTACGGGAACGACCCCGAGACCGGCCGGCCGCGCATCGGCAACCGACTGCTTCAGGGCGCCGGTATCGGTCACTTCGAAGAGCACCAGGGAGAACTCGATGCCTGGCTTGCCGCCCGCCGCCGCGCATGACCCCGGAAGAGCGCCTGGCCGAGCTCGGCATCCAGCTTCCCCCACCCTTCGCTCCGCCCGCCAATTTCGTCCCCGCGGTCCAGTCGGGAAGGCTCGTCTTTCTCTCTGGTCACGGACCGACAGGCCCCGGCGGCGCACTCCTCATCCGCGGGCGCCTCGGCGACGACCTCGCCCTCGAACAGGGATACGAGGCTGCCCGCTTGACCGCCCTCGCCTTGCTCGGCTCCCTGAAGGGCACCATCGGCGAGCTCGACCGGGTCAGCCGCATCGTCAAGCTTCTCGGCCTCGTGCGTTGCACGCCCGATTTCGGGCAGCAGCCGGCCGTCATCGATGGAGCATCGGACCTTCTCGTCGAACTCTTCGGGGAGCGCGGCCGCCACGCACGATCGGCTATCGGTATGCAGGACCTTCCCTTCGGCATGCCAGTGGAAATCGAAATGGTCGTGGAGGTCCAGGGCTGACATAATCGCCTTCAGCCCGCCGGAGGTGCCGTCCGCTGGAACTCCCCCTCTTTCCGCTTCGCACGGTGCTGTTCCCCGGCATGCGCCTTCCACTCCGCGTCTTCGAAGAGCGGTACCGGGTCATGGTGCGCGAGCTCTTGGCCAACGGGGGGGAATTCGGCGTCGTTCTCATCCGCGAGGGCCCGGAAGTCGGCCCCGGAGCCATCCCCTACGACGTCGGCACCGCCGCCAGGATAGAATCCTGCGAAGAAACGACCGACGGCCGATTCACCCTCACCGCGCGCGGCACCTGGCGATTTCGCATCCAGCGAACGCTCCCGCCCCGGCCCTACCCGTGCGCCGAGGTGATCCCGCTCGATGATTCCGACGGCCCGATGACGGTTCGCCTCAAAGCTGCCCTCGAGACGGTTCGAACTACGTTCCCACTCTACTTCCGGCTCGTCCTCTCGCTGACCGACCAATGGGCCCGAGGCCTCGACCTCCCCGAGCGCCCCCATCGTCTCGTGAACTTCCTCGGCGAATGGCTCCAGGTCGGCGAGGATGTCAAACAACGGCTTCTCGAAATGGAAGCGGCTGAAGACCGCGTCGCCTACCTCGCCGAAGTCCTCGATGACCTCATCCTCCGCACCAAGGACGCTGTGATCGAACACCGGCGCAAGAAGTACGGCGCGCTCGGGATCGCCAACTAGGCAGGCCCGGCGCGGCCTCCTACCTCAGGCAAGCTCGAGCATCCGCTCCAGCGCGACGAGCGACCATTTTCGCGTCTCGGGGTCCACCCGTACTTCGTTCACCACTTGGCCTTGAACCAGCGCCTCCAACGTCCAAGCCACATAGGCGGGATGGATGCGATACATCGTGCTGCACGGGCAGACGACCGGGTCGAGGCAAAAGACCGTTTTGTCGGGGTTTTGCTTCGCGAGGCGATTGACGAGATTGATCTCCGTGCCAACGGCCCAGATTGTTCCCGCGGGTGCCTCACGGATCGTCTTCGCGATCTTTTCCGTGGACCCGTAATCGTCGGCTGCCTGCACCACCTCCCATCGGCATTCTGGGTGAACGATCACCCGGACGCCCGGATGTTCGCGGCGCGCCTTCTCGATTTGTTCCACCGTGAACCGCTGGTGCGTGCTGCAGTGCCCCTGCCAAAGAATGATCCGTGCCTTGCGGAGCTGGTCCGGTGTCGTACCTCCCATTGGCAACCGCCAGTTCCAGAGCACCATCTCGTCGAGCGGGATACCCATCGCATGGCCGGTGTTTCTGCCGAGATGCTGGTCTGGGAAGAACAGCACCTTCTCTCCGCGCGCGAACGCCCAGGCGAGCGCCCTGTCGGCGTTGCTGGACGTGCAGACGAGGCCTCCGCGCTCACCGGTAAACGCTTTGAGGCTTGCGGCGCTATTCATGTACGTCACGGGAACGACACTGGCGTCGTCGCCGAGCACGTCGTGGATCTCGTCCCAGGCAGCGTAGACATCGTCCGGGTCGGCCATGTCGGCCATCGAGCACCCGGCGGCCATGTTCGGCAGGATGACGCGAACGTGCTCCGGCGTGAGAATGTCCGCCGACTCTGCCATGAAGTGGACGCCGCAAAACAGGACGTACTCGATACCCTCCTGGTCAGCGGCGTGGCGTGCCAGCTTGAAGCTGTCCCCCGTGAAGTCGGCGTATTTGATGACCTCGTCTCGCTGGTAGTGGTGCCCGAGAATGACAAGCTTCGAGCCGAGCTTCGCCCGCGCTGCTGCGATCCGGTGGTCCAGCTCCTCGGGCCCCATCTGCAGATAGGCCCGCGGGATATCCTGCTGCCAACTCACGAACGCCGGCTCCTGCGCCAGCGGCACCGGTGTCAGCGCGTCCGCCGGACAGGTGTCCGGGTCCGAATACATCACCAGCAGCTCGGCGTAGCTTTTTGCGCTGGATGTGAGCGCTGCAACCATCGACCTACCCTCCCGACTTAGTGTCAGGCCTACACTAAGTCTCCTCTCCACTTTGGCCCACACAGCACTTCGTGTCAACCGGACACTATTCCCCCGCTGCGTTCCTCTGTGCCGATCTGGTGGGTGCCGGCGCGCGAATGGATAGCCCGAGCGGTCCCTATTCCTCCCAACGCTCGCTTACGCAGAACCGTACCCGGCCCAAAGCCCCGAGGAGAGACGCCGCAACCACCTGGGAGAATCAGCGTCGGTCCGGGTTCCGATATCTGTCGCCGGACAATCGATCTCCCGACATTGGCCGTCCGCGACCACGAAGCATTGGCCCGAGGGCAAAAAGTTGCCGGCGCCATGATGCAGCGAAGCCCCGGCGAGCCGGACGTCCTCGCCGGCAGCGACCGGAGCGGAACCTTTCAGCCCTTACGGCGCTGCTG
>NZ_DAOUBJ010000094.1:0-38163 GCF_034432735.1 Tepidiforma sp. | reverse complement strand
TCGAACAACTGGCTGACGGTGGAGGGTATCGAGGCGATTCGGACGCGGAGTGTGGTGTTGCCGGTGGGGGTGGAGTTGGATTGGATTGGCGAGGCGGAGGAGCGTAGGTCGGGACCCCGGCGGTTGTTGTGGAACCACCGGTGGGAGTTCGACAAGTCGCCGGAGCTGTTCGTCCGGGTGGTGCGACAGTTGGCCGGGGAGGGTGTGCCGTTCGGGCTGATCATCGCTGGGGAGCCCGGCGACAATCCGAGCCCGGCGATGTGGCGGCTGCGGGAGGAGCTTGGCGACCGGGTGGAGCACTTTGGGTTTGCGGAGTCGCGGGAGGTGTACGGTGCGCTTCTGCGGCGTGCGGACATCGCGGTGAGTACGACGCGCCACGAGTTTTTCGGTATCGGGATGGTGGAGGCGATGGCGGCGGGTTGCATCCCGTGTGCGCCGCGGCGGTACGCGTACCCGGAGCTCGTTCCGCCTGGGTACCACGATCTGCTCTGGGAGGACGAGGCAGGGCTGGTGACGCTGTTGCGGCGACTGGCGATCGGGTCGCTGCCGCCACGGGAGCCTTTCCGCATGGCTGCGAGGCGGTTCGATTGGGCTGTGGTGGGGCCGGTGTGGGAGGTGGCGTTGGAGGCGCTGGCGGAGGGGAGGCTGCCGCCGGACCCGGGCGATGGGGATAAGATGGGGTGATGTTCGAAAGGGTCCGTGGAGCCTGGGGGGCGATGCCGGGCTCTGTCCGTGCGCCGTTCGATGTAATAGTCGCGACGGTGAAGTTGTTTCTGGAGGATGGTTGTCCGACGTACGCAGCGGCGATGGCGTACTACGCGATCTTCTCGATCGTTCCGCTCGGGCTGATCACGCTGGCGATTTTTGGGATTTTTGCGGACCGGCAGGCTATTGTCGACTGGGTTTTCGCGCAGGTGCCGCTGCAGGAGACGGAGGAGGTGCGGAGCAATGTGGACGCGATCGTGAGCCGGGCGCAGCAGCTGAGCGCGGCGAGCCTGGGATTTGGCATTGGGTTTTTGCTGTGGTCGTCGAGCGGGGTATTCGGGGCGGTGAGGAATGGGTTGAACGCGACGGCGCACGCGCGTGCGACGCGGCCGTTCTGGCGGGGGAAGCTGATCGATTTGGGGTTGGTGGTGTTCGCGGGGGGGCTGGTGAGCCTGTCGGTGGCGGCGACGGCGGCTGCCAATCTGCTGGTGGGGCGAATTGACGATGGGGCGTGGTTGTTTCTGGGACGGGAGCGGGCGCTGCAGATGGTGGGGTTGGGTGTGGCGCCGATGGTGACGTTCGTGATGTTTCTGGTGTTGTATCGGGTGACGCCGGCGGCGCGGCCGGCATGGCGCGATGCTGCGGCGGGGGCGGTGTTGGCAACGGTCCTGTTCGAGTTGGCGAAGAACGCGGTTGCGGTGCTGATTGCGCGTTCGAGTTTTTCGCGGGACACGGCGATTTACGCTGGTATCGGTTCGGCCTTGGCGTTTTTGTTGTGGATGTATATCAGCGGGTCGGTTCTGTTGCTGGGGGCGGAGTTCGGGAAAGCGCTCCGTGCGCGGCGTGAGCGGATGATGCAGCCGGTTGGGCCGCCGCCGGAGGCGGTGGTGGCGTGGGGTGGGCAGGGAAAGAATTGAACTTTCACAACATGGAAGTTGCAAAAGTCTCGGAAGTGGGCTAGGGTGGTGATATGCAAGGCACGCGTGACCGAATCCTGGCGTATCTGGTGGATCACCGTGGTGCGCGGGCCGAGGAGCTTGCGGAGGCGTTCGATATCAGCCCAGCGGCGGTGCGGCGGCACCTGGAGAATCTGCGGGCAGATGGGCTGGTCGATGTCCGGTCGGTGAAGCAATCGACGGGGCGACCGTACTACGCGTACTTCCCGACGGAGCGGGCTTTCGGGACGGTTCCGCCGGCATATGCGGATTTGATGGCACGGATGCTGCGGGGCTTGGAGCGGCGGCCAGACGTGGTGGCGGAGGTGATGGCGAATGTGGCGGAGTCGCTCGCTTCGCGGCATCGGGACGAGGTCCCGGACGGCGGTGCGGTGGAGGAGATTGTGGCGCGGGTGACGGAGGTGCTGCGGCGAGAGGGGATTCTCGAGGCGTGGCGGATGGAACCGGATGGCATCCATTTGGTGAATTCGACCTGTCCGTATCACGTGGCGGCGCAGATTTCGGATTTGCCGTGCGAGGCCGATCGGAGGGCGATCGAGCTTTTGCTGGGTCGCGATGTGGAACAGCTCAATCGCATTGTCGATGGGGCACCCTGTTGTGAGTATCTGGTCCGGGGAACGCCGGGCCAGCGACAGATCATCGAAACGGTCGAACTGCGGTAACGCACGAGTAAAGGAGAAGATGCGATGACTGCACTCCTGGAGATCCGCGAGCTCCGGGCCAAGATCGGGGAGAAGGAGATCCTGAAAGGGGTCAACTTGAAGATCGAGGCGGGTGAGATTCACGCGATCATGGGGCCGAACGGCTCGGGGAAGAGCACGCTGGCGAACGTCCTGATGGGGAATCCGTCGTACGAGGTGACGGGCGGCGATGTGCTGTTCAAGGGCGAATCGATTCTGGAGATGTCGCCGGATGAGCGTGCGCGTCGTGGGCTGTTTCTGGCGTTCCAGTATCCGGTGCCGATTCCGGGGGTGACGCTGGTGAATTTTCTCCGGCAGGCGGTGAATGCGGTGCGCGGGGAGGAGGTTCCGATCCGGGAGTTTCGGGAGAAGCTTTTCAGCAAGATGGAAATGCTGAAGGTAGATCAGGATTTCGCTCGCCGTTATGTGAACGATGGGTTCAGCGGCGGGGAGAAGAAGCGCGCCGAGATGCTGCAGATGGCGGTGTTGGAACCGGCGATGGCGATTCTGGACGAGACGGATTCGGGGCTGGACATCGACGCGCTGCGGACGGTGGCGGAGGCGGTGAACAAAGTGATGAATCCGAACATGGGCCTTCTGCTGATCACGCACTATCAGCGGCTTTTGAACTACATTCGGCCGCAATTCGTGCACGTTCTGGTCGACGGGCGGATTGCGCGCTCGGGGGGACCGGAGCTGGCGGAGTATCTGGAAGCCCGCGGCTACGACGAGTTCCTGGCGGAGTTGGCGCGGGCCTGAGCTGGCATCGGGCGCGTTGCGTCCGCTGCACCATTTCGAGAGGAGTAGAGGGGAAATGACGACGGCACCTGAAGCGATCGTTGGTGAGTACAAGTGGGGGTTCTACGACCCGGAGGAGGCCTTGTTCAAGGCGAACAAGGGGCTGAACCGGGAGATCGTGAACATCATTTCGGATATGAAGGGCGAGCCGCAGTGGATGCGCGAATTCCGGCTGCGGGCGCTGGAGATCTTCTGGCAGAAGCAGGACCCGCCCTGGGGGAGCCCGCAACTGAAGGAGATCGACTTCGACGATATCCACTACTACGTGAAGGCGACGGACCGCGACGAGCGCTCGTGGGAGGATGTGCCGGAGTACATTCGCCGGACGTTCGACCGGCTGGGCATTCCGGAGGCTGAGCGGAAGTATCTGGCGGGTGTGGGGGCGCAGTACGACTCGGAGGTGGTGTACCACAACATCCGGGAGGATCTGGAGAAGCAGGGGGTGGTTTTCCTCGGCACCGACCAGGCGCTGAAGGAGCACGAGGACCTGTTCAAGGAGTATTTCGGGACGGTGGTGCCGCCGGCGGATAACCGGTATGCGGCGTTGAACAGTGCGGTTTGGAGCGGCGGTTCGTTCATCTATGTGCCGAAGGGCGTGAAGGTGGAGATTCCGCTGCAGGCGTACTTCCGCATCAATACGCAGAACATGGGGCAGTTCGAGCGGACGCTCATCATTGCGGACGAGGGCAGCCAGGTCCATTACGTGGAGGGCTGTACGGCGCCGATCTATCGGAGCGATTCGTTGCACAGCGCGGTGGTGGAGATCATCGTGAAGCGGGGTGCGCGCGTCCGCTATACGACCATTCAGAACTGGTCGAACAATGTGTACAACCTGGTGACGAAGCGGGCGGTGGCGTATCAGGACGCGGTGATGGAGTGGGTGGACGGGAATTTGGGTTCGAAGCTGACGATGAAGTATCCGAGCGTCTACCTGATGGAGCCGGGGGCGCACGGCGAGATTCTTTCGCTGGCGTTCGCGGGGAAGGGCCAGCACCAGGACGCTGGCGGGAAGATCGTTCATGCGGCATCGAACACGACGTCGACGATCATTTCGAAGTCGCTGAGCAAGGACGGTGGGCGGACGAGCTACCGTGGGCTTCTGAAGGTGTACGACGGTTGTGAGAATGTGAAGTCGACGGTGCGCTGCGATGCGCTCTTGCTCGACGAGGAATCGCGGTCGGACACGTACCCGACGATGGAGATCGATGCGCCGGACGTGCATATTCAGCACGAGGCGTATGTTTCGAAGCTCGGTGAGGATCAGCTGTTCTATTTGATGAGCCGCGGGCTCTCGGAGGAGGCGGCGGCGAAGATGATCGTGAACGGATTCGTGGAGCCGATCGTGAAGGAGCTCCCGATGGAGTACGCGGTGGAGCTGAACCGGCTGATCGAACTGCAGATGGAGGGTGCGGTCGGCTGAGGCTGGCCGCACCGGTTTTGGGCTGCGATGGATACGCGGCGCGGTGTGCGCCGGCGGAGGATTGGTATGACATCGACGATCGAGAACGAGGTGAGTATTTTGGCGGCGAGCCGCGAGCTGGGGGCGCAGCTGGGCGACCCGGAGTGGCTCGGCCGTTTGCGAGCGGAGGCTGCGGGGTTGGCCGCGGAGCTGGGGTGGCCGGACAGTTACGAGTCGCGGCCGTGGAAGTACTACGACGCTCGGTCTATCGACTTCGGGCGCTATCCGGTGGCGGAGGACGAGGCGATTGGGGTGGAGGCGAGCGACGAGGTGGTAGTGACAACGCTCGGCTTCGCTGAAGGTGGGACCGCTGCGCGGCTGGGGGAGGTGCTCGGCAGGGTGGTTGCTCCGGGGACGGATCGTTTGACGGCGCTGCATTATGCGTTTTTGCGCGAGGCGGTGGTGGTGGATGTGCCGGCGAACGCCGAGCCTGCGAGCCCGGTGCGGGTCCGGCGGATGTCGAACGGCCAGCAGTTCGTTTCGCCCCATACGGTGATCGTGACGGGGGCGAACAGCCGTGTGACGGTGGTGGAGGAGTACGCGTCGGACGATGCGGAGATGCTGGCTGTCCCCGTGGTGGAGATCGTGCCGGGGCCTGGCTCGGAGGTGCGGTACTACGTGGTGCATCGCTGGGGGCCGGGGACGCGGGTGTTCGGGTATCAGCGGATGCTGGGTGCGGAGCGGGATGCGGCCTTCCAGAATCTGCAGCTCGTGCTGAGCGGGCGGGTGGTGAAGGGGCAGCTGGAGTCGTCGCTGGTGGGACGGGGTACGAGCAGCGAGCTGCTGGGGCTGGCGTACGGCCGGGGCGATGAGTACGTGGATTTCTATACGCTGCAGGACCATATCGGTCCGGATACGCGGAGCGATCTGCTGTACAAGGCGGCGCTGCGCGACCGCTCGCGTTCGGTGTATTACGGGCTGACGCGGGTGGGGTTGGAGGCACGGAATGCGGACGCGAACCAGGAGAACCGCAATCTGTTGCTGAGCAAGACGGCACGGGCGGACAGCGACCCTGTGTTGGAGATTTTGACGAGCAATGTGATTCGCGCGTCGCACGGGGCGACGGCGGGCCCGGTGGACGAGGAGCAGCTGTTCTATCTGCAGTCCCGGGGCATTCCCAGGCAGGCGGCGGAGGCGATGCTGGTTTGGGCGTTCTTGGAGGACGTGGTGGCGCGGGTCGCCGACGAGGGGCTGCGGGAGGAGCTCTTGGGGCTGCTCGAGGCGAAGGTGAGGGCAGGCTGATGGGCTGGGTGGCGACGTTCGCGGTGGAGGAGGTGCTGCCGGGGAGTGCGCGTGTGACGGAAGCCGGGGGCCGACGGATCGCGGTGTGCAATGCGGGGGATGGGATTTATGCGATCGACGACGTTTGTACGCACGATGGTGGGCCACTGGACCAGGGCCGGCTGAGCGGGCACGAGATAGAGTGTCCGAGGCACGGGGCGCGGTTCGATGTGACGACGGGCCGGGCGCTCTGTTTGCCGGCGGTTCGGCCGGTACGCACGTACGCGACGCGTGTTACCGATGGGATCATCGAAGTGGACGTGCCGGTGCCGTGAGGAGGCAGCGATGCTCGACGTGAGGCGGATTCGCGCGGATTTTCCGATTCTGCAACAGCGGGTGAATGGTCGCCGCTTGGTGTATCTGGACAATGCGGCGACGACGCAGAAGCCTCGGCAGGTGATCGAGGCTTTGGTGCGGTTCTACGAGACTTCGAATGCGAACATTCATCGGGGAATTCACACGCTGGCTGTCCGGGCGACGGAGCAGTACGAGGATTCGCGGCGGCGGGTGGCACGGTTCATCGGGGCGGCGGGCCCGGAAGAGGTGGTCTTCACGCGGAACGCGACGGAGGCGATCAATTTGGTGGCGCGGGCCTGGGGGGACGAGGCGGTGGGTGAGGGGGACGAGATCGTCTTGAGCACGATGGAGCATCATTCGAACATCGTTCCGTGGCAGCTTTTGGCGCGAAGGAAGGGTGCGACGCTGCGGTACGTGGGGTTGACGGCGGATGGGCGGCTGGACCTGGACGACCTCCGCGGGGCGATCGGGGCGCGGACGAAGCTGGTGGCGGTGACGCAGATGTCGAACGTGCTGGGGACGATCGTGCCTGTGGGCGATATTGCGGAGATGGCACACCGGGCGGGTGCGTTGCTGCTGGTGGATGGCGCGCAGAGCGTGCCCCATCTACCGGTGAACGTGGGTGAGCTGGGGGCGGATTTCTTGGCTTTTTCGGCGCACAAGATGCTGGGGCCGACGGGGGTGGGGGTGCTCTGGGCGCGGAGGGAGCTCCTGGATTCGATGCCGCCGTTTCTGGGTGGTGGTGACATGATCTCGGTGGTGCGGCCGGAGGGTTCGAGCTGGGCGGATGTGCCGCACAAGTTCGAGGCGGGGACGCCGAACATCGCGGATGTGGTGGCGTTCGGGGCGGCGATCGAGTACTTGGAGGGGGTGGGGATGCGGAACGTGCGGCGACACGAGGAGGAGCTGACGGCGCTGGCGCTGGAACGGTTGGCGCGTGTGCCCGGGTTGCGGGTGTTCGGTCCGATGGCAGCTGGGGAGCGAGGCGGGGTGGTGAGCTTCGCGATGGAGGCGGCCCATCCGCACGATGTGGCAACGATTGCCGATGGTTACGGTGTGGCTATCCGTGCGGGGCACCACTGTGCGCAGCTGTTGATGCGGGCGTTGGGCGTGCCGGCGACGAGCCGGGCGAGCTTCAGCATCTACAACGACACGGAGGATATCGAGGCGCTGGTCGAGGCGCTGGAGGGGGTAATCCGCGTGTTCGGGGAGGGGCATGAGCGAGCCGCCGTTCGATGATCTGTACCGGGAGCTGATTCTGGACCACTACCGGCGTCCGCGGAACCGGGGCCCGCTCTCGGCTCCTACGGTGCAAGCGGAGGGGGTGAACCCGGTCTGCGGTGACGAAATTCACCTCGACCTGGTGGTGGTGGATGGGACGATCCGGGAGGTAGGGTTTTGGGGACAGGGGTGTTCGATTTCGCAGTCGAGTGCTTCGATGCTGACGGAGGGTGTGAAGGGGCGCGGGCTGGGCGAGGCGGAGGAGTTGGCGGGGAAGGTACGATCGATGTTGGTGGATGGTGCGCCGCCGGACCGGTCGCTGGGCGACCTCGAGGCTCTGGAGGGTGTCGCGAAGCTGCCGGTTCGGGTGAAGTGTGCGTTGCTGGCGTGGAATGTGTTGCTGGAAGCGCTGCGGCAGGCAAGGGCTGCCGCTCAGGAGGTGAACCATGGCTGATACGGAGACGCCCCAGGCTCCGACCTACGAACAGCTTCGGGAGAAGCTGCGGGAGGTGAAGGACCCGGAGATCAACATGAGCATCGTGGACCTCGGGCTGGTGTACGACATTCAGTACGACAACGGGGACGTGCTGGTGACGATGACGCTGACGAGTCCGGGGTGTCCGTTGGGTCCGATCATCCGGGGGGAGGCGTATGCGAAGCTGCGCGAGCTCCCGGGGGTGAAGGATGTGGATGTCCAGATTGTCTGGAATCCGCCGTGGGACCCGCGGACGATGGCGAGCGAGGATGTGAAGATGGCGCTCGGGATTTGGTGAGCGGCGTCTAGCGGCCTTTCCATTCGGGGTCGCGGTGTTCGAGGAAGGCGCGGACGCCTTCTCGGAAGTCTTGGCTGGCGAAGAGCCGGGTAATGGTGGCTGTGCTGTCCTGGATGTGTTCGAGCGGGTCGCGGGTGAGTCCGCGGTAGAGGAGGCGCTTGGTTTCGGCGGTGGCGAGTGGGGAGCCGCGGGAGACGGTGTGGGCGAAGGCGAGGGCGCGCTCCATGAGTTCGGCGTCGGGGACGATTTCGTGGACGTAGCCGATCTCTTTGGCGCGGGTTGCGGAGATGATTTCGCCGGAGTAGAGGAGGTAGGCGGCGTTTTGGAGGCCGACGATGCGGGCGAGGAGCCAGGTTCCGGCGGCGGTGTCGGGGATGAGCCCGCGATGGACGAAGACCCAGCCGAAGCGGGCGGATTCGGCGGCGATGCGGAAGTCGCACTGTGAGGTGAATTCGACGCCGACGCCGACGGCGACGCCGTTGACGGCGGCGATGGTTGGCTTGGGGATGGAGGCGAAGGTCCAGGGGGCGGGGCGGTTTTCGGCGTAGGCGGCGGCGTAGGTTTCGGCCCGGCCGGCGCTGGGCGGTTGGGCTGAGAGCTGCTGGAGGTCGGTGCCGGCGCTGAATGCGCGGCCGGTGCCGGTGAGGACGAGGGCACGGACGCGGTCGTCGGTGCCTGCTTGGCGGATTGCGTCCTCGATTTGGCCGAGCATTTCGTAGGTGATGGCGTTCATTTTTTCGGGGCGCTCGAGGCGCAGGATGGCGGTGGAGCCTTCGAGGAGGTATTCGATGTCGGGCACGGTGAGGGCCTCCGCGGTGGTTTGCGGTGGGCACGATACGGGAATGGGTGGCGGTCGGCGAGGCGGTGGGGCTATTTGCCGCCGCTGATGGAGATGGGTTCGGGGGCTTCGGTGGCGGCGACGAACGCGGCAGGAGCTCGAACGGGGGCTCGGCTGCCTTTTTCGGCGACGCGGTAGACGAGCCCGCGGCCGGAGGCGAGCTTCCACTGGGCGTGGAGCGCGGGGAGGCTGGCGAAGAAGAAGGTGATGACGGCCATGAGCGGCCACATGAGGAGGCCGGTGAGGTAGACGCGCCGGGGGACGTAGGCGGGCCGCGGGCCGCGCGTCTTGAGTTCGAAGACGATCATGAGGAGGAGGGGGAAGAGGCAGAGGGCGACGAGGATGCCGGGGAGGTTGAGCCACATGGTGGGCTCGAGGATGCCTTCTGGCCCGATGCGGAACCAGCGGGAGGGTTCGAGGAGGTGTTCGGGGTGCCAGCCGGTGCCGGGGACTTGGTAGCGGTGGACCCACCAGCCGGGGAGCGGGGCGCCGAACTGGGCGGCGAATCGGGAGGGGAGGAAGATGCCGAGGGTGACGATGTACCACTGGGCGGCCCAGAGGACGTGGACTTTGGTGACTGCTCCGGCGAGCAGGAGGCGACGTGGCCAGGAGAGGGGCGATCGGGGGTGGAGGGCTGCCCGCCATGCGTAGGGGATATCGCTGGCGCCCCAGGCGTGGCGGACGGACTGGGCGTAGTGTGCTTTGAGGGTCTTCCAGTAGGTATCGGCGAGGACGCAGTCGTTTCCGAGCGGGAGGAAGATGGGCTCGACGTTGACGTCGTCGCCGAGGCTGTAGGCGCATTTGAGGTAGAGGTGCCAGTCTTCGGGGATGACTTCTTCGTCCCAGTAGTCGACGAGGTGGAGCATTTGCCAGGAGAGGGAGTAGCAGCTGGTGGGGAAGCGGACGCTTCCCGGGATGAGGAGGTTGGAGGTGCGGTTGATGCCGGAGAGGCCATCGGGGATGCGAAGGGGGGCGGGGATTTCCCAGATGTTGTTGGAGTTGAAGATGGTGGGCTGCCAGAAGGTGCGGTAGGGTTTGCGGGCGGTGAGGAAGAGGTAGTTGAGGGCGGCGAAGTGGGCAGGATGGAAGACTGCGTCGGCATCGCAGCTGGTGACGGTGTAGCGAAGGAGGTCGTCGCCGCCGCGCTCGATGAGGCGACGATGGGCTTCGCGTGCGGCCCAGGCTTCGTTGGAACCCTTGCCTGGGGTTTCGCCGGGGAGGCCGGCGGGGTGGAAGGTGGCGAAGATGTCGCTGAAGTGGCCGGGGTACCGAGCGATGAGGCGGGCTGCTTTTTCGCGTGCGCCGGCTTCGCGCTCTTCCATGGCGAGGACGACGACGAGCTGACGAGCGATGGTCTGTGCTGCGAGGGAGTCGATGGTGCGCGCGAGCCCTTCTTCGGATTCGCGGTAGTTGGGGATGATGACGAGGTGCCGGGGCCAGGTCCAGCGGTCGGGGGAGCCGTGGCGTGCGATGGTGGCGCGGTAGGTGGCGTACCAGTCGGTGTTTTTCCAGCGGGCGATGCGTCGGAGGCCGATGGCGCAGGCGACGGCGACGGAGTAGCTGCGGAGGAGCCAGTAGAGGAAGAAGGCGGTGCTGAGGATGGCGAAGGTGAGGGGCGCGTGGAACGGCCCCCAGAAGATGAAGGAGATGAGGAGGAGGGAGAGGAAGAGAGGAATGGCGTTCCCGAGCCGTTCGAGCCATGGGGACGGTGCGGAGACGGCGAGGTGGGGTATGGGCGCGGGCCCGACGGCGGGGATGGAAGGCCTGGAGACCATATGCGGGGTGGCCTCGAGCGAGGTCTTCCTACGCCGCCGGGGTTAGCTGACGGGCTGCGGCCGGAGTTAGCCGCTCCACCTTCGCGGGCGGGTCTTCCCGCGCCGCCCGGGGGGATTCGCCCCGAGAACTGGTTCCCCCGTTCTGCCGTGGGAGGCAGACTAGGCGTTCGGGCCCAGTTGGGCCTGGGAGCATCTTTGGGCGTCGGAAGTTCTCGGTCAAGGTGGGCGTGAAAATAGATTTATGGTTCGCGTCGAGGAGGTATCTGGCATGGACGATGGCCTTCGGGTTCGGGAGACGCTGGTAGGGGATGTTCGGGAGGTGAATTTTTGGTTCGGGTGTGGCGACGAGCTGGTGCCGGGGGTGGCATTTCTGCCGGTGGGGAGCGATGGGTTGCTGCCGTTGGTTCAGATTCAGCACCCGGGGATGGGCTCGAAGGAGGATTACTGGGTGAGCGAGGTGGGCATGCGGTGGGCGAGGCGGGGGTGGGTGTGTGTGGGGCTGGACGCTCCGCTGCACGGGGAGCGGGAGACGCACGATCCGATGGCGCTCTTCCGGGAGCCTTCGCGGTTCGAGGCGATTCGGGCGCAGTTCGCGGCGGAGGTGACGCGGATGTTGGAGCTTTTGCCGGGGGTGCTCCCGGTAGATGTGGGTCGTATGGGGTATGTGGGGTATTCGTTGGGGAGCATGCTGGGGGTGGCGGCGGTGGCGCGCAGTGGGCGGTTCAAGGCTGCGGCGTTCTGTCTGGTTGGGGAGGGTGGGCTGGCGGGCCCGGCGGCGGGGCCTGATTCGGATGTGGGGAAGCTGGGAGGGGTGGCGGTGCGGGTGGTGGGGAAGACGGGCGACGAGCTGATTCCGCGTGAGCGGACGGAGGCGCTGTTCGCGGGGCTGCCGGGGGTGCGGGATCTGCAGTGGCTGCCGGGCGGCCACTTCGAGATCGGGCCGGATGTTGTGAGGCTGGCGGAGGAGTGGATGGCGGAGTGGCTCTCGCGTTGAGTGGGGCGGTACGAGCGGCGAGGGGGATGGATGCGTATACTCGCGGGCACGGTATTCGACGCGCGGAGTGAGGCATGGGCACGATGATCGATGGGGGCGAGATTATCGCCCGGATGATTCGTCAGGAGGGCGTGAGCCATATTTTCACGCTCTCTGGGGGGCATATCCAGAACATTTACGAGGGCTGTCTGAACAACGGGATCGGGATCATCGATACGCGGCACGAGCAGTCGGCCGGGCATGCGGCGGATGGGTATTCGCGGATCACGTTCAAGCCCGGGGTAGCGGTGGTGACGGCGGGCCCGGGGGTGACGGACGTGGTGACGGCGGTGGCGAATGCGTACCAGGCTTCGAGCCCGATGGTGGTGATCGGGGGGCGTTCGCCGCTGCGGCAATACGATATGGGGTCGCTGCAGGATATCGAGCTGTTGGATGTGATGAAGCCGATCACGAAGTGGGCGCAGACGGTCTACGAGACGCGGCGTTTGCCGTATTACATGGCGATGGCGTTTCGGGAGGCGATGACGGGGCGGTATGGGCCGACGTTTTTGCAGGTGCCTTCGGATGTGCTGTTTGGGCGGGTGGACGAGGATGCGCTGGAGTGGCCGCGGAACTACCGGGTGACGGGCGAGATTATGGGGGACCCGGAGCTGATCGCGCGGGCGGCGGCGATGATCCGGGATGCGGAGAGGCCGATGGTGATGGCGGGGTCGGGGGTGTTTTGGCACCGGGCGCACCGGGAGCTGGCGGAGTTTGCGGCGGCGGCGGATGTGCCGGTGTACACGAATGCGATGGGGCGGGGGACGATGCGGCAGGACAATCCGAATTTCTTTTCGCTGTCGCGGAAGCCGGCGTTTGCGCAGGCTGATGTGATTGTGATTCTGGGGACGCCGATCGACTTTCGTTTGAAGTATGGGCGGCCGCCGGCTTGGAATCCGGCGGCGAAGGTGATCCAGGTGGACATCGACCCGCGGGATATTGGCCGGAACCGGGATTTTACGATCGGTATCGAGGCGAATATTCGGCAGGCGCTGTTGCAGCTGACGTCGGAGATTGGGAGGGCGGACCACCGGGATTGGATGACCTATTTGCGTGGCCTGGAGAACCAGGCGGACGAGCAGCGTGCGTTCTTCATGAATTCGGACGCGGTGCCGATCCACCCGCTGCGGCTGTGCAAGGAGATTGCGGAGTTCGTGGACGATGACACGATCGTGGTCGGGGATGGGGGTGACATTGTGGCGCTGGCGGCGAGCGTGCTGCCGATCAACAACCCTGGCCAGTGGATGGACCCGGGTCCGTTCGGGACGCTCGGCGTGGGGACGGGCTTTTGTATGGCTGCTTCGGTGGCTGCGCCGGAGAAGAAGGTGTTGATGGTGAACGGTGATGGGACGTTCGGGCTGAACGGGTTCGATTTCGATACGTTCGTTCGCTTCAAGATGCCGGTGGTGTCGGTGGTGGGGAACGACCGGTGCTGGCACCAGATTTATGTTGGGCAGAAGGCGCAGTACGGGGAGGGGAGGACCCCGGCGACGGTGCTAGGGGACAATGCGCGGTATGACCGGGTGGTGGAGGGGTTGGGGGGCCATGGGGAGTACGTGGAGCACCCGGAGCAGATCCGGGCGGCGATCGAACGGGCGTTCGCAAGTGGGAAGCCGGCGTGTGTGAATGTGATCATGGACCCGGAGCCGGCGGGGGTGAAGGGCGGCTACGAGTTCAAGTAGCCGGTTCGGCCGGCGGGAGGGCATGGATGGAACACATTTTGGTCGAACGGGACGGGCGCGTTGCGGTGGTGACGCTGAACCGGCCGGAGGTGATGAATGCGCTGAACCGGCAGATGTATGCGGAGCTGGAGCGAGCGTTCAGGGAGTTGCACCGCGATCCGGATGTTTGGTGTGTTGTGCTGACGGGGGCGGGCCGGGCGTTCTGCTCGGGGGACGATGTGAAGGAGATTATGCTGGGCGAGCAGGGGGAGGAGACGGTGCGTCGGTTGCGGGAGGTGAGGCCGCGACCGACGCCGGCAGCGGCGGCGGTGCTGGAGTGCGACAAGCCGGTGATTGCGGCGGTGAACGGGCCTGCGGTTGGCTGGGGGATGGACCTGGCGCTGTTCTGTGACATTCGGGTTGCTTCGGAGTTGGCGAAGTTCGGTGAGTTGTTCATCAGGCGGGGGCTGGTGGCGGACCTTGGGGGGCTCTGGCGGCTGCCGCAGGTGGTGGGCCCTTCGAAGGCTGCCGAGCTGCTTTTTACAGGCGAGGTGATCGGTGCTGCGGAGGCGCTGGAGATCGGGTTGGTTTCGAGGGTGGTGCCGCCTGCTGATTTGATGCCGACGGCGTTGGCGCTGGCTGGGAGGATCGCGGCGAACCCGCCGATCGCGATGCGGTTCATGAAGGAGGGGCTCCGCCGCTCGCGGACGGCTTCGATGGAGGAGATGGGGGAGTTCATCGGGAATGCGCTGGCCTACCTGTTCACGACGGAGGACCATCGCGAGGGTGCGCTCAGCTTTGTGGAGCGGCGGGAGCCGGTTTTTCGGGGGCGCTGAGGGGGCGCGGCGCCGGGGGCGGGGCTAGCTGAGCCGCCCAGTGATGTAGTCGGTCATTTGGCGGATGTGGTCTTCTTGGTGGATGGTGACCCAGCGAAGGAGGTCGCCGATGGAGATCATGCCGATGAGCTCGCCGTTTTCGATGACGGGGAGGTGGCGAAAGCGTCGGCTTGTCATGAGTGACATGGCTTCTTCGACGTGCCAGTCGGGGCCGATGCTGATGGGGTTGCGGGTCATGACTTCGGCGACGCGGGTGAGGGCGGGGTCGCGGCCGGCGTCGACGACGCGCCGGAGGACGTCGCGTTCGGTGAAGATGCCGACGGGTCGGTGGCCGTCGAGGACGAGGAGGGCGCCGATGCCTTGTTCGTTCATCTGGCGGACTGCCTCGGCGACGGTGGCGGCTGGTTGGATGGTGTAGACCTGGCGGCCTTTTTCGGCGAGGACGCTGCTGACGAAACCGTACATGGGGACCTCCTTGCCGGTAGATAACTAGTATACGGCTCTGTCAAGCGGTGGATGGGCGGTTCTTCCGGAGGTTGGCGAGTTTGTGGTTGTCCCAGGTGATGAGTTTTTCTGGGGTGAAGACGACCCAGCGCCAGTTGCGGCCGCGGGCGGTGGATTCGTTGCGGCGGGGTTCGGGGGGCTCGCCGTGACCGCCGGCGTATTTTCGGCCCATCTGCCAGCGGATTTCTTCGAGGTGGGGGTCGGCGGCTTCTTCGGCGGCGGTTTCGAGGACGCGAGCGGTTCCTTGGAACATGGCGCCTTGGAGCTCTGGGAAGCGTTCGTTGCGGTCGACGAGGATGGTGCAGGTGGGGTTGCGGCGGAGGTTTTCGACTTTTTGGCCGCGGCAGTAGGTGTAGATTTTGCCGCCGGCCCAGCCGAACCAGAGAGGGGTGAGGTTGATGCGCGTCCCGGGGCCGATGGTGGCGATGCGCATGTTCCAGGTGTGGAGCATGAGTTCTTCGAGCTGCTCGGGGGTGAGGGCGAGTTCTTTGGGGATGGGCATGGGGGATGCACCTCTCGTCCGTTTTGTTGGGAAGTGGTACTCTACACGGTGTCGCGGGCGGGTGTGGTTCAATGGCAGAACGCGACCTTCCCAAGGTTGAGACGCGGGTTCGATTCCCGCCATCCGCTCCAATGGTTGGTTGGTTATGGTCCGAGCGGTAGGTGCTCGGGCCATTTTTTTGGGCTGGTGGGCGTGGTTCTTTGGGCGCTCGGTGCTCGATCCTCGGCGGATGGCGTGAGAGGATGGGGGCATGAACGAACTGCAGGCGCGTGCGCGCGAGCTTCTGGCCCGGATCTCTGACCTGCTGGTGCGACTTTGACCTGGCCAGGGATGAGGCGCGGATAGAGGAACTGGAACGGCAGACGCTTGAGCCCGGCTTCTGGGACGATGCGGGGAATGCCCGCAAGGTGATGACGGAGCTGGCGGCGCGCAGGGACCGCGTGGAGGTGTGGCGCGGGCTGGAGCGGCGTGCTCGGGAGGCGGCGGAGCTGCTGGAGCTGGCGGTGGAGGAGGGTGATCGGGAGGCGGCCGAGGAAGCGGGGCGGGAGCTCGATGCGGTGGAGCGGGAGCTCGGGAAGCTGGAGTTCCAGCTGCAGCTTTCGGGTCCTTACGATGTGCGGAATGCGATTTTGGCGGTGCACGCTGGGGCGGGCGGGACGGATTCGCAGGACTGGGCGGAGATGTTGCTGCGGATGTACCTTCGTTGGGCGGAGCGGCGGGGGTTCGAGACGGAGATTCTGGACGTGACGGAGGGCGAGGAGGCGGGTATCAAGAGTGCGACGGTGGAGATTCGTGGGCCGTATGCGTACGGCTATTTGAAGGGGGAGAAGGGGGTTCACCGGTTGGTGCGGCTTTCGCCGTTCAATTCGGCGGCGACGCGGCAGACGAGCTTCGCGAAGGTGGAGGTGTTGCCGGAGGTGGACGAGGTGGGTGAGGTGGAGATCGATCCGGACGATTTGCGGATCGATGTGTTCCGGTCGAGCGGGGCGGGCGGCCAGAATGTGCAGAAGAACTCGACGGCGGTGCGGATTACGCATATTCCGACGGGGATTGTGGTGACGTGCCAGAACGAGCGCTCGCAGGCGCAGAATCGGGAGAGCGCGATGAAGGTGCTCGAGGCGCGCCTATTGGAGTTGGAGCTGAATCGTCAGGAGGAGGAGCGGGCGCGCCTGAAGGGGGAGCACGTGGATGTGGCGTTCGGGAGCCAGATCCGGAACTATGTGCTGCATCCGTATAAGTTGGTGAAGGATCTGCGGACCGATTACGAGACGTCGGATACGTCGGCCGTGCTGGATGGCGAAATCGACGCGTTCATCGAGGCGTATCTTCGTTCGCAGGTGGGGCAGGAGGAGAAATGAGGGGTGTGGTGCTTGGTCTGGCGGTGCTGCTGTGGTCGATGGCGGGGGGGCTGGGGGCGCCGGGGCGGGCTGTGGGTGCGGTAGTCATCGAATCGACGTCGGTGGAGAATGGGTACCCGCGGGCGCTGACGTTTCGGGTGACGGCTCGGGCGGATGTGGAGATTGTGGACGCGACGCTGCACTACGCGATCAAGGGTCGGGGGACGTTGGCGCTCGACAAGCCGAGGGATCTGTCGCCGGCGCGGACGTTGACGGCGGAGGTGGAGCTGTTGGTGAACACGGGGCAGAGTTATATCCCGGTTGGCTCGGAGTTCACGTATTTCTGGGAGGTGAAGACTGCGGACGGGCAGGTGGCGCGGAGCGCGGAGGAGTATTTTCTCTATCTTCCGCCGAATCGGGAGTGGAAGTCGGTGGGGAACGATTTCATGGTGGTGTTCTTCCATGGCGACCGGGAGACGCTCGCGCGTGCGTATCTGGATGCTGGGACGGAGACGTATCGGCGTATTGGCCGGGAGCTTTACGGGATCGAGCTGGCGACGCTGCCGGTGAAGGTGATTCTGTTCGCGACGGAGGCGGAGATGGACCCGGCGCGGCCGGGGGCGGGGGGGAGGTTCGATGCGGCGGTGACGACCTGCGGGACGAAGGTGACGAACGACATTTTGTTGATGATTCCGACGCCGTGTGGGACGAATGACCGGACGGACACGCTGCGCCATGAGCTGGGGCATATTTTGAACGAGGTGGCTGGGGAGGGGACGTTGGCGAAGTTGCCGGCGTGGCTGGACGAGGGGGCGGCGGTGTACGCTCAGTCTTCGCCGGGGGATTACGAGGTGGCGTTTCGGGCGGCGGTGCGGGCGGATCGGTTGATTCCGTTCAGCCAGATGGTGGTGCCGACGAGCAATCCGCAGCTGGTTGGGGTGTTTTACGGGCAGGCGTATTTCATGGTGAAGTTCCTGATCGAGCGGGAGGGGCCGGGGCGGTACGCTGAGCTGATGCGGGCGATCAAGTCGGGGAAGCGGTACGACGTGGCGATCGAGGAGGTGTACGGGCTGAGTTTGCGGGCGTTCGAGGATGCGTTCCGGGCGGCGTACGGCCTGGGTTCGCGGGCGACGCCGACGGTGGTGCCGACGCGTCCGGCGCAGCAGGCTGGGCCGACGGTGGTGCCGACGCGCGCGGGGGCGGCGCAGGGTGCCGGGGGAGGCGATGGCGGGGGTGGGGTGGACCGCGGCTTGCTGCTGATTTTCGGTCTGGCTGTGCTGCTGGCGCTGGCTGCTGCGTTCGCCTGGTTGTTGGCGATGATGCTGGCGAACGGTCGGAAGGGCGGGGAGCGGGATTCGTCCGGGGGGGATGGGTCGTCGGGCGAGGGTGGCTGATGGCGCGGTGGCGTTGGGCTGCGGGCGGGAGGTGAGGGCCGTGGGGATAAAAGGCGGCCGCCCCCTTGGCGGGGACGGCCGCGGATGTTCGGCTGGGTTGGTTTCAGCCGCGGGGTAGGCCGAGGCCGCGGGTGGCGATGATGTTGCGCTGGATTTCGCTGGTGCCGCCTTCGATGGTGTTGGCGACGGAGCGGAGGTACATGTATTTGATGCGGCCGCGCATGGGGGGCTTGGGGCCGTCGGTGCGTGCATCGAGCTGGCCGTAGAGGCCGAGGACTTTCATGCCGGTGCGGTAGATGCGCTGGTTGAGTTCGGTGCCGTAGAGCTTGGCGACGGCGGCTTCGTGGCCGGGGGCGACGCCTTCTTTGGCCTGGATGGAGACGATTTTGAAGCTCATCATTTGGGCGACGCCGGCCTCGACGTAGCGTTCGACGAGTTCGTGGCGGATGGCGGGGTTGTGGGCGAGGGTGCTCTGTCCGTTGGTGGTGTTTTTGCGGGCGAATTCGATGAGGTCTTCGACGGCTTGGCGGGCGCCGACGGATCCGCCGATGTTGGAGCGTTCGAAGGAGAGGGTTGTCTGGGCGAGGTACCAGCCGCGGTTTTCTTCGCCGATGATGTTGGCGCGGGGGACGCGGACGTCTTCGAAGAAGACTTCGTTGAATTCGTGGGTGTAGGCGAGGTTGACGAGCGGCCGGACGGTGATGCCGGGGCTCTTCATATCGACGATGAAGTAGGTGATGCCGCGGTGTTTGGGTGCGTCGGGGTCGGTCCGCGCGAGGAGGATCATGTATTTGGCGATGTGGCCGCCGGAGGTCCAGATTTTTTGGCCGTTGATGATGTAGTCGTCTCCGTCGCGGACGGCGCGGGTTTGGAGTGCGGCGAGGTCGGAGCCGGCGCCGGGTTCGGAGTAGCCTTGGCACCAGATGTCTTCGCCGGAGAGGATGCCGGGGAGGTATTTCTTTTTTTGTTCGTCGGTGCCGTGGACGATGAGGGTGGGGCCGGCGAAGCCGACGGCGATGCCGCCGGGACGGGGGAGGCGGGCTTCGGCGAGCTCCCAGTTGAAGATGAACTGCTGCATGACGGAGAGGCCGGCGCCGCCGTATTCCTTGGGCCAGGCGGGGGCGACCCAGCCGCGGGAGGCGAGGGCTTTGGTCCATTCTTTGCTGCCGCCGAAGAAGGCGCGTTCGCTGTCTTCGTCGCGCTGGCGGGCTTTGTGGCCTTCTTCTTGGATGAATTTGCGGACTTCGGCGCGGAACGCGGCTTCTTCCGGGGTGTCTCGGAAGTCCATGGGGGGCTACCTCGTGTGTGGTGGTAGGGGAATTGTACACGCGCGTCGAAAAATGGGCTGTGGGCGGGGTGGGAGCGCGATGATGTGGTTGGGGGTAGGATTTTGGCTATGCCGAAAGACGCGACGTTCGATCCTCCGATGCGCATTTTGATGGGGCCTGGGCCGAGTGGGGCTCATCCGCGGGTTTTGCAGGCGATGACGCGGCCGCTTTTGGGCCATTTGGACCCGGATTTTTTGCGGGCGATGGATGGCTGTCGGGCGATGTTGCGGGAGGTGATGCTGACGGGGAACGAGGTGACGCTGGCGACGCCGGGGACGGGGACGAGCGGGATGGAGGCGGCGGTGATGAATCTGGTGGAGCCGGGGGATCGGGTGGTGGTTGGGATTTGTGGGTATTTTGGGGAGCGGATCGCGCAGATGGCGGAGCGGGCGGGTGGGGAGGTGACGCGTGTGCAGTCGCCTTGGGGCGAGCCGGCGGATGTGGCGGTGGTGGAGGCTGCGGTGCGGGCGGCGGGGAATGTGAAGCTGTTGGCGATGGTGCATGCGGAGACTTCGACGGGGGCGGAGACGCCGGTGGAGCCGTTCGCGCGGATCGCGCGGGAGTCGGGGGCGCTGTTGCTGGTGGACTGTGTGACGTCGCTGGGGGGGATGCCGGTGCGGGTGGATGGGTGGGGGGCGGATGCGGTGTATTCGGGGACGCAGAAGTGTTTGAGCGCTCCGCCGGGGGTGGCGCCGATTACGTTTTCGGAGCGGGCGTGGGATGCGGTGCGTCGGCGGGAGGTTCCGTGTAATTCGTGGTATCTGGATTTGCAGCTTTTGGAGGCGTATTGGGACGAGCGGCGTGTGTATCACCATACGGCGCCGATTGCGATGATCTATGCGTTGCACGAGGCGTTGGCGCTGGTGCTGGAGGAGGGTTTGGAGGCGCGTTGGGCGCGGCACGAGCGGAATGGGCGGGCGCTGCAGGCGGGGTTGGAGGCGATGGGGTTGAGGCTCTATGCGCGGGCGGGATACCGATTGCCGGTTCTGACGACGGTGTGTATTCCGGAGGGGGTGGACGATGCGGCGGTGCGGGGCGGGCTGCTGCATCGGTTCGGGATCGAGATCGGTGGGGGGCTGGGCGAGCTGCGGGGCCGGGTGTGGCGGGTGGGGTTGATGGGGGAGAGCTCGACGGCGGGTAATGTTCTGTTGTTGTTGAATGCGCTGGGGCGGCTGCTGCGGGAGCAGGGCTTCCGGGCGGATGTGCGTGCGGGGGTGGAGGTGGCTGCGGCGCGGCTGGAGGCGGGCTAGGGGTTGGGGTGGGGTTGGGGGGTGGGTGGTCGGCCGACTCCGAGGTAGCGGACGCCGGCGGCTTCGATGGTGGTGCGATCGAGGGCGTTGCGGGCGTCGACGACGATGGGTGCGAGGCGTGCCCAGTCGAGGTGGGTGTAGCTGCGATGGTAGCTGTGGACGATGGCGGCGTGGTAGCCGGCGAGTGGTTCGGGGGCGATTTGGAAGCCGAGCGAGGCGATGCCTTCGGGGGAGAGGAGGGGGTCGTGGCCTTGGACGTGGGCGCCGAGGGCTTGGAGTTCGCGGAGGAGGTCGACGGCGTTGGTGTGGTAGGTGACGGCGATGTCGGGGCGGAAGGTGAGGCCGAGGATGAGGACGCGCTTGTTCTGGAGGCCGCCGAGGAGGGCGGCGAGCCGGCGGACGACGTAGGCGGGCATGGAATCGTTGATGGCGCGGCCGAGGGCTGAGAGGGCGGAGGGGCCTTCGCCTTGCATGAGGAAGCGTGGGTAGACGGGGATGCAGTGGCCGCCGACTCCGGTGCCGGGGATGTGGATGTGGGAGTAGGGCTGGGAGTTGGCGGCGCGGATGATTTCGGCGATGTCGAGGCCGTGGACGTCGGCGACCATGGCGAGTTCGTTGGCGAGGGCGATGTTGAGGTCGCGGTAGGCGCCTTCGGCGAGCTTTGAGAGTTCGGCGGCTTCGGCGCTGGAGAGCTGGATGACTTCGCCACCGAAGGTTTGGCGGTAGAACTGGGCGGCGAGGCGGCCGCCTTCGGGGTCGACGCCGCCGACGATTTTGGGGTAGCGGGTGAGGTCGCTGAGGACGCGGCCCATGTAGAGGCGTTCGGGGGAGAAGGCGACGTGGAGGTCGTGTCCGAGGCGGCGGCCTCCTGCTTGGAGGCGGGGTGCGAGGATGCGTCGGGTGGTGCCGACGGGGAGGGTGGTGTCGAAGATGCAGAGGGCGCCGGGCTTGAGTGCGTGGGCGACGGTTTCGGCTGCGGCGAGGAGGTGTGTGAGGTCGGCGCGGCCTTCGGCGTCGACGTCGACGCGGACGGCGAAGAGGACGACGTCGGCGCTGGCGACGCCGGCTTGGGTGTCGGTGGTGGCGCGGAAGGTGCCTTGGGCGATGGTACGGGCGAGGAGTTCGTCGAGGCCGGGTTCGTCGGGGAGGGGGTTTTCGGCGCGGGTGATGCGTTGGACGAGGTGGGTGTCGATGTCGCAGCCGGTGACGTGGTGGCCGCGGGTGGCGATGGTGAGGGCGAGGGGGAGGCCGATGCGGCCGATTCCGATGACGGCGACGTTCATGGGAGGGAGGCGACCTGGTCGAGGTGGATGGGGAGGCCGGTTTGGCCGGAGCGGACGAGGGCTTCGGCGATGGCGAGGGCGGCGATGCCGTCGGCGGGGGGGACTGGGGGTGGGCCGCCGGCGAGGATGGCGTCGCGGAAGGCTTCGAGTTCGACGCGCAGGGGTTCGCGGTTGGGGATGGGGTAGCGGGTCATGGGGCCTTCGGTGACGGAGGCGTAGGAGCCTTCTTTGGCGGCGGCGGCGTGGTTTTCGTAGAAGCAGAGGGTTTGGGCGGCGTAGTCGACGGTGAACATGCCGCGTTCGCAGAGGACGGTGAGGGTGCGTTCTTTGGTGGGGGTGAGCCAGTTGATGTCGAGGAGGCCCATGGTGCCGTTGCGGAAGCGGAGCATGCCGGCGAAGAGGTCTTCGTTGCCGGTGGCGATGTGGGAGCGTGATTCGGCGTAGACGCGTTCGACTTCGTCGTCGAGGAGGTAGCGCATGATGTCGATGTCGTGGGGGCCGAGGTCGTGGATGACGCCGACGTCGCGGATGCGGTGGGGGAAGGGGCCGACGCGGCGGGCGCGGATTTGGAGGACGCGGCCGCCCTGTCCTTGGGCGAGGCGGTGTTTGAGCTCGCGGATGGCGGGGTTGAAGCGTTCGATGTGGCCGATGGTGAGGAGGAGGCCGGTGTGGTCGGCGGCTTGGGCGATGCGCTGGGCGGCTTGGAGGTTGGCGGCGATGGGCTTTTCGACGAGGACGTGGGCGCCGGCTTGGAGGCAGTCGAGGGCGATTGGTTCGTGGAGGCCGGTGGGGACGACGACGCTGACGAGGTGGGGCTGGGTTTCGGCGAGGAGTGTTCGGTGGTTGGCGAAGCCGGGGATGGTGCGGCCGGCGATGGCGCGGCGGACGCGTTCGGGGTCGGGGTCGGCGACGCCGACGAGTTGGACGCCGGGGAGGTCGGCGAGGACGCGGGCGTGGTTGGCGCCCATGGAGCCGAGTCCGATGACGGCTGCGCGGAGGGGGTTTTCGGGGGATTCGAGGGTGGTGTGGGTTGGTTGGCTGGGCATGGGTTCAGGGGTGGAGGCTATCGAGGGTGGCTGCGATGTAGTCGATGTCTTCGGGGGCTAGGGCGGGGTGGACGGGGAGGGAGAGGACTTGGGCGGCGGCGGCTTCGGCGATGGGGTAGGTGCCTTGGCCGAGGCCGAGTTGGCGGATGATTGGCTGCTGGTGGATGGGGATGGGGTAGTGGATGGCGGTGCCGATTCCGGCTTCTTGGAGTTGTCGCTGGAGGCGATCGCGGTGGTGTGGGACGCGGATGGTGTATTGGTGGAAGACGTGGCGGTCGCCGTCGCGGACGCGGGGGGTTTCGTAGTTGTGGATGAGGCTGTTGAGGCGGGTGGCGTTGGCGATGCGGGCGTTGGTCCAGGTTTCGAGCTGTTGGAGTTGGGCGAGGCCGATGGCGGCGTTGAGGTCTTGCATGCGCCAGTTGAGGCCGAAGTGGTCGTGGTGGTAGCGGGTTTGTTGGCCGTGGTTGCGGATGAGGCGGGCGCGGTGGGCGATGTCGTCGTCGTTGGTGGTGATGATGCCGCCTTCGCCGGTGGTCATGTTTTTGGTGGGGTAGAAGCTGAAGCAGCCTGTGCCGAAGGTGCCGACGGGGCGGCCGGCGTGTTGGGCGCCGTGGGCTTGGGCGGCGTCTTCGATGAGGGCGAGGTCGAAGTCTTCGGCGAGTTCGGCGAGTTGGGCGATGCGTGCGGGGTGTCCGTAGAGGTGGACGGGGAGGATGGCTCTGGTGCGTTCGGTGATGGCGTCTTCGACTTTTTCGGGGTCGAGGTTGAGGTCGAAGGGGTCGATGTCGACGAAGATGGGGGTGGCTCCGCAGGCGATGATGCTGGTGGCGGTGGCGATGAAGCTGAAGGGGGTGGTGATGACTTCGTCGCCGGGGCCGATGCCGTGGGCTTGGAGGGCGACGATGAGGGCTGCGGTGCCGCTGTTGACGGCGATGGCGTGACGGGTGCCGATGTAGTCGGCGAAGGCGCGTTCGAAGGCTTCGACGCGGGGGCCGGCGGCGAGTTGGCCGGTTTCGAGGACTTCGATGACGGCGCGTTTTTCGGCTTCGCCGATGTGGGGGCGGGCGATGGGGATGAAGGGGCGAGGGACGGCGGTCATTTGGCCTCCGGGGTGGGGACTGGTTGGAGGATGGGGGGTGCATCGCCGATGAGGCGGTAAGGTTGCTGGCAGTGGGGGCAGGTGAGGTCGGCGGGGAGTGGGCGGGCGCAGGTGCAGACCCAGCCGAGCTGGCGGGCGGGGTTGCCGGCGACGAGGGCGTGGTCGGGGATGGTGTGGGTGACGACGGAGCCGGCTGCGACGAGGGCCCAGCGGCCGATGGTGAGGCCGGGGAGGATGACGGACCGGGCTCCGATGGCGGCGCCGTACTGGACGAGGGTGCCGGTGAGTTCCCAGTCGGTGGCGGTTTTGAGGGTGCCGTCGGGGTTGATGGCGCGGGGGTAGCGGTCGTTGGTGAGGATGACTGCGGGGCCGATGAAGACGCCGTCTTGGAGGGTGTTGCCTTCGTAGATGCAGGCGTAGTTTTGGATTTTGCAGTTGGCGCCGATGTGGACGTGGGCGCCGATGTAGGCGCCTTTGCCGATGATGGTGCGGGGGCCGATGGTGGCGTGTTCGCGGATTTGGGCCTGGTGCCAGATGCTGGCGCCGGGGCCGATGGTGGCGGTGGGTGAGACTTCGGCGGTGGGGTGGATGCGGGGTTGGCTCACGAGGGGAGGGCCTCGCTTTCGGGGGCGTCGGCTTGGGCGTTGGTTCGGTGGTGGGTGTAGCGGCGGGCGACGAGGTGGATGCGGCGGCGGACTTCTTCGGGGTCGTGCCACATGATTTGGCGGATTTCGTCGATGAGGCGGAGGATTTCGGGCTCGGTGATGTCGACGGTGGCGGTGAGGCGCATGACTTTGGGGTGGGTGGTGGGCTGGAGGTGTTCGAAATCGGCGACGAGTTCTTCGCGGAGTTTTTCGCCGGGGCGCGGGCCGGTGAAGACGACTTGGATGTCGTGGCCGGGGCGGAGTCCGCGGAGGCGGATCATGCGTTCGGCGAGCTCGAGGATGTTGATCTCTTCGCCCATGTCTAGCATGTAGATGTCGCCATGGCCGCCGAAGGTGCCGGCCTGGATGACGAGGGAGACGGCTTCGGGGATGGAGATGAAGTAGCGCTGCATTTCGGGGTGCATGACGGTGACGGGGCCGCCACGTTCGATTTGTTTGAGGAAGGTGGGGACGACGGAGCCGCGCGAGCCCATGACGTTGCCGAAGCGGACGGCGGCGAAGCGGGTGCGGGTGGATTGGCGGGCGAGGGCGATGATGAGGAGTTCGGCGATGCGTTTGGTGGCTCCCATGATGCTGCTGGGGCGGACGGCTTTGTCGGTGGAGATGAGGACGAAGGTGCCGACGCCGAATTCGCGGGCGGCGCTGGCGCAGTTGAGGGTGCCGAGGACGTTGACGCGGAAGGCTTCGGCGGGGTGTTCTTCCATGAGGGGGACGTGTTTGAGGGCGGCGGCGTGGTAGACGAGGTCGGGCCGGGTTTGGGCGTAGATTTCGCGGACGCGGGGTTCGTCGGCGATGTTGGCGACCCAGAGGCGGATGGTGGTTTCGGGGGAGACGCCGGTGAGTTCGAGGGAGAGGTCGTGGAGGCCGGTTTCGTTGTTGTCGAGGAGGTGGAGTTGGCGTGGGCGGAAGGTGAGGACTTGGCGGCAGAGTTCGGAGCCGATGGAGCCGGCGGCGCCGGTGACGAGGACGACTTTGTCGCGGACGGATTGGCTACAGGCGGCGAAGTCGACTTGGACGGGTTCGCGGCCGAGGAGGTCGTCGAGGGTGATTTCGCGGAGGGTGTCGTGGGGGTGGCCGAGGACCCAGTTGTCGACGCCGGGGACCATGCGGACGGGGATGTTTCGGCGCTGGCAGGTGGCGACGATGTTGCGGACGAGGTGTCCGGCTGGCCGGTCGAGGGCGATGGCGACGATTTCGGCATCCATGCGTTCGAGGATGTGGTCGAGTTCTTCGATGGTGCCGTGGACTTTGAGGCCGTGGATGCGGTGATGGAGGAGGCGGGGGTCGTCGTCGATGTATCCGACGGGCTGGTAGGGGAGGTTGGGGTTGGCCTGGAGTTCGCGGGCGAGGAGTTGCCCGGTGTGGCCGGCGCCGACGATGAGGAGCCGGCGTTCGCCGGTGTTGGCCCATGGGAGGCGGACGAGGAGCCGGGTTCGCATTTTGACGACGGCCATGCCGGGGAAGGCGAGGGCGCCGGTGATGAGGATGACGGAGAGGGGGAGCAGGCGTTCTTCGAGCCAGAGGTTGATGCTGAAGAGGAGGAGGGTGACGAGGGCGACGGGCCGGAAGAGGCCGATGATGTCGCCGATGCTGCCGTAGGCCCAGACGGTGCGGTAGACGCCGAAGATGAGGTTGCCGAGGACGTAGGCGGCTGCGATGAGGGGGAAGATGCGGATGACGAATTCGGCGTTGCGGCGGGGGACGTCGGCGTCGAAGCGGAGGAGCATGGCGCAGGTGACTGCGGCGGCGACGACGCCGATGTCGAGGGCGATGGCGAGGGCTGTGGCGAGGGGGTCGCCGGGGGCGAGGCGGTGGAGGCTGGCGAGTGGGTGGTTGCGGCGGCTCATCGGGCGCCGCTCCGTTGGAGGACTGCGAGTATGGTTTTCAGGAGGATTGCGATGTCGCCGCGGAGGGTGTGGTTATCCACGTAGGTGAGATCGTAGGTAATCGTTTCGTCATAGGTCAAATCCGATCGGCCGTTGAGCTGGGCGAGTCCGGTGATGCCGGGGGGGACTTGGTGGCGGCGGTGGTAGTGCGGGGGGTATTGGGCGACGATTTCGGGGATTTCGGGCCGGGGTCCGACGAGGCTCATGGTTCCTTGGAGGACGTTGAGGAGGTTGGGGAGTTCGTCGATGGAGGTGCGGCGCATGAGGGCGCCGAGGCGGGTGATGCGGGGGTTGGGTTGGTCGGGTGGGTTGAAGATGAAGGTTTTGAAGTCGTGGATGTGGTAGTGGTGGTTTTGGCCGGGTGGGGGGTGGTGCATGGTGCGGAGTTTGTAGATGGTGAATGGTTTGCCGTCTTTGCCGATTCGGGTTTGGAGGAAGAGGGGGTTGCCGCGGAGGTCGATGGCGAGGAGGAGGGCGGCGATGAGGGTGATGGGTACCCAGAGGGGTGCGGTGAGCAGGACGAGGCCGATGTCGAGGAGCCGTTTGCCCACGGTTCAAGCCTAGCTGTGTCTGGGGCTACGGGCACGATGGTGGGGTGGTGCTCATTGGTGGAGGAGGACGACGGCGATGGCGGCGATGGCTTCGCCACGGCCGACGGCGTCGAGGCCTTCGCTGGTTTTGGCTTTGATGCTGATGGTGGAGATGTCGACGCCGGCGATGGCGGCGATGCGTTCTCGGATGTGGGGGATGTAGGGGGCGAGGCGTGGGCGTTCGGCGCGGATGGTGGCGTCGATGTTGCCGAGTGTCCAGCCGGTTTGGCGGGCGAGGCGGAGGGCGGTGCGTAGGAAGTCGGCGCTATCGGCGTGGGCGTGGCGTGGGTCGTTGGGGGGGAAGTGGTGGCCGATGTCGCCGAGGGCGGCGGCTCCGAGGATGGCGTCGGTGATGGCGTGGAGGAGGACGTCGGCGTCGCTGTGACCGCGGAGGCCGGGGCCTTCTTCGATGATGACGCCGCCGAGGATGAGGGTGCGGCTGTCGTCGGTGGGGTGGATGTCTTCGCCGATGCCGACGCGGATCATGGGGCGGGCTCCCGTGTGGTGAGGATTCGAGCGGCGAGCTCGAGGTCGATGGGGCGGGTGATTTTGAGGTTGTCGTGGCTGCTTTCGACGACGGTGCATTGGAGGCCGAGGCGGCTGAGCATGGCGGCGTCGTCGGTTTCGTCGTTGTCGGAGGTGGCGGCGGCTTGGAGCCAGGCTTGGCGGAGGACGACTTGGGGGGTTTGGGCGGCCCAGAGGTGGGCGCGGTCGGGGTGGGCGGTGATGATGCCGTGGTGGACTTCTTTGATGGTGTCGGTGACGGGTACGGCGGCGATGGCTCCGGGGCGTCCTTGGGCTGCGGCGATGACGCGTTGGATGAGGGTGGGGGTGACGAGGGGCCGGGCGCCGTCGTGGATGGCGACGTAGGTGGTGGTGGTGGCGCGGAGTCCGGCTTCGACGCTGTCGCGCCGGCGGGGGCCTCCGGTGACGATGCGCCAGTTGGCGTGGGGGCATGTGCGGGCGGCGATCTGGTGGTATTCGGCTTCGCGGCCGGGCGCTGCGACGATGATGAGGTTGCCGAGGCCGCTGGTGGCTTGGAAGGCGGCGAGTGTCCAGGCGATGACGGGGCGGCCGAGGAGGTTGGCGGTGAGTTTGTCGGCGGGGCCGAAGCGGCTGGAGGAGCCGGCGGCGACGATGACGGCGTCGGTTGGCATGGGGTTGAGTATGGCGTGGGGTGAGGTATCGGTCAGGGGGTTGGGGTGGTGGTTGTTGGCTGGTAGTATGGTTGTTTGCCTGCGGTGCTGCTCACCCTCTGGATGGAGGTGGCGAGATGCCAGTTGTGTCTATCGATGGTTTGCTCCGGCGGGTTTCGAAGCCGTCGCGGTATACGGGTGGGGAGTGGAACAGTGTGGTGAAGGATTGGTCGGCGGTGGATGTGCGGTTTGCGCTGGCCTATCCGGATGCGTACGACGTTGGGATGTCGAATATGGGGCTGGGGATTCTGTATGACATTTTGAATGGGATGGAGGATGTGGCGTGTGAGCGGGTGTTCGCGCCTTGGGTGGATATGGAGGGGGAGATGCGGCGGGCGGGGGTTCCGCTCTGGAGTTTGGAGTCGCGGCGTCCGTTGCGGGAGTTCGATGTGGTGGGGTTCACGCTGCAGTACGAGATGACGTACACGAATGTTTTGAACATGCTGGATTTGGCGGGGATTCCGGTGTTGGCGCGGGATCGGTCGGATGGGGACCCGATCGTGATCGCGGGGGGGAGTGGGGCGTTCAATCCGGAGCCGATGGCGTTGTTTTTCGATGCGTTCGTGCTGGGGGAGGGTGAGGAGGCGGTGGTGGAGCTTGCGGAGTTGGTGCGTGTTTGGAAGCGTGAGGGGACGCCGCGCGAGGGCCGTCTGCGGGATTTGTTGGGGATGCCCGGGGTGTATGTGCCGGCGTTCTATGCGCCGCGATACGACGATGCGGGGCATTTTGCGGGGCTGGAGCCGTTGTTGCCGGAGGCGCCGATGGTGATTCGGCGGCGGATTGTGGAGCGGCTGCCGCGGCCGCTGGTGAGGCCGATCGTGCCGTTTTTGCAGACGGTGCACGACAGGGCGGCGGTGGAGATTCAGCGGGGGTGTACGCAGGGGTGTCGTTTTTGTCAGGCTGGGATGATTTACCGGCCGACGCGGGAGCGTTCGCCGGCGGAGGTGGTGCAGGCGGCTGCGGAGTTGATGGCGAATACGGGCTACGATGAGCTTTCGCTGTTGTCGCTGAGTACGACGGACCACAGTGAGATTGTGCCGATGGTGGAGGCGCTGACGGAGCGGTTCCCGAATTTGCGGATCAGTCTGCCGAGTACGCGGGTGGATTCGTTTTCGGTGGATGTGGCGAATGTGATTGCGAAGGGGAAGAAGCACACGTTGACGCTGGCGCCGGAGGCGGGTTCGCAACGGTTGCGGAATGCGATCAATAAGTTGGTGAGCGATGCGGATCTGTTGGGGGCGGTGGAGAATGCGTTCCAGCGGGGTTGGACGGGGATCAAGATGTATTTCATGGTGGGGCTGCCGACGGAGACGATGGAGGATATCGAGGGGATTGTGGAGCTGGGGAGGCAGGTGAGGGCGATCGGGAGGAGGTATGTCGGTGGCCGGGCGCGGGTGCGGGTGAGTACGAGCAATTTGGTGCCGAAGCCGCATACGCCGTTCCAGTGGGCGCGGCAGGATACGGCGGAGGAGTTGGAGCCGAAGCACTTTTTGTTGAAGGATGGCTGCCGGGCGGCGGGGGTGGAGTTCAGTTGGAACGATCCGCGGGATAGTTTTGTGGAGGCGGTGCTTTCGCGGGGGGACCGGCGGGTTGCGGAGGCGGTGTTGGAGGCTTGGCGCCGGGGTGCGAGGTTCGATGCGTGGAGTGAGTTTTTCCGGTTCGAGGTGTGGCAGGAGGCGTTCGCTGCGGTGGGGGTGGATCCGGGGTGGTTTGCGCATCGGGAGTGGGATACGCGGGAGCCGCTGCCTTGGGACCATGTGGATTGTGGGGTGACGAAGGCGTATCTGCGGGGTCAGTGGCAGGCTGTGGTTTCGAATCGGACGGTTGGGGATTGCCATCATGGGGCGTGCAATGTCTGCGGGATGCAGAATTTCGATGCGCTTCGGGGTGAGCGGGGGGTGGCGGATTGTGTGATGAAGGTGGGGCAATTGGCGGAGTTGCGCCGGGGGGCGAGGAGGGTGGATGGGGAGCTGCTGGAGTTGGTGTAGTCTGGTGTAGTTCTTTGGTGTAGTTCTGGAGCCGGGGCAGGCGCGGGGCGGTGGGGGTTGGTCGGGGGATGCTGAACGGGCGGGTCCGGGTGGACCCGCCCGTTGGCTGGTTGGGGCTGGTTGTTGGGTGGCGGCTAGGCTTCGTCGTCTTCGTCGTCTTGGTCGTCGTTGCCGATGAGGAGGTCGTCGTCGTCGAGGTCGTCGTCGAGGAGGCCGACGGCGGTGCGGCGGCGTGCGGCGCCGGCTTCGCGTTCGGCGAGGTGGCGTTCGAGTTCGTCTTCTTCGTCGAGGAGGAGGGATTCGGGGACGTCGAGATCGCCGTAGGTTTGGAGTTTGGGGACGGTGATTTCGGCGCGGGCTGGGATGAGTTTGCCGATGATGACGTTTTCTTTGAGGCCTTGGAGGCGGTCGACGGCGCCTTCGATGGCGGCGTTGGTGAGGACGCGGGTGGTTTCTTGGAAGGAGGCGGCGGCGAGCCAGCTGTCGGTGTTGAGGGAGGCTTTGGTGACGCCGAGGAGGACTGGGGTGGCGGTGGCGGGTTCGCCGCCTTCGGCGATGATTTGGTTGTTGATTTCGTCGAATTTGCGGCGGTCGACGAGGTCGCCGGGGAGGAGGCCGGTGTCGCCGGGGTGGTCGACTTTGACGCGGCGGAGCATTTGTCGGGTGATGACTTCGATGTGTTTGTCGTTGATGTTGACGCCTTGGGATTTGTAGACCTTTTGGACTTCTTCGACCATGTATTTGCGGACGGCGTCGCGGCCTTGGATGTGGAGGATGTGTTGGGGGTTTTTGGCGCCTTCGGTGAGTTGGTCGCCGGCGTAGACCATTTGGCCGTCTTCGACGAGGAGGCGGGCTGCTGCGGGGATGGGGTATTCGCGTTCTTCGCGGTCTTCGTAGATGACTTGGATTTTGTTTTTGTTGACGATGCGGACGGTGCCGCCGATGCGTGCGAGGATGGGCTGGGTGGGGAGTTGGGATTCTTTGGGTGTGGGGGGCTGGGCGATGGGTGCGCCGGCGATGATGCGGTCGCCGTCTTTGACGAGGAGTTCGGCTTTGGGTGGGATGTCGTAGTCTTCGACGAGGGTGTCGACGTTGGTGACGCGGACGATGCGGCGGTCGTTTTCGATGTGGATTTCGACGATGCCGTCGGTTTCGCTGATGATGGCTTCGCCTTTGGGTGCGCGGGCTTCGAAGAGTTCTTCGACGCGGGGGAGGCCGCTGGTGATGTCGGTCTGGGAGGCGACGCCGCCGGTGTGGAAGGTGCGCATGGTGAGCTGGGTGCCGGGCTCGCCGATGGATTGGGCGGCGATGATGCCGGTGGCGGTGCGGAGCCGGACGAGTTCGCCGCGGGCGAGGTCGCGGCCGTAGCAGAGTTGGCAGAGGCCGCGTTCGGCTTCGCAGGACATGGGGGTGCGGACGAAGACGCGGCGGATGCTGCGGCGCTCGATTTCTTCGGCGACGGTTTCGTCGATTTCTTGGTTGCGCTGGCAGAGGATTTCGCCGGTGGTTTCGTCGACGATGTCGATGGCGGCGTAGCGGCCGATGATGCGTGCGCGGAGGGGTTCGAGGCTGTCGCGTTCGTCTTGTTCGATCCAGAGGCCGGCGGTGGTGCCGCAGTCTTCTTCGAGGATGATGACGTCTTGGGCGACGTCGATGAGGCGGCGGGTGAGGTAGCCGGAGTCGGCGGTGCGAAGGGCGGTGTCGGCGAGGCCTTTGCGGGCGCCGTGGGTGGAGATGAAGTATTCGAGGACGGAGAGGCCTTCGCGGAAGGAGCCGCGGATGGGGAGTTCGATGACTTTGCCGTTGGGGTCGGCCATGAGGCCGCGCATGCCGGCCATTTGGCGGATCTGGGTGATGTTGCCTTTGGTGCCGGAGGAGGCCATGTAGTGGAGGGAGCCGTACTCGTGCATGTGGTCTTTGATGGTTTTTTCGATTTGGCTGGTGGTTTCGGCCCAGATGGCGACGGTGCCTTCGTACCGTTCTTCTTCGGTGATGAGGCCCATTTGGTATTGTTCCATGAGGGCATCGACTTTGCGGTCGGCTTCGGCGAGGAGTTCGGTTTTGTTTTTGGGGACTTGGATTTCGTGGACGGCGATGGTGATGCCGCTGCGGGTGGCGTGGTGGAAGCCGACGGCTTTGATGCGGTCGACGATTTCTCCGGTGCGTTCGCCGCCGAGGGTGCGGTAGCACATGGCGACGACTTTGCGGAGGTTGGGGCGGTCCATGTTGAGGTTTTGGAAGGGGAGTTCTGGGGGGAGGATTTCGTTGAAGATGATGCGGCCGACGGTGGTTTGGATGATGTGGGTTCCGGGGGTGCCGTCGGGGCGGGTGGGTGGTTGGGTGATGGTGCCGTTTTCGCCCATGATGGTGCGGTCGGTGCGGACGCGGATGGGGGCGCGCATGTCGATGAGGCCGAGGTCGTAGGCGAGGCGGGCTTCGTCGAAGGAGCCGTAGAGGCCTTGGATTGGGCGTCCGTTTTCTTCGCGGTAGGCGCCGCGGCCGTTTGGGTCGATGTCGGTCATGTAGTAGCAGCCGAGGACCATGTCGAGGGAGGGTGCGACGATGGGGTCTCCGCTGGCGGGGGAGAGGAGGTTTTTGGTGGACATCATGACTTGGGTGGCTTCGGCGACGGCTTCGCGGCTGAGGGGGACGTGGACGGCCATTTGGTCGCCGTCGAAGTCGGCGTTGAAGGCTGCGCAGACGAGGGGGTGGAGTTGGATGGCGGAGCCTTCGATGAGGACGGGTTGGAAGGCTTGGATGCCGAGCCGGTGGAGGGTGGGGGCGCGGTTGAGGAGGACGGGGCGGTTGCGGATGACTTCGTCGAGGACGTCCCAGACTTCGGGGCGGGCGCGTTCGACGATCCGTTTGGCGCTTTTGATGTTGTGGGCGAGGCCTTTGGCGACGAGGGAGTGCATGACGAAGGGTTTGAAGAGTTCGAGGGCCATGCGTTTGGGGAGGCCGCACTGGTGAAGTTTGAGTTCGGGGCCGACGACGATGACGGAGCGGCCGGAGTAGTCGACGCGTTTGCCGAGGAGGTTCTGGCGGAAGCGGCCTTGTTTGCCTTTGAGCATGTCGGAGAGGCTTTTGAGTTTGTGGTTGCCGGAGCCTGAGACGGCGCGGCCGCGGCGGCCGTTGTCGATGAGGGAGTCGACGGCCTCTTGGAGCATGCGTTTTTCGTTGCGGATGATGATTTCGGGTGCGCCGAGGTCGAGGAGGCGCTTGAGGCGGTTGTTGCGGTTGATGACGCGGCGGTAGAGGTCGTTGAGGTCGCTGGTGGCGAAGCGCCCGCCGTCGAGCTGGACCATGGGGCGGAGGTCGGGCGGGAGGACGGGGAGGACTTGGAAGATCATCCACTCGGGTTTGTTGCCGGAGTTGCGGAGGGCTTCGACGACGTTGAGCCGTTTGGTGGCTTTTTTGCGGCGCATGCCGGAGGCGGCGAGGATTTCTTGTTTGAGTTTGGCGCGGAGGGCGTCGAGGTCGAGCCGCTGGAGGACGTGGAGGACGGCTTCGGCGCCCATGGCGGCTTTGAAGATGTGGCCGAACATGTCGGAGAGTTCGCGGTAGCGGCTTTCGGTGAGGAGGACGATTTCGTCGTCGCGAACGGGGTCGCGGAGGGATTCGAGGTCGCGCAGGCGTTCGCGGAATTGTTCTTCGACTTCTTGCCGGATTTGTTGTTCGCGTTGCTGGAGGGGGCTGAGTTCGTCGTAGAGGGTGGCTTTGGTGTCTTCGAGGGCGGTGTCGGCGAGGAGGGCTTCTTGTTCTTTGAGTTTTTCGGTTTCTTTGTCGAAGGCTTCGAGGCGTTTGCGGCCTTCGCGTTCGACTTTGCCGATTTGGGCGGTGGTGATTTTGGCGCCGGCTTCGAGGATGGTGTCGCCGAGGATTTGGATGGGGCTTTCGAGGGTGGTGCCGCGGGCGGCGGTGACGGTTTCGATGGCGCGCAGGATGGCGGCTTCGAGGGCGTCGCGGGAGATTTGGCGTTCGGCTTGGATTTGGGCTTGTTTTTCGGCGACTCGGGCTTGGAGTTGGCGGTGGGCTTCTTGGAGTTGGGCTTCGAGTTGTTCGCGCCGGGGGCGGATTTCGGCGAGGCGTTCGGCGAGGAGGTCGTCGAGTTCGCGTTGGAGGCGCTGGATTTCGGTGTTTTTGGCGGCCTCGTCGACTTCGGTGATCATGTATTGGGCGAAGTAGAGGACGCGCTCGAGGTTGCGGGGGGAGATGTCGAGGAGGAGCCCGAGTTTGGAGGGTGTGCCTTTGACGAACCAGATGTGGCTGACGGGGCTGGCGAGTGCGATTCGGATCTGGTTGAAGTCGTTAACTTCGAGCATTGAAGAAATCCTCCTCGCGTTCGAATCCGGTGAGGTTGAGGCCGAGCTCGGGCAGGTCGTTGCTGGTGTCGTCGACGAAGGAGACGGAGCTGCCTTGGTCGTTGGAGACTTCGACGGCGAGGCCGAGGCTCTGGAGCTCTTTGACGAGGACTTTGAAGGATTCGGGGACGCCTGGTTCGATGACTTCTTCGCCTTTGACGATGGCTTCGTAGGTTTTGACGCGGCCGACGACGTCGTCGGATTTGACGGTGAGGAGTTCTTGGAGGATGTGGGCGGCGCCGTAGGCTTCGAGGGCCCAGACTTCGATTTCGCCGAAGCGCTGGCCGCCGAATTGGGCTTTGCCGCCGAGGGGTTGTTGGGTGATGAGGCTGTAGGGGCCGGTGCTGCGGGCGTGGATTTTGTCTTCGACGAGGTGGATGAGTTTGAGCATGTAGATGTAGCCGACGGTGACGGGCTGGTCGAAGGGTTCGCCGGTGCGGCCGTCGTAGAGGCGCATTTTGCCGAAGAGGGGTGGGGGGATGTTGGTTTGGCGGTAGACGTGGTTGGCGAGTTCGTCGAGCTGTTGGCGGGTGAGTTGGCCTTTGGGGATGGGGGGTTGGCCGGTTTCGGTTCGGTGGCGGTTGAGCCAGATTTCGAGGCAGGCGCGGGCGGGGGCGCCGTCTTGGGGGTTGGTGTAGATGGTTTCGGGGTCGTAGCCTTGTTGGGCGATCCAGGTTTCGAGGCGCTCGGGGTCGAAGCCGCGGTCGCGCGGGTCGATGTAGTAGTAGGCGCCGGCTTCGTGGGCCATCCAGGCGAGGGCGAGGGCGTCGTCGATTTCGTAGTCGCGGGCGCCGTCGAAGACGGGGCTGATGGCGCGGAAGCCGAGGGTGTTGGCGGCCCAGCCGAGGTGGGTTTCGAGGACTTGGCCGATGTTCATGCGGCTGGGGACGCCGATGGGGTTGAGGATGATGTCGACGGGGGTTCCGTCTTCGAGGTAGGGCATGTCTTCGCGTGGGAGGATGCGGCTGATGACGCCTTTGTTGCCGTGGCGGCCGGCCATTTTGTCGCCTTCGGAGATTTTGCGCCGCTGGGCGATGGAGACGCGGACGAGTTTGTTGACGCCGGCGGGGAGGCTGTCGTGGTTGTTGCGGTCGAAGACTTTGACGTCGATGACTTTGCCGCGTTCGCCGTGGGGGACGCGGAGGGAGGTGTCTTTGGTTTCGCGGGCTTTTTCGCCGAAGATGGCGCGGAGGAGTTTTTCTTCGGCGGTGAGTTCGGTTTCGCCTTTGGGGGTGACTTTGCCGACGAGGATGTCGCCTTCGCGGACTTCGGCGCCGATGCGGATGATGCCGTCTTCGTCGAGCTGGCTGAGGGCTTCTTCGCCGACGTTGGGGATGTCGCGGGTGATTTCTTCGTCGCCGAGTTTGGTTTGGCGGGCTTCGATTTCGTGTTTTTCGATGTGGATGGAGGTGAATTTGTCTTCGCGGACGAGGTTTTCGGAGAGGATGATGGCGTCTTCGAAGTTGTAGCCTTCCCAGCTCATGAAGGCGCAGAGGATGTTCTGCCCGAGGGCGAGGTCGCCGCCTTGGGTGCTGGAGCTGTCGATGATGGGCTGGCCTTTGGTGATGCGTTGGCCGCGGAAGACGATGGGGCGTTGGTTGAGGCAGGTGCCTTGGTTGGAGCGGGTGAATTTGGTGAGGCGGTAGGTGCGGCTGTTGTGGCCGGGGTCGGTGTTGAGGTGGGGCTCGTCGTAGCGGATTTTGATGTGGGTGCCGGTGGCTTCGAGGACTTCGCCGTCGCCTTCGGCGAGGGTGACGTGGCCGGAGTCGACGGCTGCGCGGCGTTCCATGCCGGTGCCGACGAGGGGGACTTCGGGGCGGACGAGGGGGACGGCTTGGCGCTGCATGTTGGCGCCCATGAGTGCGCGGTTGGCGTCGTCGTGTTCGAGGAAGGGGATGAGGGCGGAGGCGACGGAGACCATTTGTTTGGGTGAGACGTCGATGTAGTCGACTTCGACGGGGGGGACGGTCATGAATTTTTCGAATTGGCGGACTTCGACGCGTTCGTCGATGAAGTGGCCTTGGCTGTCGATGCGGGTGTTGGCTTGGCCGACTTTGAAGCGGTCTTCTTCGTCGGCGGTGAGGTAGACGATTTCGTTGGAGACCCAGGGCTGGATGGCGACCATGCGCCCGGCGGCGGCGAGTTTTTGGGCGAGGGTGGTGTCGATGTGGGTGCCGGCGGTGGCGATGGGGGTGCCGTCGGGGTGGAGGGCGTCTTCGCGGAGGATGCGGCCGATGAGGTTGGGGTCGTCGGAGAGCATTTCGCGGTAGACGCGGCGGTAGGGGGTTTCGATGAAGCCGAATTTGTTGAGGCGTGCGTAGGTGGCGAGGGAGCCGATGAGGCCGATGTTGGGGCCTTCGGGGGTTTCGATGGGGCAGATGCGCCCGTAGTGGCTGTGGTGGACGTCGCGGACGTCGAAGCCGGCGCGGTCGCGGGAGAGGCCGCCGGGGCCGAGGGCGGAGAGGCGGCGTTTGTGGTTGAGTTCGGAGAGGGGGTTGGTCTGGTCCATGAATTGGGAGAGTTGGCTGCCGCCGAAGAATTCTTTCATGGCGGCGACGACGGGGCGGATGTTGATGAGGGCGCTGGGGGTGGCTTCTTCGGGGTCGGTGATGGTCATCCGTTCGCGGACGACGCGCTCCATGCGGAGGAGGCCGACGCGGAATTGTTGTTGGATGAGTTCGCCGACGGCGCGGACGCGGCGGTTGCCGAGGTGGTCGATGTCGTCGTGGTGGCCGCGGCCGTTGTTGATGTTGATTTGTTCGCGGACGATGGCGACGAGGTCGTAGGGGCGGAGCCAGCGCTGGTCGGTTGGTTCTTCGAGTTCGAGGCGTTTGTTGAGTTTGTGGCGGCCGACGCGCCCTAGGTCGTATCGGCGGGAGTCGAAGAAGAGGGTTTTGAGGAGGTTGCGGGCGTTTTCGGCGGTGGGTGGGTCGCCGGGGCGGATTTTGCGGTAGAAGTCGAGCAGGGCTTCGTGTTTGTTGGGGATGCCGGGCTCGCGGGTTTCTTTGCTGATGGTGGTGAGGATGTATTGGCGGATGTCGCTGGTGTCGACGGCTTCGAACATGGCGATGAGGCGCTCGTCGGTGCCGAGCTGGGTTTCGAGGTCGCGCAGGGCGGCTTCGCGGGCGCGTTCGTCGCCGGTGTCGTGGGCGCGCCAGTATTTTTCGAAGGCGGGGTTGTTGCGGTCTCCGGGGACGAGGCCGGGGAGGTCGATGGCGCGGATGAAGGTGGTGACGGGGACTTTGCGTTTGCGGTCGACTTTGACGTAGAGGACGTCGCGGTTGGAGGTTTCGAATTCGAGCCAGGCGCCGCGGGCGGGGATGAGTTTGGCGTTGCAGAGGCGTTTGCCGGTGGCCTGGTCGGTTTCGATGGTGTAGTAGACGCCGGGGGAGCGGACGAGTTGGGAGACGACGACGCGTTC
>NZ_DAOUBJ010000093.1:0-5472 GCF_034432735.1 Tepidiforma sp. | reverse complement strand
CCCTTCCCCCCACCGCCACACCCACCCTACCCCCCGCAAATTTCCGCGGCCTCCTCCGCAACGGCGATTTCGAAGCCGTCCAATCCGGAAAACCCGCATACTGGTCCAAAGTCGGCGGCGAACTCCGCTCCTCCTCCGAGGCCTACAGCGGCCGCTACAGCGCCTGCCTCGACTCCGACACCGCCTCGACCAAATGGCTCTACCAGGCCGTCCAGGTCGAGCCCGGAGCGTGGTACGAAGCCACCGCCTGGGCCTCCGCCAGCGGTGGCGAAACCTTCCTCCGCGTCACCTGGTACACCACCGCCGATGGTTCGGGCGCCGGTACCGACCAGGCCGACAGCCAACCCGCCACCGGCGACTGGGCATACCTCTCCACCGGCCCCATCCAGGCCCCCGCCGACGCCCGCTCCGCGCGCGTACGGCTCATGCTGCGCCCCATCGCGAGCGCCGCCGCCTGCTTCGACGACGCCTGGTTCGACCGCGTCGAACCTCCCCCGGCGACCCCCACCCCGACCCCGAAGCCCACCGCGACACCATCCATCGTCGGCGCTCCGGCCACCCGGCAGCCCGCCACCGCCGCCACCCCCCGCCAACCCGCCGCCCCGAGCCAGGGCACGCCGACCCACTCCAGCGACCATGCCGAAGCAGCTCCCTCCCCCTCCCTCCGCATCGCCGAAATCCTCGCCGACCCCCCCGAACCCGGTCGCGACGCACCCTACGAATGGGTCGAGATCGTCAACATCTCCAGCCAACCCATCGACCTCGCCGGCTGGACCATCGGCGACGCCACCGCCGCCGACATCCTCCCCGCACTCCTCCTGCCCCCCGGCGGCTACGCCGTCATCGCCGGCTCCTCGGCAGACCTCCCGCCAAATATCGCCATCGCCCGCGTCTCCGATGGCCAAATCGGCAACGGGATCGGCAACACCGGCGACCTGCTCCGCCTCCGCGACCCCGCCGGCCGCATCGTCGACGAGCTCTCCTTCGGCACCCGGACCGACGTCTTCGACCCGGCCCCTCCCGCCCCCGAAGCCGGCGAAACACTCGGCCTCCGCAACCCACACGCCGACCCGGGCCCCGAAAACTGGGCCATCACCCTCGAGCCTACCCCTGGCCAGCCCAACCGCTTCCCCGGTCCCCCCGGCGGAGCGACCACGCCCAGCCAACCGGCTCCCCCCAGCGACGGGATCACCTCCCGCAGCGCTACCCTCTTCCAAATCGAAGAAGACAACAGCAGCGGTTCGGTCCTCCCCTGGATGGTGCTCGGCGGCCTCGCCGGCATCGCCGTCGGCATGCTCGGCGCAGCCCTCGCCCGCCTCCTTCGCCGCCTCCGCCAGCGTCCCCCGCCCCCGGAGAACGGCCCCGACGCCTGACCGCGCACCTGCCCAGCCCCTCCCTGCTAAACTCCCCGCCATCCGCACCCCGGAGGCCCCCATGGCCGCGCTCGATGGCATGAAGGTCCTCGACCTCACCCAGTACGAAGCTGGCACCAGCTGTACCCAGTACCTCGCCTGGCTCGGCGCCCACGTCATCAAAATCGAGCGCCCCGGCGTCGGCGACCCAGGCCGCAACGTCGCCACCAAAGGCCGCGATTCCTACTACTTCCTCTCCTTCAACAACAACAAAAAGAGCGTCGCCATCGCCCTCGATACCCCCGAAGGGCGCCAACTCTTCTTCTCCCTCGTACCCCGCTTCGACGTCGTCGTCGAAAACTTCACCCTCGGCACCATGGAAAAGCTCGGGCTCGGCTACGACACCCTCAGCGCCCTCAACCCCGGCATCATCTACGCCACCATCAAAGGCTTCGGCACAACGGGGCCTTACGCCAACTACAAATGCTTCGACATGGTCGCCCAGGCAGCCGGCGGCGCATTCAGCGTCACCGGCAACCCCGACGGCCCACCCATGCGTCCCGGCGCCACCTTCGGCGATACCGGCTCCGGCGTCCACGCCGCCCTCGGCATCCTCGCCGCCTACGTCCAACGCCAACGAACCGGTCGCGGCCAAGTCGTCGAAATCTCCATGCAGGAAATCATCGCCAACTTCATGCGCGAGCCCATGTCCCAACGCGAATGGCGCGACAGCCCAATCCAGCGCCGCGGCAACCGAACCGTCGTCCCCACCGACCTCTACCCCTGCGCCCCCGGCGGCCCCAACGACTACCTCTACATCATGGTCGTCACCACCCGCATGTGGGATGCCCTCATCGCCGCCATCGACATGCCCGAGCTCGGCATGGACCCCCGCTTCGCCACCGTCCGCGACCGCCACGCCCACGGCGACGAACTCTGGGAAATCATCGCCAGCTGGACCCGCCAGCGCACCAAGTTCCAAGCCATGGAGCACCTCGCCGCCGCCGGCGTCCCCTGCAGCGCCGTCTTCGACACCGAAGACATCCTCACCAATCGCCACCTCCACGCCCGCAACATGATCCGCACCATCCACCACCCCACCGTCGGCGAATTCCAGCTCCTCGCTCCGCCCATCCACCTCAGCGACTCCGACGTCGAACTCCAGCGCGCCCCCCTCCTCGGTGAACACACCCGCGACGTCCTCGCTGCCGAGCTCGGGCTCACCCCCACCGACCTCCAAGACCTCGCCCAGCGCGGCATCATCGGCCTCGGCCAGCCACCCTCCTGAGCGAGGCCTTCTCCGTACCGCCAAAGAATCCGCACAAACCCCAATACAAGGCAACCCCCAGCCCGCCGATACACCCAGGAGGAGCCACTCCCCGCAAGGTTGGCCACCCCATGCCCATCCGCGACCTGCGAGGCCTCACCCTGCTCGCCCACAGCCTCGCCCACGAAATCTCCGAATACACCCTCGACCTCGAACGACAACTCGGCCGACAACGGTACTACGGCAGCCAGATCGCCGACGCCGGCATAACCGTCCTCGCCCACGTCGCCTGTGCCGCATCGCTCATCCCACCCTACGACCTCCAGTCGCGATTCGAACTTCGCGCCTCCCTACGAGGCGCCATCCAGACGCTCGACCACCTCCGCGACCTCCTCCGCCACACCGCCCACACGGGCGACATCGCCCCCGACCTCCACGACCGAATCGGCGCACGGATCGAAGAACTCATGGCGGTCGTCCGCGCACTCTCCCTCGAATGCGACCGCGAGTACCACCTCGGAGTCGCCTGACTGGTCACTCGCCCCCACCTCGTCCAATATCATCCCGTGGCCCAATCGCTCGCCGGTAGCCTGCTCGTTGCATCCCTCTCCCTCGTCGACCCCAACTTCTTCCGCACCGTCGTCCTCCTCTGTATGCACGACGAAGACGGCGCAATGGGCCTCGTCCTCAACCGCCCCGTCCAGCAAGCACCCGTCGTCGAACACCTCCCCCACTTCGCCGAATTCGCCGCCGAGCCCCCGGTCATCTTCCAAGGCGGGCCCGTCGAACCCACAGCCGCCATCGTCCTCGGCCGGCTCGCACCCCACGCCCAACCCCCCAATCGCATCGTTGGCCAAGTCGCCCTCCTCGACCTCTCCCGCACCATCGACGACCTCCGACCCGACCTCCGCACCGTCCGCGTCTTCGCCGGCTACGCCGGATGGGGCGCCGGCCAGCTCGAGCGCGAAATCGCCGAAGAGGCCTGGTTCGTCGTCCCCGCCCTCGAAACCGACGCCTTCGACCCCAACCCCGAAACACTCTGGCGCCGCGTCCTCCTGCGTCAGCCCGGCCGCCTCGCACTCTTCGCCTGGGCCCCCGCCGACCCTCGTGTCAACTGATTCCGACTGATTCCCATTGACGGCTCCGCCCGCTCCCATCACCCTTCGCTCATGAGCAGCGAACGCATCTCGTGGTTCCCCGTCCTCGAACGCGACCAGCTTTCCGACGAAGCTCGCGCCCTCTTCGACCAAATGGAAGAACGCATGGGCTTCGTGCCCAACGTCTTCCGTGCCCTCGCCTGGCGCGGCGACCGCATGCTCAAGTGGTACGCCCACTACCAATCCGTCATGGAGCCCACCCCCGGCCTCGGCCGCGCCGAGCGCGAAATGATCGCCGTCGTCGTCTCCATGCAGAACCAATGCCTCTATTGCCTCACCACCCATGGAATGGCCCTCCGCGCCATCCTCAAAGACCCCGTCCAGGGCGACCGCATCACCCTCGACTACCGCAAAGCAGGCCTCTCCGAAAAACAAATGGCCATGCTCGACTTCGCCGTCAAACTCACCCTCGACCCCGTCACCGTCACCGAAGACGACATCGACGAACTGCGCGCCCTCGGCTTCAGCGACGAAGACTGCTGGGACATCGTCGAAATCACCGCCATGTTCAACTTCACCAACCGCCTCATGAGCGGAGCCGGCGTCCTCCCCAACCCCGAGTTCCACGGCATGGCCCGCTGACCACACAAACTCACCTAAAATAGGTGCCAGGGAGTCCCCACTTAACCTCGCCCTACCCACCCGACCCCGCAATTTCGCTACACTCGAAAGAGGAGGTTATCCAGCTCTCGACCATGAACTTCCTCAAGACGACCGTCCTCCTTGCCGCCCTCACCGGGCTCCTCGTCGCCGTCGGCGGCCTCATCGGCGGCACCAGCGGAGCCATCGTCTTCCTTCTCTTCGCCGGCGTCATGAACTTCTTCGCATACTGGTTCAGCGACCGCGTCGCACTCGCCATGGCAGGCGCACGCGAGGTCACCGAAGCCGAGGCCCCCCGCCTCTACCAGCTCGTCCGCGAAGTCGCTCGAGCCTCCGGCATGCCCATGCCTCGCGTCTACATCGTCGAAAACGCCTCACCCAACGCCTTCGCCACCGGCCGCGACCCCAAGCACGCCGTCGTCGCCGTCACCACCGGCATCCTCCGACTCCTCGACGAACGCGAGCTCCGCGCCGTCATCGGCCACGAAATGGGCCACGTCAAGAATCGCGACATCCTCACCAGCTCCATCGTCGCCACCATCGCCGGCGCCATCTCCATGATTGCCCAGGTCCTCATGTGGACCAGCATCTTCGGCGGCGGCGACCGCGACCGTAACCCCCTCGTCGCCCTCCTCGTCATCCTCATCGCACCCATCGCCGCCACCCTCCTCCAACTCGGCATCAGCCGCTCGCGCGAATACGCCGCCGACGAAACCGGCGCTCGCGTCACCCGCGACCCCCTCGCCCTCGCCAGCGCCCTCGAAAAGCTCAAAATGGGCATCGCCGCCGTCCCCATGGAGCCGACCCCAGCCCAAGAAGCCGTCTCCGCCCTCTACATCGCCAACCCCTTCCGCGGCGAAGGCCTCGCCAACCTCTTCAGCACCCACCCACCGCTCGACGAGCGCATCCGCCGCCTGCGCAACATGGCCGGCCGCATCTAACGCCGTCCTCCCCGAAACCGCCAACGGCCAGCCTCCCACGCCGCGAGGCTGGCCATTTCGTTCCCCCCGCCCAAGGCCCGGGGCACCCCCCGAGCATCATCGACCAGCCCCCGCCGCCCGGCCCTTCCCCACCGCCCACGCACCAGCCCGCAACC
>NZ_DAOUBJ010000092.1:0-9654 GCF_034432735.1 Tepidiforma sp. | reverse complement strand
GCGGCGAGCCTGGCGAGTTCGTCCTTCCGTTCGGCGGGCTCGTAGGCGTCGTCGATCACGACGGTATCGGCGGCGCCGGCCTGAAGCGCTTGTTTCGTCCGCTCGTAACCGGCGACGCCGAGGTCACCCTCTTCGACTTCGCCGACGAGGATATCGGCGGTGGCCTGGGATTCGTCGTCTTCGACCTGGAGGAGGAATCGTTCGACGGTTCGCCGGACCTGTTCGAGTCCGGCACGGATGTCGATGTGGAACTCCCCCTCGGTGACGCGGCGGGTGAGGGATTCGGGGAGCGCTTCGCGGAGGAGGTGAAGGGCGGTTTCGTCGCCGGCGATGACGAGGCGCGTGGCGTGTTCCTGTTCGCAGAGCTGTTCGATGAGCCGGGCGGCTTCTTCGGCGAATTCGCGGCGGTGGTGCTCGACGTGGCGGCGGAAGCGGTGCTCGTTCATGCCGCTGGTGGAGCGCATCTGGTAGTCGTAGGGGTCTTCGTCCTTCCCGGGTACTTCGCTGGCCCGCTCGCCACGGACGACGAAGAGGCGGAGGGTGTTGGTATCGGCGACGGCGACGACGGCGGTCTCGTATTCGTCGAGCAGACGGGAGAGTTGGTAGAGCCGGGGGTAGCGGTCGTAGACGATTTGGTTTTCGAACGGTGCCGGGGCGGTAACGAGTTCGAAGAGGCCGGCAGCCGAGCACGAGAAGAGGGCGATGCCCATAGCGGCGGGGTCGACCTCGGCGAGGGCGGCGTGGACTTTGGCGGTATCGGCGAGGAAGGATTCGAGGGCGGGTCCGCGGACGCCGAGGCTGGCCTGGATTTGGCGGAGGCGGTCTTCGAGGACGACCTCGCCGCTCCGGAGGGCGGGACGTTCGCCGGTGGCCTGGGGCCGCCAGTCGAGGTAGACGCTGAGGATTCCGATGCCTGCCGGGGGCTCCCAGCGGGCGATGCGGCGGATGGCGGCGGCAACGTGCGTCGGGGACGATGGGGTTTCGGGGGTCATGTCTCCAGTGTACGCGCTGGGAGGCGGGGCGGGTCGTGACGAATGGCGCGAAGATGGTAGCCGAAGGGCTGGCGCTCTTGGATGGCGGCGGGCTGGTACACTTTCGGCCATGACTTCGACGGTTTCGCTTTTGCGGGAACGGGCGCTGGCGGCGCGGCAGGCGGCGCGGAAGCTCGCGCGGCTTTCGACGGCGGAGAAGAACGCGGCGCTCGAACGGATCGCTGCGCTGCTCGAACAGGAGCAGGAGGCGGTATTGGCGGCGAACGCGCGCGACCTGGAGGCGGCGCGGGCGGCCGGGCTCGAGGATGCCTTCGTGGAGCGGCTGACGCTCTCCCCGGCGCGGCTGCAAGGGATCGCGAACGATACGCGGAGCGTCATGCAGCTTCCGGACCCGGTGGGGGAGGTGTTCGATTCGCGGACGCTGCCGAACGGCTTGCTGATCGGGCGACGGCGGGTGCCGCTCGGGGTGGTGGCGTGCATCTACGAGTCGCGGCCGAACGTGACGGTGGACATCGCTGCGCTGGCGTTGAAGAGTGGGAACGCGGCGATTCTGCGGGGCGGGAAGGAGGCGCGTCACAGCAACGCGGCGCTCGGGGAGCTGGTGCAACGGGCGTTGGCGGGGACGTCGGTGCCGGCGGATGCGGTGCAGGTGATCAGCGACCCGGACCGGGCGCAGGTGGACGAGCTGTTGGAGATGAACGATCTGGTGGACGTGATCGTGCCGCGGGGAGGGGCTCAGCTCATCGACTACGTGCGCCGGAAGGCGACGATGCCGGTGATCGCCCACGGCGACGCGGTGGTCCAGATCTATGTGGATGAGTTCGCGGACCTCGACCTGGCGGAGAAGGTGGTGGATAACGCGAAGACGCGGCGCTACAGCATCTGCAATGCGGTGGACACGCTGCTGGTGCATCGTGCGGTTGCGGAGGCGTTTTTGCGGCGCATGGCGGCGCGCTGGGGCGGGAAGGTAACGTTCGTTGCGGATGAGCGGGCGTACCCGGTGTTGGAGGCGGCGGGTGCACCGGTGGAGCGGGCGACGGAGGCGACCTGGCGGACGGAGCACCTGGCGCTGCGCGTCGGGGTGCGGGTGGTGGATGCGATGGAGGAGGCGACGGAGCACATCGAGCGGTACGGCAGCCACCACAGCGATGCGATCTTGACGGAGAATTACAGCCGAGCGATGGAGTTCCTGGACGTGGTGGACTCGGCGGCGGTGTACGTGAACGCGAGTACGCAATTCACGGACGGGGCGCAGTTCGGCCTCGGGGCCGAGGTGGGGATTTCGACGCAGAAGATGCACGCACGGGGGCCGATGGGCCTTCGGGAGCTGACGAGCTACAAGTGGACGATCATCGGGAGAGGGCAGGTGAGACCGCTGTGATTACGTTCGAACGCGAGTGCCGAACGCCGCACTCGGAGTCGTACACGATTTTCGAGGATGGCAGCATCGTGGGGCGGGTGGATCTGCACTATCAGGGCACGAACGTCTACGCGACGCTCTGCACGACGGCCGATGCGAACGAAGAGCGCATCCAGCAGTTGATCGATGCGACGGACGAGCAGCTGGTGATGACGGCGGACCCGTACCGGGAGGATTTCGTGGTGACGGTCTGGCGTGGCTCGCCGGCGGGGGTGTACAGCGATAACGAGCTGGACGACGAGGAAGAGGACGACGACACGTTCCGCTTGAATTGAGCGCGGCGGGGCGGTCCGATGGGCGGGTGGAGGCAAGGGCCGGGGTGGGCGGATGCCGGCAACCGGGGGATGCTGGTACACTCGGCGGCGGAGAGGTGTCCGAGTGGTTTATGGTGCCGCTCTCGAAAAGCGGTGTGGGGCAACCCACCGGGAGTTCGAATCTCCCCCTCTCCGCCAGGCAAGCATCGATGTGACGGCCCGGTGAACCCGGGTCGTTTTTTGTGCTTCGACGTGGGGTGTTGGGCGACAGGAGATGTCGCTTTCGAAGGTCAAGCTGAAGGTAATGCTCGAGGTGCGCGACTAGGATATTGCGACCGGTCGCCCGTCAGGGCTGGATTCACGGCAGGAGGGTTCAGGCTCATGGTCGATATCGCTTCTCTCTACGAACGGCTGGCGCGGGCGGTGATGCTCGAGAGCGATGACGCTGCCATCCGGGTGCGCGCCGAATACGAACCGCAGGCCGGGCCAGCGGCGAAGGTATTTCCGCCGACGTATCTCGAGAGGGAGGGCACGAAGTACCACTTCGAGAGGCGGTGGCGGCAGGATGGCAGCGCTGCCGAGGTGGTCGTGCTCGACTCGTATCAGTCGCAGGCGAACCGGTGCGAGGCTGCGCTGGCGCGGGTCGCGAGCGAGCTCGGCCTGCCGCGGCTGCTCCTGCGCTATGCGGTGAACGGGATGCTCGTCGAGATTTCGAGTCTGGAGGCACCGCACCGGAGCCGCGACGCCTATTTCCTTGACAGCACGGTGAACGGGGCGCGGTTCGACCAGACGGAGGTAGGGAAGGCGCTGGATTCGACGACGTTGGCCGACCTTTCGGCCTATCTGCGCTATGCCCCGACGGATCTGGTGTACGGCGTCTGGGATTCGCACCGGGGCAAACGCATCGCGTTGAAGTTTGCGCGGGCGTACACCTCGGAGATGCTGGGCTGGGAACCGGAGCGTGGAAAACGTGCGGCGACGAAAGGCGACCCGCTCAATTTACCCGGCGCAGAGGAGGTCGATACCCGCGACTGGCGCGCCGCTGGGACCTCGGTAAAGAGCGGGAAAGCAAAGTCGAAGCTGAGCGACCTCGGGCACGGGATGGTGCCGGGCGAACCAGACCCCACCATCGGCGGGGTTTCGGTGCGGAGCATTACGCGGCTGGGCGTGCTTTCGCTGACAGGTCTGGCCCGGCACGAGTTCGGGGGCGACGAGCAGAAGGCCCGTGCGGGTCGAGCGGCACTGGCGGCACTGGGGCTGCTGGGCGACCGGCTGGCCTTCGGCTTGGCAGGCATTCACCTGCGCTCGGGTTGCGATCTGGTGTTGAAGCAGGACGCGATGGAGTGGGTGAGCCGCGGCGGGCGAACGGAGCCGCTGGAACTGGCGGAGGACGAGGCGCGGCGGCTGCTGGCGCACGCGCGGGAGCGCCTGGAGGCAGCGGGGGTGGCGTGGTCGCCGGAGCCGGTGGTGATGGAGCCATCGCCTGCGCTGGCACGGGCGATCGAGGGCGTCCTGACCGCTCGCGGTGTCGGCCCAGTCGAGGACTAACCATGCTGGCGATACGCTGTCGCTTGCTGCGCGACACCTTCGAAGGGGCTCAACCCGACGATCCGGGCGAGCCGGAGTGGCCGCCCTCCTGGATGCGGTTGTTCTCGGCGTTGGTGGCCGTAGCGGACCACGATTCGGACGCGGAGTGCGCGCTCCTCGCGCGGCTGGAAGCGCTACCGGCGCCCGTGATCGGGGCGAATCCGCTCGCGGCCTGGATGGACCCGGAGATGGGGGTGCGGCGCTCGGCGTGGGTGCCGCTCAACGCGCTCGCGGACTCGGGATCGGCGAGCCTGGTCGCTCGGAAGAACGATCAGCGTTCCTGGGCGCGCTTCGTCCCAAGGGCGCCGGAGGTGGTGTACGGCTGGCACGGCGACCCGCTCGCGCCGGACGAGCGTGCGCTGCTCGACAAGATGTGTCGGCGGGTGCCGTACGTGGGGCGCTCGACGTCGCCGGTGACGCTGGAGGTGCTGGAGGAGTGGCCGGAGCAGCTGCCATCGATGGAGCCGCGCTCGGCGGACGGTTCCGAGGCGGCCAACGGGGGAGAGGTTCACATCGTGCGGGTGCCCTTTCCGGGGTCGTTGAACGCCCTCCGTGATGTTCATGAGCGGAAGATGCGCGGCGAGCCGGGGGATCCGTGGACGATCGGGAAGTACGTGGAATATGGCGTCGCCGCCGCTGCGGATGGGGAGGAGGAGGTGGTGGCGGGGCCCTACCGCGATTTGGTGGTGCTGGGCCTGGAAGGCCCGCAGCGGGATGGACGCCACGCGGTGGAGTTCAGCGACCTTTTGCGGAAGGCCGTGATGGCACGGATGACGCGAGAGATCCCTGCGGTCCATGGCCACGGCCCGCGGGGAACGGTGCAGTGCGCATTCCTGGCGCTGCCGTTCGTCGGCCATCGCCACAGCGATGGCCACATCGTGGGCCTCGCGATTGCCATTCCCGAGCTGCCGCGGGAGGACTTGGTGGAGCTGTCGACGGCCATCGGGACTGTGGTGGGGAGTGGGCTGGGATCGCGGTCGCTGGGGCAGTTTCAGCTGCGGCGGTTCACCGGCACCGAGCTTCGACGGGCCCCGTTGGCGCTCCAGCCGTGGCGGTGGCGCCGTGAATCGACGGCATGGGTCACGGTGTACCCGGCCGTGCTCGATCGATATCTCAAGCGGGAGGACGAGCTGGAGGATGTGGTCCGCACGTCGATTCGAAACTCTGGTTACCCGGAACCGATCGCGGTGAGGGCATCGTTGCGTCCGTTTTCGAGTGTCGTCCCCGGGGCGCTCGATCTGCAGCCGTATGAAACGACGCGTCCTGGTCACCGGGAGGGGTTTCGGCCGTACCGACACCTGCTGATTCGGTTCGCTCGGCCCGTTCGGGGTCCGGTGGTGATCGGTTCGATGCGGCACTACGGCCTGGGGCTCTGTCTTCCGCTGGTGACGCAAACGGTGACGGAACGGCCTACGGGGGTGGGCGACCGTGAGTAACGCGCTGGAATTCGAGCGGTTCTTCGCGGAGGTCAAGGGGGTGGAGCCGTTTCCGTGGCAGGTCCGGCTGGCGGAGATGCTCGGATCGGGGGAAATCCCCGACCGGATCGATGTCCCGACCGGTCTGGGCAAGACGGCGGTCATCGTCCCGTGGGTCTATGCGCTGGCGGAAGAGCTGGAGCGCGACACGGGGCGGGGTCGCTCGCTGCCGCTCCGCCTGTTCTACGTCGTCGACCGGCGGCTGATCGTGGACAGTACGTACGATTTCGCGGCGAGGCTGGCGGACCAACTGAGCGCCGCGGAAGGTGGCGGAAGCGTGAGCGGGCGGGTTGCCCGGGCCCTGCGCCGGTTCGCTGGCGAGGGGGCAGTCCCGCTCGAAGTGGTCAGGATGCGTGGCGGCACGACGTGGGACTGGAGGTGGGTCAGCCGGCCGCATCAGCCGGCGATCGTGGTGTGCACGGTCGACCAGTTCGGTTCGCGACTGCTATTCCGCGGGTACGGCGTGAGGCCGCGCATCCTGCCGATGAACGCTGCGCTCTGCGGTTCGGACGGGTGGTTGGTGATCGACGAGGCCCACATCGCGGAGCCGCTCCGGAGGACGGTGGAGGCGGTGACGGGGCTGCAAGCGTCGAGCGCCATGCCGCTTCCGCGGCTGCGGGTGACGCTGATGAGCGCGACGCAACGCTCCGGGGTCGCTGGTGGGAAGGTCCTGAAGGCCGATGCCTCGACGGAAGCGGTGGGTGATTCTCCGGCGGCGCGGGTGGCACGGAGGCGGCTATCGGTGGAGAAACCCGCCGAGCTGACCCAGCTAGAGGTCAAGAAACGGGGGGCTGGGCTGTTCCGTGAGCTCGGGGAGAACCTCGGGAAGGCCGCGGTGAAAGCGTTCGCGACGAGGGCGGGGCGGTTCGCGGTGCTCTGTAACACAGTGCAGGCCGCGCGGGCGGCGTTCGAAACGGTGGAAAAGGGGGGGTCGGAGGGGACGGAGGGCGGCCCGCTCCTGTTGACCGGTCGGGTCCGCGAGTTCGAACGGAATCGGATCGCGGGAGTGGCTGTGGCGCGCTTCGGGACGGAGGCCAGAGCCACGACGGCGGCAGTCACTACCGAGATTCTGGTTGCGACGCAGACGGTCGAAGTGGGGGCGGATTTGGACTTCGATGCGATCGTTACGGAGTGCGCGCCGCTGACGTCGCTGGTGCAGCGGTTCGGGCGCGTGCATCGGTTGGGGGAGGAATATCCCTCGTCTTCGCTAGTGGTGTATTGCCCGCAGGCTCACGAGCAAGACCCGATCTACGGCGGAGCTACGAGCGCGACCTGGAGGCTTCTGGAGCAGGTGGCTGAGAACGGCCAGGTCGATTTTTCGCGGGAAGGGGTGGATGAGCTGCGGGCGCTGGCCGAGCCGGAGGTCGATCCGGCGGCGCCGGACGTTCCGGTGCTCCTCGGCGCGCACGTGGAGCGGTGGGCGCGGACGTCGCCGGCGCCGCTGGCGGACCAGCCGGTGGATCCGTTCCTGCACGGGTTTCAGCAGGGTGGTTCGCCGATGGTGTCGGTCGCCTGGCGGGCGATTCCGCCCGAGGCCGACTCGGCGGAGGCGTGGATGCGATGGCTGGACATGACCCCGCTCAGCGAATGGGAGACGGTGGCCGTTCCACTCGGTGAGCTGCGGGCATTCCTCCAGGGGAGGGCGCCGGCTTCGGTGAGCAGCGACGTGGAGCTCGGCTACGAGGAGGCGACCGACCAGCGAAGCGAGGCGGTCCGTTCGGTGCGAGCGGCGCTCCTCGGCGAGGGGGATGAGCCGCTTCGGCTCGTGACCTCGGCGGACGAGGTGCGCCCGAACGCGACGGTGATCATCGCTTCCTCGGAGGGCGGGTACGACCGCTGGGGATGGACGGGGCGGAGGGAGGAGCAGCCACTCCCCGTGCCGGACGTGGCCGACCTGGCGCCTTCGCGTCGCCGGAGGTCGGTGCGGGTGGCGCCTTCGATCGTGGCCTCCCATGCGCCCGAGGCGCGGGAGGAGATCGACGAGGCCTGGGCCGAGTTTTCGGCGGAGGATTTCCAGGAGACGCTGCCGCGGGTGGTGGAACGGTTCGCGGAGCTCGTCGGCGGGCCGCTCGGCGAGCTCTACCGAGAGGCAGCCGCTGGCCTGAGCGAGAACACCTGGCAGGCGCTCCCGCCCGAGCGGGACGACGACGGCCGCTGGACGGTCGCGGAGAACGGCCGGCCGGTGGTGCGCTTGGTGGAGCGGGCGGCGGGTACCGATGTGGCCGCGGATCAATCGGACGAGGACGAGATTTCGACCTCGCTGACCGGTGGGCGGCGGGCGACGTTGGCGGAGCACGGGGAGCGCGTTGGCGCGCTGGCGCGGGAGTTCGCGGAGCGGCTGGGCCTTGCGCCGGAGCTTGCCCGCGCGGTGGAGCTCGCCGGCCGGTGGCACGACCTGGGGAAAGCGGATCCGCGTTTCCAGGCTTCGCTCTACGGCGGCGACCCGCTGGCTGCGGCGGTGGGTGAGCTGTTGGCGAAATCGGGGCTGGACCCCCGCGACCCGGCCGCTCGCCAGGCCCACCGCCTGAGTGGGTTGGTGTGGCGGTTCCGCCACGAGGCGGTATCCGGGAGGCTGGTGAGGCGGCTGGCGGCATTGCGGCCGGACCTCTTCGCTGGCGTCGATGTGGAGCTGGTGCACCACTTGGTGGTGGCACACCACGGGTATGGCCGGCCGCTGCTTCCGTCGATCGTGGATGCGGGTGCCCCTCCCGTCGCCGTGACGGTCGAGGGAACGGCGGTGGAGGCGCCGCCGGCGCCGCTCCAGGTGGATTGGGAGCACCCGGCGATTTTCGAACGTCTGAACGACCGCTACGGCTGGTGGGGGCTTGCGATGCTCGAGACGATCGTGCGGCTTGCCGACATGCTGGATTCGGAATCGCTTTCCGGAGCGGCGGCCAACGGACGGGCGGGGGACGAGCGAGGCGCAGCCGAAGCGCCGGTCGGGGAAGCGAGGTGAGCGCAGTGAATCGATTGGAAGCGCCCGCGTTGCGGGGCAACACGGCGCTGGGGTTTCTGGCGGCGGTCGGGGTGGTGGCGCTCTCCGAACAGGAGTGCATCGCGCCGGTTCGGCTGGCCTGGGAGGGCGGAATCGTGCCGCAGGCGGTGTTCGTAACGGAGGCGTATGCGACGTTGGAGGAGCTCGCCGGGGATCTGCGCAAGGTGGCGGACGAGCTCGCGGCGAACGGCCAGGCGATACCGGGAGTGCCGCCGCACTTTCCGTACAAGGAGCGGCACCCGCGAGACACAGCCACGGGGGTTGACCCGATGCGGATGTCGCGGGCGGCAGCGACCGCGACCTGCGAGGATGCGGCGGCGGCCTGGGCCCGGGGCGAACGATGGTTCGGCCGCTGGCTCGTGGCGCTGATGGCGCTGCATGCGGTCGACTCCAAGAAGGCCGATGCGAAGAAGGGAAATCCGAGCGGGGAGGGGGCGGAGCAGTTGGAGCCCGCGCAGGGGGCCATCAGGCTGACGCCGTTCAATGTCGGGTTCGGGCAGATGAAGTTCCGCGGTTCGTTCTTCGATAAGACGCTCGAGGAGCTGAGGAAGATCCCGAACGCCCCTTTGGATGCCTTCACGGGCTGGCAGCGGGTCGAGGAATTCACCGGCGGGAAGCTGGAGCACGGGGCGCTCCGCGGGGCGACCGTGGCCACCGATGGCAAGCCACGTAACGTGGCGGCGCCATCGCCGACCTGGTTGGCGAATATGGCGATCCGGATGTTCCCGCTCGCCGACGATGGGTTCGAGGTGCGGGCGGCAGGGTGGCAGCGGGCCTTGGTGGACCCTGCCGCCACACGGCGATCGTTGGTGTGGCCGGTCTGGCGGGATGCGTTGACGGCGCCGGCGATCCGGGTGCTCATCGACCACCCAGCGCTGCGGATCGAGGAGCGGCCGGGGCGGCTGGTGCTCCCGGAAGCGCGCACCTTGGC
>NZ_DAOUBJ010000091.1:0-38128 GCF_034432735.1 Tepidiforma sp. | reverse complement strand
TTGGCCGTTGGATGACGGGTGGGGGACGGCGGTATCGCGGGCAGCGGCACGGCAGACGGCGGCGATGGCCAGCGCGGTGACGATCGCGATGGGGACGATGGCCTGGGCGAGCAGCATCGTGAGGGCTCCTGCGGGCGGATGGCCCGGAGGCCGCAGGATAGAGAAAACGGCCGCCGGTGCTCAACCGGCGGCCGCTGGGGTTGCGATGCGAAGGGTAGGGATTCAGCCGATGAAGAGGGGACCGAAGACGACGGCGACGATCGACATGAGTTTGAGGAGGATGTTCATGGCGGGGCCGGCGGTGTCCTTGAAGGGGTCGCCGACGGTATCGCCGACGACGGCGGCTTTGTGGGCATCGGAGCCTTTGCCGCCGAGGTGGCCGGCTTCGATGTACTTCTTGGCGTTGTCCCAGGCGCCGCCGGCGTTGGCCATCATGAGGGCGAGGACGGAGCCGCTGGCGATGGAGCCGATGAGGAGGCCGCCGAGGGCTTCGGGGCCGATCACTGCGCCGACGAAGATGGGGACGATGACGGCGAGGAGGCCGGGGGCGATCATCTCTTTGATGGCGCCGTCGGTGGAGATGGCGACGGCGCGAGCGTAATCGGGCTTGCCGGTGCCTTCCATGATGCCGGGGATTTCGCGGAACTGGCGGCGGACTTCGTTGACCATGGCCATGGCGGCGCGGCCGACGGCGCCCATGGCGAGGGCGGAGAAGACGAAGGGCATGAGGCCGCCGATGAGGAGGCCGAGCATGGTTTCGACGTCGAGGATGTCGATGGTGTCGAGGCCGACGACCTGGGAGTAGGTGACCATGAGGGCGAGCGAGGTGAGGACGGCGGAGCCGATGGCGAAGCCTTTGCCGGTGGCGGCGGTGGTGTTGCCGAGGCTATCGAGGGCGTCGGTGCGCTCGCGGACGGATGGGTCGAGGTGGGCCTGTTCGGCGATGCCGCCGGCGTTATCGGCGACGGGGCCGTAGGCGTCGGTGGCGAGGGTGATGCCGAGTGGGGAGAGCATGCCGACGGCGGCGAGGGCGATGCCGTAGAGGCCGGCGATTTGGTAGGTTCCCCAGATGGCGACGACGATGGTGACAAGGGGGATGGCCGTCGAGAGCATGCCGAGCCCGAGGCCGCCGATGATGACGGTGGCGGGGCCAGTTTCGGCGGTTTTGGCGAGCCCCTGTGTGGGCCGGAATTCGTAGGCGGTGTAGTACTCGGTGGCGGTGCCGATGACCTGTCCGGCGACGAGCCCGATGAGGACTGCCCAGAAGAGGTCGAAGGGGAGGTCCATGACGAGGAGGAGGGCGGCGGTGCCGACGAGGACGAGCCCGCTGGCGGAGAAGATGCCAGTACGCAGGGCCCAGAGGAGGCGGCCCATGGTGGCGTTTTCGCTGGTGCGGACGAGGAAGGTGCCGATGATGGCGGAGATGATGCCGATGCCCATGATGAGGAGGGGGAGGGCGAAGGCTTTGGAGTCCCAGTTGCTGACGTCGGCGGTATCGAAGACGCCTTTGTCGGCGCCGACGACGGCGGCGGTGGTGAGGGCCATGGCGGCGACGATGGAGCCGGTGTAGGACTCGAAGAGGTCGGCCCCCATGCCGGCGACGTCGCCGACGTTGTCGCCGACGTTGTCGGCGATGGTGGCGGGGTTGCGCGGGTCGTCTTCGGGGATGCCGGCTTCGACTTTGCCGACGAGGTCGGCGCCGACGTCGGCCGCTTTGGTGTAGATGCCGCCGCCGACGCGGGCGAAGAGGGCGATGGAGGAGGCGCCGAAGGCGTAGCCGGTGAGGGGCTGGGTGTCCTGGGTGATGAGGTAGACGATGGCGAGGCCGATGACGCTGATGCCGGTGACGGTGATGCCCATGACGGCGCCGGAGTTGAAGGCGACGCGGAGCCCTGGGTTGAGGCCTTCGCGGGCCTTGGCGGCGGTGCGGACGTTGGCGCGCACGGCGATGTACATGCCGATGTAGCCGGTGAGCGCGGAGGAGATGGCGCCGAGGACGTAGGCGGCGGCGGTTCTCGGGAAGTCGGTGAGTTCGCCGTGCTGCGGACCGAAGCGGTCGAGGATGTCGTAGTCGATGAAGACGGCGAGGGCGACGGTGACGACGACGACGAAGATGGCGAGGAAGGTGTATTCGCGCCGGAGGAAGGCAGCGGCGCCTTCCTGGATGGCGCGGGCGATGGTTTTCATCGTCTCGGTGCCTTCGTCTTCGGCGAGGACGCGGCGGGCCGTCCAGGCTGCGAAGAGCAGGGCGATGACGCCTGCCCCGAGCGCCACGAGCAAGTTGTTCATTTCGTCCCCCGGTGGAGTGTGGTTCGGCGGTGCCTACGCCGGTACGCGCCGTTGGGCGAACCGGCGGAATCCTACCAACGGGCAACCTTACGGGAAATTTCCGGAGTGGAGGGGAAGTGGGAAGGGGTGCAGACTGAGGGCAGAAGAGCACGGGAGTGGTTTGCGATGCGCGAAGTGGCCGAGCTGAATGGCGATGGGATCGCGGCGGAGCTGCGCGACGCGGTTCGGGCGTTGAACGAGGCGCTGGGTTCGCCGGTGGTCTTCCGGCCGGTGGACTGGTCGCTGGAGCGGCGGGAGGCGTCTCCTTCGGCGCTGGAGGAGGGTATCGAGGCGACGCGGGAGTTGGGTGCGGCGATGAAGTATCCGACGGTGACGGAGTCGGTGAGCCCGAACCAGGTGTTGCGCGACCGGCTCGGGCTGGCGGTGATCCACCGGCCCTGCCGCAGCTATCCGGGGGTGAGTCGGAACTATTCGGGGAAGGTGGATTTGCACGTGGTCCGGATCGCGACGGGCGGCACGTACGAGGATGCGGGGATGCGCATCGGCTATTACTCGGCGGTGAGTATCCGGGTGATGGAGCGGACGCCGGTGGAACACGCGGCGCATTTTGCGTTCAGGCTGGCGGAGCAGCACCGGCAGACGGTGACGTCGACGAGCAAGTACACCATCCAGCGGGCCACGGATGGGCTGTTCGAGGAGGTGGTGGCGGAGGTGGCGACGGAGTATCGGAACGTGCGCCACACGCGGGAGTTGTTCGATGCGCTGTTGGCGAAGCTGATTCTGAACCCGGAGCGGTACGACGTGATCGTTTGTCCGAACGAGTACGGGGATTTTCTGAGCGATATGGTGTACGGGCTGGTAGGGTCGATCGGGTTGGGGGCGAGCGCTTCGTACGCGTTTTCGAAGAGCCATCAGCCGGTGATCGGGGTGTTCGACCCGGCGGGTGGGACGGCGCCGGATATTGCGGGGCAAGGGGTCGCGAATCCTTCGGGGGCGATCGAGGCCTATGGCTATCTGCTTCAGTTTTGTGGGCATGGGCCGTTGGGGCGGCAGGTGGTGGATGCGGTGCACGATACGATCGCGGCGGGCGAGACGACGCGCGATCTCGGGGGGACGTTGGGGACGAGGGGGTTCGTGGAGGCGGTGATTCGGCGGCTGGTGCCGGCCTGAGGGGCTACTCTGTGGGGGCGGGGCGGCGGGTGACGATGGCGAGGGTGAGGTCGCCGCGGGTTTTTTCGAGGATGCCCCGGACTTGGTCGGTGGTGCGGCGCAGGCCGCCGGTCATGGCGTCGGGGTAGTCGATAGTGACGAGGACGTTGTAGATGTCGTCCATGGCGGCGAGGAGTGCTTCGCAGCCATCGAAGCGGCCGGCGCGGAGGCGATCGAGGATGACCCGGCGGAGTTCGCCGACGGCTTCGCCGATGCCGTTGAGGTAGGCGGCATCTTCGACGCGGAGTTGGGCGGGATCGGGGATGGGGCCGCCGGTGCAGAGGTGGAGGGTGGTGACGGCTTCGACGTACTCTTTCTGGGCGTCGTGGAGGAAGCCAGCGTGGTAGACGTCGGCGTGGCCCTGGAGGGCATGGGTGGCGGCGTCGTGGGTGGCGCGGGCTTCGGCGATGAGGCGGCGAGCGGCCTCGAATTCGCCGCGGTGGACGGCTCGGATGGCATTGGCGCTGTTCCGGATGATGACGCGGCTAGCGGCGAGGGCTTGCTCGCGAGCGGTGTTTTTGGCGGCGAACCGTTCGAGGATGCCGGGGACGATCTGTTCGAGCGGGCCGGTGCCGGTCACAGGTCTTTGACGGGCTCGGGGAATTCGCCTTCGCGGGCGGCGTCGATCATGGTCCGGGCTTCTTCGGGGAGGTCCATGCCGTACTCTTCGAATTTTTTCTCGACCCAGGTGCCGATCTGGCGTGGGTCGCGGTAGTCGTCGGGGCCGCCACGCCCGGTGGAAGGGTCGCCGTATTTTTCGAGGATGTCCTGGCGGGTGTAGCTGCGGCCGAACTTGGACATCATGCGGGCGGTGTTGGGGCTGCCGCAGTGTTCGCAGGGGGGGCGCGCTTCGGTGTCGATCTTGCGGGTGAAGTAGTTGGTCACCTTTTTGCAGTCGGCGCAACGGAATTCGTAGATCGGCATGGTGATATTGTCGAAAGCGGCCGGCGGGCTGTCCATGGGCGGCGCCGGCGGGCGCTGGGTCAGGGGGCGGGGTCGAGGAGGTCGCGAAAGCCGGTCGGTGCGTGGGGGCCGAGGACGATGATTTCGAAGACGCCGAGTCCTTGGCGGCTTCCCGCGCGGACGCGGGAGACCTGTTGGACGTGGAGGTTTTGGAGGGGCTCTTCGGTGTCGAGCCGGTATTCGGTGCCATCGACGACGTCTTCGCCGACCCACATGCCGTGGCCCCATTTTGGGTCGCCGTAGCCGAGGCCTTTCATGAGGAAGGGGTAGAGGGGCTGGAAGGTGATTTGGAGGGGCTCGCCGGCAGGGGGGGTGAGGGTGATGGTGGCGGTCTGGAGCCAGCGGGTGCCGGATTGGAAGGTGAGGTGGTAGGCGACGTCGGCTTCGGTGATGGTGGCGTGGGGGTAGGGGGTGAGGATGGCGCCGGACTGGTGCCAGCGGCTGCCGTCGGCGTGTTCGGAGACGGTGTAGAGGGTGCAGAGGTCGGGGAAGTTGAGTGGTGCCCAGTTCCAGAAGAATTGGGGGGGCTGCTGGGGTGGGGCGCCGCGGGGGTCGCGACCGCCGACGGGGCGGATGCCCCAGGAGTGGTCGCGCGAGCCCCACCAGGTGGTGGCTTCGACGGCGTAGCTGCGGCCATCGACGGTGATGGTTCCGGACCAGGCGCCGTGCTGGGTCATCCGGGTGTAGTCCATGACGGGGACGTTGCCAGCGAGGCGGAAGAAGTGGGGTTCTTCGACGGGGAGGGAGCGGGCGGTGAAGGTGAGGTCGGCCTGGATGCCGTAGGGGTTGGGGGCGACGCTGACGCGGAGCTGGTGGAGGGGGCGGAGGATTTCGACGGCGATGGGGCCGACGGTGGTGGCCATGCGGTCGGGGCCGAGGCGGCGGGAGGCGCGCACGACGCGCTGGCGGCCATCGCTGACGATGCTGAATGCGGCGTCGGCGATGCCGAGGTTGGGGTATTGGCCCATGGCGAGGGCGAAGTAGATGTCTCCGTCGGGGCTGTAGCCGTTGAAGAAGTAGCGGTCGTAGAAGTTGCGGTCGCTGGTGGCGACGCGGTCGATGGGGTAGGGGGTTTGGTGGATGAGGTAGTCGTCGGCTGGGGTGATCGCCATGGCGGGGGCTCCGTGGGAGGGGTCGGGGCGAACATACGCGGGGGGCGATGGACGGGTCAAAGTGGTGGGGGTTCGATGCCGCGGTAGTGGTGGATGGCGCGGGTGCGGCCGGCGCTGTCGAGGTCGATGGTGAGGGCATCGAGGCGGGTGGTGTCGGGGTCGAGGCCTTCTCGTTGGCAGTAGGCGAAGGCGGCGGCGGCGAGGCGCTGGAGTTTGGCGGTTTCGAGGGATTCGGCGGCGAGGCCGGCGCTGCCCCGGCGGGTGCGCACTTCGACGAAGACGAGGGTGGTGCCATCGCGCGCGATGAGGTCGATTTCGTGGCGGCCGATGCGGAGGTTGCGGGCGAGGATGGTGTAGCCGGCGGCCTCGAGATGGTGGGCGGCGAGGCGTTCGCCGAAGGCGCCGAGGCGCTGGCGCGGGGTTACCACGGGAGGGCGTGTTGGGCGACGGGGGCGTAGCTCTTCCGGTGGACGGGGCTGGGGCCGCGCTCGGCGAGGCGCTGGCGATGCTCGGGCGTGGGGTAGCCTTTGTTGCGGCAGAAGCCGTAGCCGGGGTAACGGGCGCAGAGGTCGACCATGACGGCGTCGCGGGCGACTTTGGCGATGATCGAGGCTGCTGCGACGGCGACGGAGAGGGCATCGCCGTCGATGACCGGGCGGACGTTGGGGAGGGGCAGGTCGAGCGCGTCGCTGATGATGGCGCCGGGGCGAACGGCGAGCTGTTCGCAGGCGCGAAGCATGCAGAGGCGGCGGGCGGGGAGGATGCCGATGCGGTCGATCTCTTCGACGGTGGCCCAGCCGATGGCCCAGGGGACGTCGCGACGAATGGCGGCGGCGAGGCGCTGGCGGGCGGCTTCGGTGAGGACTTTGGAGTCGCGGACTTCGCCGTACCAGCGGTAGCGCCGGCCACGGGGGAGGGCGACGACTGCGGCGGCGACGGGGCCAGCGAGCGGACCGACGCCGACTTCATCGACACCGGCGACCCACTCGGCACCGGCCTGCCACGCCTGGCGTTCGAAGTGGAGGGAGGGCGCGGGGGTGGGGCTCGCCATGGGCGGGAGTGTACGAGAGCTCGCGGGTGGGTGGTAAGGGGGTGGGGATGGGGCTGAGCGGAGGGGGAGGGACGGCCGATGTATGTAGGCGATGGTTGGGCGTATTCGGTTGCCGCTGCGGGTTTCGCACGCGGTTCGGGTGATGTTGGCCGGGACGTTGGTGGCGAGCGTGGCGGCGGTGATGACGGCACGGCAACCTTCGGGGACGGGGGCGGAGGATGGCGGCGCGGCGGCAGGGACGGCCGCTCAGGGGGTCGGAGGTGTGGATGGTCCTCGTTCGCGCGGGGCACCGTTGGGCCTTTCGCCGACGCCCTCGCCGGCGGGGCACACGGACGAGGGTGCGGTGGATGTGCCGGCTGCCGGGGCGCTTCCGGCGGCGGAGGTGGCGCAGGCTGCGACGAGCCGGTTCCAGATGCCGCTCCGCGCTTGGAGCCGGGTGACCGACCGCTACGGGGCGACGAATCGGGGGCCAGGGCGGATCCACGGGGGGATCGACCTCGCGCTCGAGGGGCTGAGCCGTTCGCCGGTCTATGCGGCGTGTACGGGGACGGTGGTTTCGACGGAGTACTCGGCGGCCTATGGCTTTCACGTGGTGGTGGATTGCGGCGATGGGTGGACGACGCTTTACGCGCATTTGAGTGCGGTGCTGGTGGCGCGGGGGCAGGCGGTGGACAACGAGGTGGTGCTCGGCATTACGGGGAGTTCGGGTTTTTCGACGGGGGAGCATCTGCATTTCGAGATTCGTTGGCTGGATACGCCGGTGAATCCGGAGGAGTTCCTCGATTTCAAGATCCCGCCGGGCACGCCGCTTTCGGATGGTCCGCTCTGGTTCCCCGGCGGTGGCGGTGGCTCGGCTTCGGCGCCGCCCACTGCGACGTCCACGCCGACGAATACGCCGACGCCGACGAATACGCCAACGGTGACGCCGACGCCGACGATCACGCCGACGCCGACCTGGACGCCGACACCGACGCCGACGCCGCGGCCGCCAACGCGCACTCCGACGCCGTTGCCGCGTGCGTACTGAGGGGGATCGGCCGGTAGCCCTGGGCTTTGGTAGGCTGTGGGGGTGACGGAGGAACGGAAGTACGCGGAGGCGGGTGTCGATATCGCGGCGCGGAGTGCGTTCGCTCGGGGGTTGCCGGAGATTCTGGCGCGGGCGCGACGGCCGGAGGTGCTGAGCGATGCGGGGCCGTTTTCGGGGCTTTTCCGGCTCGGGAATGGGTATCGCGACCCGGTGCTCTCGGCGAGTGCCGACGGGATCGGGACGAAGGTGAAGTTGCAGCTGGCCGCGGGGAGGCTCGACCTGTGTGGGCCGGACATCCTCGGGCACAGTGTGAACGATATTTTGGTCTGCGGGGCGGAGCCGCTCTTTTTTCTGGATTACATCGCGGGCAATGGGCTGACGAACGAGCAGAAGCGGGCGCTGGTGGAGGGGGTGGCGAACGCGTGTGCGGAGGTGGGCTGCGCGCTGCTGGGTGGGGAGACGGCGGATATGCCGGATGTGTATGCGCCGGGGGAGTTCGACCTGGCGGGGTTCATCGTGGGGGTGGTGGAGCGCGACGCCATCATCGATGGATCGAAGATCGGGCCGGGGGATGTGCTGATCGGGCTTCCGAGTTCGGGGCTCCATACGAACGGGTTTTCGCTGGCGCGGCGGGCGCTCGATGTGGCGAATGGGGAGCCGGTGGAGGAGACGCGGCGGCGGCTCGAGGAGCGGCCTCCGGAGCTCGGGGGCGCGACGTTGGGGGAGGCGCTCTTGGCGACGCACCGTCCGTATGCGCGGGAGGTGCGGCCGGTGTTGGGCTGGATTCACGGGATGGCGCACATCACGGGCGGGGGCTATCGCGAGAATGTTCCGCGGGTGCTCCCGCCGGGGGTGACGGCGGTGATCGAGACGCGGGCGTGGGAGGTGCCGGCCATTTTCCGACTCATCGCGACGCGTGGGCGGGTCTCAGCGGAGGAGATGTACGAAGTGTTCAACATGGGTGTGGGGCTGGTGCTGGTGGTGGGGCCCGACGATGTGGAGGCGGTGGTGGATGCGATTCCGGGGGCGGTTCGGATCGGGGAGGTGCGCCCGTGGACGGGCCGTCCGGTGGAGCTGCGGGGGCTGGACTAGGCGCGGGGTTGGCGCGGGGTTGGCTACCAGGTAAGGAAGAGGAGTGCGAGGGCGGCGGGGACGAGCAGCCAGGCGACGGCGCCGAGGGCGATGGCGAGGGCGGCGATGAGCCGGGCATGGTCGGCAAGCTCGGCGATGAGCGAGGTGGGCTGGGCATCGTCGGGGCTGGGGGTTGTCACGGCGGCAGTGTAGCGATGCGACTGGCTTGCCAACAGGGAACGGGCTTTTCACGAGGGGTTTACGTAGGGAGCTCGCTATCGGGGATTCCCCCGATGGCGCGGGGATGGCGGCACCGAGGATGATCGATGTGCGCCCGATTTTCGGCTGGAGGCCTTGCGATGCGTGTGGTTTGTGCGTGGTGTGGCGCCGTTCGCAACGAAGGGCGGGGGCCGGTTTCGCATGGCATCTGCCAGGCGTGTGCGGCGATGTTCGAGCAGGCCTATTGGCGCGCGATGGCGGCGCGGGCGGGGCGGCGCCGGCGGCGCATTGCCTTGGCGCGTGCGGGAGCGCCCTTGCCCGGGTTCGATCTCGAGCCGCAGCGGGAGCCGTGCGCGGTGGACGTTACCAGCGCAGGCGTTGGGTAAGGGTGGAGGGCAGGTGGCGCAAGCGGACGTCGCCGAGGGTGGAAACGAACCACCAGGAGAGGACGACGACGAGGCCCCCCATGACCATGTCGAAGAAGTAGTGATTGCCGGTGACGGTGACGGACCACCACATGAGGGCGGACATGGCGATGGCGCCCGCCCGGACGAGGCGGCTGGTGGTGTTGGCCCAGATGGCCATGGAGGAGAGGAGGATCCAGCCGAAGTGGAAGCTGGGGAGGGCGGCGTAGTCGTTGACGAACGGGCCGGGCTGGAAGTAATCGACGCTGCTAGCGGGGCCGTGAACGGTATCGACGAAGCCGAAGTCGTAGCCGTGGAGGGCCATGAGGCGGGGGGGTGCGGCGGGTAGGAGCCAATAGGCGGCGATGCCGATGAGGGCGGAGACGACGAGGACGTTGCGCACGAAGCGGAAGCGGATGGGGTCTTTCCAGAGGAGCCAGAGGCCGATGGCGAGCATGACCGGGTAGTGGCCCCAGGCGTAGACCCAATTGGCGACGGCCATGGCAGGTCCGTTGTGGAGAAAGGCAGCCTGCCAATGGACTTCGAAGAAAAGGCCGAGCTGCTGTTCGAGGTGGATGAGGGCGAGGCTACGGGCGACGGCCGCGTCGACGTCGTCGGGGCGGACGCCGCGGAGGAAGAAGTAGAGGAGCATGAAGGCTGCCGTGGCGGCGGCCTCGGCGGTGACGACACCGAGGCGGCGGCCAGCGAGCCCGGGCGTTGGCGTTGCGACGGGCGGGGCTTCGGCCAGGGGCGCGGTGGGCGTGTTCACGCTGCGTTAACGCTACCGCCCGGTAAGTGGGGCGCGCAAGGGGGTGACGAGGGGCGAGGTGTGTGGAATGCGTTGGAACTGGTTGCGATGGAGTGAGCACGTTGCGGCTGGGTGCCGCATACTGTAGGTGGAAGGAAAAACGCGATGAACGCTACGGACGACCGCGAGACGACCATTCCATTGGGGCGCGATGCCGAGTTCACCGGGCTGATTCGGTGCAAACGGTGCAATCTTTCGTATTCGCCCTCGAAGTCGACGAGCGCGCTCCGCCTGACGTATTGCAGCTTCCTCTGCGAGCTGGGGGACCTGGGCTTCAGTATGCAGGGCCTGGAGCATATGGAGCGGGTGAAGAAGGGTGGCGATCGGGACGTGGAGCCGGTGCCGGCGAGCTCGGACTGATTCGGACCGGCCCAGGGTTGGATGAGCTGGTGACGACCCCGCGGAGAGCGGGGTCTTTTGTGTCGTGCGAAGGAGTTCGCTAGGCTACGGCTTCCGGGTGATGCCGGAGACTGGCTGGAGGGCACGACGATGACAGCGATCGGCCATCGGACGATTGCGACGAACGGGATCCAGATGCACATCGCGGAGGCGGGGAGCGGGCCGCTGGTGGTGCTCTGCCATGGGTGGCCGGAGTCGTGGTATTCGTGGCGGCACCAGCTGGCCGCGCTGGCGGAGGCGGGCTTCCACGCGGTGGCGCCCGACCAGCGGGGCTACGGTGGGACGACGGCGCCGGAGGGGATCGACCAGTACACGCAGCTGCATTTGGTCGGCGACATCGTGGGGCTGCTCGACGCGTTGGGCGAGGAGACGGCGGTGATCGTGGGGCACGACTGGGGCGCGCCGGTGGCGTGGAATTCGGCGCTTTTGCGGCCGGACCGGTTTCCGGCGGTGGTCGGGATGAGCGTGCCCTATACGCCGCGGGGAGATGTGCGCCCGACGGATGGGATGAAGGCAATCTACGGGGACAATTTTTTCTACATTCTCTATTTCCAGGAGCCGGGCAAGGCAGAGGCCGAGCTGGAGGCGGATGTACGAACGACGATGCGGAAGCTGCTCTACTCGGCTTCGGGGAATTTGGTGCCGCGGCCGGAGATGGCGCAGCCGCGACCGAAGACGGCGAAGTTCCTCGACAATATGGTGGACCCGGAGGAGCTGCCGCCCTGGCTTTCGGCCGAGGACCTGGATTTCTTCGTGGGCGAATTTTCGCGGACTGGCTTCCGTGGGGGGCTGAACTGGTACCGGAACATCGATCGGAACTGGGAGCTGATGGGGGCGTGGCGCAACGCGAAGGTGACGGTGCCGGCGCTCTTCATTACGGGGGAGAGGGACCCTGTGCGGGGGTTCGCGCCGGAGGCGAATATCCGCCAACACGTGCCGAACCTGAAGGACTTGGTGCTCGTGCCGGGGGCTGGGCACTGGGTGCAGCAGGAGGCGCCGCAGGCGGTGAACGAGGCGCTGATCGCGTTCTTGCGGAGCCTGTAGGTCAGCCGTAGCTGCGGGCGAGGCCGGCGCGGGCGTCGGCCTGGATGCCGTATTGGGGGATGGGGTAGCGGAGGCCGTTGGCGGCGAGGCGCTCCATGCCGGCGATGGCGCGGGGCAGGTATTTGGGGGGGAGCGCCATGAGCAGTTCGTCGTCGAGGACGCCGCCATAGCGACGCTCGGCGTAGCAAGGAATGGCCAGCGACGGTTCGCCGGTGGCGAGGGCGCGGCCCCAACTGTCGGCGCAGGCGGATTCGCCGACGACGCCCCAGGCGAACTTGCGGTAGCCGCTCCACTGGAGCCCGTTGATGAAGATGATCGCTTGGCCGGGCGTGAGGTAGACGAGGCAGATGTCGGGCGGGTCGAGCCGGCCGGTGGCGAGGGGCGATACGGCCATGGCGCGGTAGCGGCCGAAGGGGACGACATCCATGGCGGCTTGGTGCGCGGCGGCGTCTTCCGGTGTTTCGAACCAGACGCCGGCCATGCGGCGGCCCGAACGCCACTCCTCGTCCTGTGGGTGGAGGCCGATGACGGCGCCGCATTGGGCTCCGACGAGGTCGTCGGCGGTGATGCCGACGGTCCAGCCGAGGCGGGCGGCCTGGGCGACGATTTGGTCGGTGGTGTGGATGGCGGTAGGGCGGCGGATGCGCGGGATGGCCGCCATCTCTTCGACGCTCTCGAAGAGCTTCATGCCGATGGGTGGGGTGCGGAGGCGTAGGAGCCGTTCGAGCGCGGCGACGAGGGCGGGCCAGTCGTAGTGTTCGGGTTCTTCGGGGTGGACGCTTTCAGGTGCGATGAGCGACACGGAGGGACCTCCGACGAGGGGTGGCGTCCATGGTAGCGGGGTTGGCAGCGTGTCGGTGGGCGACTAGGTGGTCGGGGCTTGGAGCTCGGCGGCAAGGGCGGCGATGAGTTCGCGGAGGAAGACGTCAGCCGCCGGGGTGAGCGGCTGAAAGCGCAGGTGCCAGATGAAGCGGTCGGGTCCTGTCGGGCGGGCCCGGACGAGGGTGACGGTGAGCGGCGCGGGGAGGCCGGACCACTCGAGGGCGAGGGCGGCGGCGGCCTCGGGCGGAGCGGCCACGGTTTCGATGGCGCAGCCGCCGAGCGAGACATCGACGACGGTGGCGGGGTACCGGTGGGGCGGGGCGGCGACGTCGGCAGCGATGCTGACGGGGTAGCGTTCGAAGGCGCGCCGGTCGAAGGGGCGCCAGGGGCTCTGGCGGGTGAAGACGGCCTGGCCGGGCCGGGCCTCGCGGAAGCGGGCGAGGGCGGCGACGGTTTGGCCTCGCTCGCCGACGGAGATGATGACGTCGTCGCCGGGTTGCCAGGGGGCGTGGGGGACGGCGAGGATGATGGCGAAGAGGCGGTCGGAGAGGAGGGTGCCGAGGCCGCCAGCGGCTTCGCCCCGGGGAATGACGGTGGCGGGTGCGCCGACTACCGGGCTGCCGATTGGGCCGATGTCGTCGTCCACCCCGGGATCTTCGGCTTTCCGGTCAGTCGCCTTGAGCGGGCGGGCTCGCGGTGGTGGGTGAGGCTGCGAGGGCGGCGAGGGCGGCTGTGAGGGAGGTGAACTTTACGCGTGGGCGGCCTTCGCGGGCGCCGGCTTCCCGTTCGAGCTCGTCGATGCGCTGCCAATCGGCGCAGGTGAGGTAGCGGACGCCCCGGGCCTGGAGGAGGGCTGGGATGGCCGCCGGGCAAGGGTCGACGGGGGCGGGGAGCCGTCCGCCGGCGGCGTCTTCGAGGAGGCAGTGGACGGTTTCGGCCGCGTCTGGCTTGTTGGTGCCGATGACGCCGGTGGGGCCGCGCTTGAGCCAACCGGTGACGTAAAGCCCAGGAAGCGGCCTGCCGGCGGGGTCGGCGATGCGTCCTGCGGTGTTGGGGACGATGCCGAGGCGGTCGTCGAAGGGGAGGCCGGGCAGGGGGCGCCCGCGATAGCCGACGCTGCGGAGGACGAGGCCGGCTGGCAGGGTTTCTTCGTCGCCGGTGAGCTCGGCGGCAAGGCCGCCGGCGGGGGTCGGGACGAGGCGGGTCCGGGCGCAGCGGACTGCCGCGACGGTGCCGCTCGCGCCGGGGAGCAGTTCGAGCGGGGCAAGGCAGAAGCGGAGGTGGATGATGCGGGGACGGGACGGGACGGGGTTGGCGGCGATCTCTTGGATGAGTTGCACCTTGCGGGCGAGGGTGCGGTCGGGGGAGCGCTCGACGAGGGCGGCGCTGAGCGAATCGAGCTCGGCTTCTTCGGGCCGGATCTGGAGGGCCGCGCCTTGGAGCATGGTGAGCTCTTTGAGCTCTGGGGTGGTGAAGGCGGCCTGGGCGGGGCCGCGCCGGCCGAGGACGTGGATCTCGCGGATGCGGCTAGCCTCGAGCGCTTCGATGGCGTAGTCCGGCATGTCGGTGCGGCGCAGCTCGTCGGGCGTGAGGGCGAGGATGCGAGCGACGTCGATGGCGACGTTGCCCATGCCGACGACGACGGCGGCCTCGGCTTGGAGATCGATCTGGAGCGTGCAGAAGTCGGGGTGGCCGTTGTACCAGGCGACGAAGGCGGTGGCGGGGAGGGAGCCGGGCAGGTTTTCTCCGGGGATGCCCATGTGGCGGTCGGATTGGGCTCCGGCGGCGAAGACGATGGCATGGTAGTGGCTGCGGAGGTCGTCGAGGGTGATGTCGCGCCCGTAGTCGACGTTGGCGAACAGGCGGACGCGGGGGTCGTGGAGGAGGGGTTCGAAGGTGCGGGTGACGCCTTTGATTTTCTGGTGGTCGGGGGCGACGCCGGCGCGGACGAGTCCGTAGGGGGTGAAGAGCCGTTCGAAGATATCGATGGAGGGCTGGATATCGGGCTCGGCGAGGAGGTGTTCGACCGCGTACATGCCGGCGGGGCCGGAGCCGATGACGGCGAGGCGAAGGGTGCCGGGCGGGCTCATCGGCCCACCCCGTACTGGTCGATTTCGGCTTCGAGGCGGATTTCGAGGGTTTCGAGGCGGCCGGCGAGGCTTCGCAGGAGCGCCTGGGCGAGGTCGCCGGTGGTGACGAGGCCGACGAGACGTCCGTCGGCGACGACGGGGAGGTGGCGGAAGTGGCCGGCGGTCATGGCGGCCAGGACGGGTTCGACGTCGTCGTCGGGGGCGCCGCAGATGACGTCGGCAGTCATCAGTGCGGCGACGGGCATTTCGTGGACGGGGAGGCCGGCGGCGATGGCTCGCACGATGTCGCGCTCGGAGACGATGCCAGCGACGCCACCGGCGGGGTTGGTGGCCACGAGGGCGCCGATGTTCCGTGCGGCGAGCGTGCGGATGGCATCGGCGGCGGGGGCATCGGCGGGGATGGTGGCGACGGCCGAGCCTTTGGTGGCGAGGACTTCTGCGAGCTTCATGGGGGCGGCCTCCGGCCGGGGCGATTGGTGATGGATGCAGGAGAGCACAGCCAGCAATCCCTCGGCAATCGGGGATCTCCCCACGGCGTCAGTGTCGCGCTTGCGGGCGGGGAGGGGGAGGGCCCGGTGGGCCCGCGCATGTGCGGTCGGATGGCTACAATTCGCCCGACCGGGCGGGCACCGCTCGGGAAGGAGGGGACTTCGATGGACCGCTGGACGCCGGCGTGGGAGATCGCGGAGCGGGTGCGCAGGGGCGAGTGGCGGGCGTTGGAAGTGACGGAACGAGCGCTGGCCCGCATCCGTGAGCTGAATCCGGCGCTGAATGCCTTCATTCAGGTGGACGAGGCGGGTGCTTTGGCGCAGGCTCAGTCGATCGACCGCCGGGTGGCCGCCGGGGAGGATCCCGGGCCACTGGCGGGGGTGCCGTTGGGGGTGAAGGATCTCGAGCCAGCGAAGGGGTTGCTGTTCACGCTCGGGTCGCGGGCGTTCGCGGGGCAGGTGGCGGAGGAGGATTCGGTGCAGGTGGCGCGGCTCCGGGCGGCTGGTGCGATCGTGGTGGGCAAGACGAACACGCCGGAGTTCGGCTACAAGGGGTTCACGGAGAATCGGCTGTGGGGCCCGACACGGAACCCGTGGAATCCGGAGCGGACGCCCGGAGGATCGAGCGGGGGATCGAGCGCGGCGGTGGCGGCGGGGATGGTGCCGCTGGCGACGGCTGGCGACGGCGGTGGGTCGATCCGCATTCCGGCGGCGATGACGGGGTGCTACGGGATCAAGCCGACGGCCCACCGGGTCCCGCGGGCGGGGGCGCACGCGCCGACGTGGGGGTATTTTTCGACGTTGGGGCCGATGGCCCGCACGGTCCGGGACGCGGCGCGATACCTGGACGTGGCCTCGGGGCCACACCCGGACGATCCGGAGGTGCTCGACGGTCGGACGGCGTTCGAGGCGGCGGTGCTCGGGCCGGCGCCGCGGCTCCGGCGGGTGGCCTGGAGCGCGGACCTGGGATACGCGGCGGTCGATCCGGAGGTCGCGCGGGTGGCGCGTGCGGCTGCGGAGCGGTTGGCGGCGGCGGTCGGGGCGGAGCTGGAGGAGGCCGCACCGGGGTTCGGCGACCCGTTGGATGCGTGGATGACGATCGCGGCGGCGGGCGATACGTATTTGGTCGAGACGATGACGGAGGAGCAGCGGGGGCTGTTGGAGCCGGGTTTCCGTCGGTTCGCCGAGGTGGGGCGCCAGTTCACGGCGTTGGATGTGGCTCGGGCGCTGGAGGAGCGCCACCAGGTGAATCGGTCGATGACGCGGTTTTTCGAGCGGTACGACCTGTTGCTGACGCCGACGACGGCGGCGACGGCGTTCGCGGCGGAGGGGCCGCCGCCGTCGGTGATCGGTGGGAGGGAGGTCGGGCCGGCGGGATTCATCCCGTTTACCTATCCGTTCAATTTTCTGGGGCTACCGGCGGCGTCGCTTCCGGCGGGGCTGGCGCAGGATGGCCTGCCGGTCGGGCTGCAGGCGGTGGCGCCGCGCTTCGCCGATGCGCTGCTCCTCGGGGTGAGCGCGGCGTACGAGGCGGCCAGTCCGTGGCGGTACCCGGGGCAAGAGTAGGGCGATTTCGGGCCGATGGGGGAGCTCGGCGACGTCCGATGGGGCTGACCGTTGTTCATCGGGTTCTGCCACCATGGGCGGGAATTCTCGTTGGAGGTGAGCGACCATGGGCAGACTGGATGGCAAGGTGGCGATCGTGACGGGCGCGGGCTCGGGCATCGGCAAGGCGGCGGCGAAGCTGTTCGCGGCGGAAGGTGCGAAGGTGGTGTGCGCCGACGTGAGCGGTGCGGAGGCGGCGACGGCGATGGAAATCGGCCCTGCGCAGGCGGCGGCGATGACGGTCGACGTTTCGAAGGCGGCGGATGTGCGGGGGATGATGGAGCGGACGAAGGCGCTCTATGGCCGGCTCGACGTGTTGTTCAACAACGCGGGTATCGAAGGGGCGCAGGCGCTGACGCCGGATTACGAGGAGGCGGAGTTCGACCGCGTGCTGGCGATCAACGCGAAGGGGGTGTTCCTCGGGATGAAGTATGGCATCCCGCTGATGCTGGAGACGGGCGGCGGGTCGATCATCAATACGGCGTCGGTGGCGGGGCTCGTGGGCTTTCCGAATATCATCGGGTACACGGCCTCGAAAGGGGCGGTGGTGCAGATGACGAAGACGGCGGCGCTGGAATTCGCGCCGCAGGGCATCCGGGTGAATGCGATCTGTCCGGGTGTGATCCTGACGCCGATGGTGGAGCGGTTCGCTGGTGCGTCGGAGGAGGCGCAGGCGCAGCTGGCGCAGCTGGAGCCGGTGGGAAGGCTGGGGAGGCCGGAGGAGGTGGCGGCGCTGGCGCTCTTTCTTGCGAGCGACGAGTCGTCGTTCGTAACGGGGGCGGCCTTGCCGGTGGACGGGGGGTTCGTGGCGCGCTGAGGTGGCGGAGCTGGCCGGGTACTTAGCACTCGATTTGTTACACTGCTAATCGATGGCGACCGGTCAGCGTGACTACTACGAGGTGCTCGGCGTGCCGCGCACGGCGGACCAGGCGGAGATCAAGCGGGCCTTCCGGAAGCTGGCGATGGAATACCACCCGGACCGGAACCCGGCGCCGGATGCTGCCGAGCGGTTCAAGGAGATCAACCAGGCGTACGAGGTGTTGGGCGACGAGCAGAAGCGGGCGATGTACGACCGCTTCGGGCACGCGGGGGTGGAGGGCGGCGCAGGTGCCGCCGGTTTCGATGGGTTCGCCCATTTCGAGGGGTTCGGCGATATCTTCGATGCGTTTTTCGGCGGTGCGGCCCGGCGCGGGCGGCGGCGCGGTCCACAGCGCGGGAGCGACCTCCGCTACAACCTGCGCCTCACGTTCGAGGAGGCGGTCTTCGGCTGCGAGAAGGAGATCGAGTATCAGCGCCTGGAGCGGTGTGCCGTCTGCGGCGGGAGCGGTTCGGAGCCGGGGACGAGCCCGGTCGTCTGCCCGGAGTGCAACGGTGTGGGGGAGATCCGGCGGGCGCAGCAGAGCTTCTTCGGGCAGTTCGTGAACGTGATGACCTGTCCGCGGTGCCAGGGCGAGGGGCGAGTGGTGACGAACCCTTGTGTGGCCTGCCGGGGGAGCGGGCGCACGCGGGAGACGCGGCGGATCGTGGTGAAAGTGCCGGCAGGCGCGGACGACGGGGTGCAGATTCGCCTCTCCGGCGAGGGAGAGGCGGGGCCACGGGGCGGCGAGCCGGGCAATCTCTATGTGGTGCTCAGCGTGGCGCCGAGCGAGCGCTTCGAGCGGGTGGGCGACCACATCGTGCTCGATTTGCCGGTGAATATCGCCCAGGCAGCGCTCGGGGCAGAGGTGACGATCCCGACGCTGGATGGGGAGATGCAGTTCGAAATCCCGGCTGGAACGCAAAGCGGCGAGGAGTTCGTGATCCGGGGGAAGGGGGTGCCGCGGCTGCAGGGGACGGGCCGGGGGGATATGGTCGTTCGGGTGACGGTGGTGGTGCCGGAGAGTCTGACCGACCAGCAGCGGAAGCTGCTCGAGGAGCTGGCGGAAACGATGGGGACGCCGACGCTGCCGAAGCGGCACAAGGGCTTTTTCGAGCGGCTCCGCGATGCGATGGCGGGCTGAGGCGGAGCGGACGTGACGCACCTCTGGTTCGAAATCACGGCGAAGACGCCACCGGGGCTCGTCGACGAGGTGGCCGACTTGGTGCGGGCGGTTTCGCCCGGTGGGATCGCCATCGAGGAGCCGGTCGATATCCTCGGGCCGGAGCAGGGATTTCGCGTGCGGGGCGGCGAGCCCGTGGCGATTCGTTGCTATCTGCCCTCCTCGGAGCTCGGCGCGGTGCTGGTGGACGATCTCCGCCGGGCGATGGAGGCCTACCCATCGGTCGAGCTGAGCGCACGGCCGATTTTCGAGCAGGACTGGGCGGTGTCGTGGCGGGAGTTCTTCGGGGTGGTGGAGACGGGCGGCAGGGTGGTGGTGGTGCCCTCGTGGGTGGAACACGAGGCGGCTCCGGGGCAGATCGTGATCCGGCTCGATCCGGGGCAGGCCTTCGGGACGGGGCACCACGAGACGACGCGGCTCTGTCTGGGGATGCTGGACGAGGTGGTGCGGCCGGGGATGCGAGTGCTCGACGTGGGCACGGGCTCAGGCATCTTGGCGATTGCCGCGGTGAAGCTGGGGGCGGCGGAGGTGGACGCGATCGACATCGACCCGGTGGCGGCGGAGGTGGCTATCCACAACTGCGCGGTGAATGGCGTCGACGGGCGGGTGCGGGTCCGGGCCGGGCGGCTGGAGCCGGAGGAGGTGGGGGCGCCGTACGACCTGGTGGTTTCGAACATCAGCCCCGAGGCGAACATCGGCCTGGTGCCGGCCTTCGAACGGGCGGTCCGCCCAGGGAGCAGCCTGCTGCTCTCCGGGGTGTTGGAGCCGGATGTCGGGCGGGTGGTCGCGGCCTGCGCTGGGGCGGGGTTCGTGGAGGTGGCGACGCGGCTCGAGCGTGACTGGGCAGCGATATTGCTTCGGCGGGCGGGCTGAGGTGGTGGACAGGGGCGACGGGTGGTTCGAGAATCCGGGCGGGATGGTGGGTTCGAATCGGCGGGGCGTGCAACGATGAACGGGCGCGGTGGCTCGCCCGGTGCGCGGCTCCGCGCGCTGCTCGCCGAGGGGCTGGTGGTGGCGCCGTTCGTGTTCGACGCGCTGCAGGCGCGGCTGGCGGTGGCAGCGGGCTTTCGTGCGGTGTACATGAGCGGGTTCGGGACGGCTGCTTCGTGGGGGCTCCCCGACCGGGGGCTCATCGGCCTGGGCGAGATGGCGGCGAATGCCGCACGGATCGCGGAAGCGGTGGATGTGCCGGTCATCGCGGACGCCGATACGGGCTATGGGAACGAGATGAACGTGGCGCGAACGGTGGCGCGGTACGAGCGGGCGGGGGTGGCAGCGCTCCATCTGGAGGACCAGGAGTGGCCGAAGCGGTGTGGCTTCCTGGAGGGGAAGCGGGTAATCCCGACGGAGGAGATGGAGCTGAAGGTGCGAGCGGCGGTGGCTGCCCGGCAGGACCCGGCGACGGTCATCATCGCGCGGACGGATGCGCTGGCGCCGCTGGGGCGGGCAGCGGCGGCGGAGCGGGCGAGGCGGTATGCGGCAGCAGGGGCGGACTTGATTTTTCTCGATGGGCTGAAGGATCGGGAGACGATCGCGTGGGCAGCGGAGGAGCTCGGAGGGCTACCGCTCGTGTTGAATACGTGGCTGGTGACGCCGGAGGAGGCGGCGGCGTTGGGGTTTCGGCTCTACCTTCACCTCGGCGTGATGCTTCGCCATTTCGAGGACTTCCGGGCGGCGCTGCGCGAGCTGCGGGAAACGGGGCGGGTGCGGCTCGGTGAGGATGCGGGGGTCGAGTGGGTGACGGAGTTGCTGGACGAGGGCACGGCCGGATGACGCGGACGGATAGGGCAGTTTCCGTTCGTCTACCGTTTAGGGGTGGAACCTGATACGTTCGGCTTACCCCGCAGGGGGCACGACGGCCTATGGGTGAACTCGGGAGCTTGTTGACGCGTGCGCGGGAGGCGCGCGGGTTGACGCTCGAAGACGCTGAACGCGATACGCGCATCTCCCGCCGATATCTGGCGGCGCTCGAGGCGGAGCAGTTCCACATCATTCCTGCGCCGGTGTATGCGCGCGGGTTTTTGCGGTCGTACTCGCAGTACCTGGGGCTGGACCCGCAGGAGATGTTGGCGATGTTCCCGCGGGAGGACGAGGATCCCTACGGGCGGGGGGCTGAGCCTGAGCGGCCGAGTTTGGACCGGCCGGTGAGTCCGGTATCGGCCTCGCGGCCGGCGTGGCGGTCGGCGCCGCGCCAGGAGCCGACGCGCGGGGCCCCGCGGCCCGCACCGCGCGCGCCGGACGAGGAACCGGTGATCGGACGGGGGCCTGTGCCGCCGTGGCGGGCGGCGGCGGCGGAGCGGGAGCCGGTGATCGGTGTGGATATCGGTGTGCCCGCGCCGGCGCGCCGGATCGCGACCGACCCGGCGGCGCAAACGCGGTCGGCGTTCATCGCGATCGTGGCGATCGTGGCGATTCTCGGGGTTGTCTTCGTGGCCTATCTGTTGGCGAGCCTGGCGGGTGGCGACGGCTCGGCGCCGCCGGGGTCGCTGGGCGAGACGCCGACGGCCACGGCGGCTGCGGGGGCGACGCCGACGGGCCCGAGCGGCCTCCCGGTGACTCCGGGCATCGTGCCGGATCTCCGCGGTGTGCCCGAAGGCAGGGCTGTGGCGGCCATCCGGGAGGCAGGCTACGAGCCGCTGGTGGCCCGGGTGAAGAGTAACCAGCCGGCGGGGACGGTGATCGACCAATCGCCAGCGCCGGACGTGGAGATGGCACCTGGTTCGAAGGTCCAAATCGTGGTGAGCGAGGGTCCGTGATGGTGGCACCGCAGACGTATCACTTGGTGACGCTGGGGTGCCCGAAGAACGATGTCGATAGCTCACACCTGGCGCGCCTGCTGGAGGGGGGAGCGCTCGTACCGGTGGCGGACCCGCGAGAGGCGGACGCGATCATCGTGAATACGTGTGGGTTCATCGAGCAGAGCCAGGCGCAGTCGATGGAGGCGATTCGAACGCTGGCGGCGCAGAAGCGGGAGGGGCAGACGCTGATCGTGGCGGGCTGCATGACGCAGCTGTACGGGCGGGAGGTGAAGGAAGCGACGCCGGCGGTGGACCACGTCTTTGGGGTGGGGCAGTGGCAAGAGGTCGCGCGGCTCCTCCAGGTGGACCCGGGGGCGATCTACGACATCCCGGAGGGCAATGTGCGGGTGGTGGGGCCGAGCGCGTACCTGAAGATCTCGGATGGCTGCGATGCGCCGTGTACGTTTTGCGTGATTCCGAAGATCAAGGGTGGGCTGCGGTCGGCGCCGGCGGGGCTGCTCGTGAAGGAGGCACAGCGGCTCGTGGGGGCGGGCGCGAAGGAGCTGGTGTTGGTGGGGCAGGATACGACGGCCTGGGGGGAGGACCTGGGGATGCGCGTGGGGAGCGGGCTGCCCGGGTTATTGCGGCTGTTGAGCGAGGCGGTGGGGCCGGAGACGTGGTTGCGGCTGATGTACGCCTACCCGAGCCGGGTGACGCCTGAGCTGATCGAGACGATGGCTGAGCTTCCTGGGGTGGTGCCGTACCTCGACGTGCCGCTGCAGCATGGGAGCGAGGCCGTGTTGCGGCGGATGAAGCGCCCACACCAACTGGAGCGGGTGTACCGGTTCATCGACGAGCTACGGAAGGCGATGCCGGAGGTGGTGTTGCGAACGTCGTTCATTGTCGGGTTCCCGGGGGAGACGGAGGCGGAGTTCGAGGAGCTCCTGGCGTTCGCGCGGGCGGTGGAGTTCGACCATGCGGGCTGCTTCACGTATTCGCGCCAGCAGTGGACGGATGCCTACGGGATGGACGAGCAGGTACCCGAGGAGGTGAAGGCGGAGCGGCGCGAACGGTTCATGGTGCAGCAACAGGCGATCTCGGCGCGGCGGGCGGCACGGTTCGTGGGGCGAACGCTGGAGCTGCTGGTCGAGGGCACGGGCGAGGACGAAGACGGGGCCCCGGTGGTTGCGGGGCGGACGTATCGGGAGGCACCGGAGGTGGATGGCCTGGTGTTCGCGCGGGGGCGGGCGCGACCTGGCGAGCGGGTGCCGGTCGCCATCGAGGACGCGGGGGAATACGACCTGTTCGGGAGGGTGGTTCGGGGCGGCCGGGGACGGGGTGGCCGGAAGGCAATCTCTCCGTAACACGGTTCCGGTAGACTGGGGGAGGCGGCGAACCGCGCCCAGGAGTCAGCGCGCATGAACGAGTCTGCCGAGTATGTGCTTTCCGCCTGCCGCGAGCATCGGGTGAAGTTCATTCGCCTCTGGTTCACGGATATCGTGGGGGCGCTGAAGAGCTTTGCGATCACGGTGGAGGAGCTGGAGAAGGCGCTGGAGGAGGGGATGGGCTTCGACGGGAGCAGCATCGAGGGGTTCGCGCGCATCGATGAATCGGACATGGTGGCGAAGCCGGACCCGTCGACGTTCCAGTTGGTGCCGTGGCGGCCGAAGGAAGCGAGCGTGGCGCGGATGTTCTGCGACATTACGTACCCGGGGGGAGAGCCGTTCGAGGGGGACCCACGATTCGTGCTGAAGCGGCAGCTGAAGCGTGCCGCCGACCTGGGCTACACGTTCTACGTGAGCCCGGAGATGGAGTATTTCTATTTCCGGTCGGAGAGCGAGCCAGTGCCGCTGGATCGGGGCGGATACTTCGACCAGATGAGCGACGCGGGGAGCGACTTGCGCCGTGAGACGGTGCTGACGCTGGAGGCGATGGGCATCGAGGTGGAGTACAGCCACCACGAGGTGGCCCCGAGCCAACACGAGATTACGCTCCGTTACACGGACGCGCTGACGATGGCGGACGCGGCGATGACGTATCGCTTGGTGGTGAAGGAGATTGCGGCGGCGAACGGGGTGTATGCGACGTTCATGCCGAAGCCGATCGAGGGGGTGAACGGGAGCGGGATGCATGTGCACCAGTCGCTCTTTCGGGGCGAGCGGAATGCGTTTTTCGATGCGGACGACCCGTACCATCTGAGCGCGGTGGCGAAGGGGTACATCGCGGGGCTGCTCCATCATGCGCGGGCGATCACGCTGGTGACGAATCAGTGGGTGAACAGCTACAAGCGGCTGCTGCCGGGGTTCGAGGCGCCGGTCTACCTGAGCTGGGCGCGGCGGAACCGGAGCGATTTGATTCGCATTCCCGAGTACAAGCCGGGGAAGGAGATTCACACGCGGATCGAGTACCGCTCGCCGGATGCGGCCTGCAATCCATACCTGGCGTTCGCGGTGATGCTCGCGGCGGGGTTGGACGGGATCGAGAAGGAGCGACCGCTGCCCCCGCCGGTGGAGGAGAACGTGTTCGAGATGACGCCGGCGGAGCGGGCGGCGCGGGGGATCGAGATGCTGCCGGGCTCGTTGATCGAGGCGATCGAGGTGGCGGAGAAGTCGGAGTTTTTGCGGGAGGCGCTGGGGGAGCATGTGTTCGAGAGCCTGATCGCGAACAAGCGGATCGAGTGGGAACGGTATCGGCGGCACGTGACGGATTTCGAGCTGCAGGAATATCTCCCGATTCTGTGATTCGGGGCAGGAAATGCTCGCATCGGTGATCGATTTCGCGTAGACTGGCGTCTGCGGGGGATGGAGGCGCACGTGAGCGAAATCGGGAGCTACCGTTCGGAATTGACGGCACGACTACGTTCGATCACGGATGACATTGCCTGGGTGGTGCGCGGGCTTGTGGAGGAGCAATGGCACTACCGCCCGGATACGGGGGAGTGGTCGATCCATGAACACCTGTGCCATCTGCGCGATATGGAGCAGGAGGTGTACCTGCCGCTCCTGCGGTGGGCGACGGTGCCGGAGATGCTGGACCCGCGGGATTATTCGCGCCGGGAGTGGCGCGAGCGGCGATACGACCCGGCCGAGCCGCTGGGGGAGGTGATGGCGGATATCCAGCGGATGCGGGACGAGGAACTGGCGATCTTCCGAACGATGGGCGACGCGACCTGGACCCGCTTCCGCTCGGATACGCGTTGGGGCCCGCTGACGTGCCAGTGGATCGCGGAGGTGATGTACCGGCACGCGCTGGACCACCTGCAGGGGATCATGGGGCTCGTGCAGGACCTCCATCTGGCAGCGCTGGAGCCGCCGCCCTTGATCGTGGGTGGGTACATCGGGGGCGGGGCCACGAGGTGATTCAGCTGCGGAGTATCGTGGCGGTCGGGAGCGGCGGCTTGGACGTCGCACAGGAGGCGCTCGGCTCGGGGGCGGATGCGTTGCTCCTGACGGTGGCCGATGCCCGGGTGCCGCTGGTGGAGGCGCGCCAGCAGGTGGCAGCGGTGCTCGGGGCGGCGGGGCAGGCGGAGAAGGCGGCACTGGTGACGGTGAACCACCCGAAGACGCGCCTGTTGCGCGACGATCTGGATGCGCTGCTGAGCCCGCTGGTCCGCGGGGTGCTCATCCCGCACGCGGTGGAGCCGCAGGATGTGCGCGATGCAGCGGTCTACCTGCGAGAGTTCGAGCTACGGCGGGGTATCGAGCCGGGCGATACGCGGGTGTTCCCGGTGATCGATACGGCGCGGGGGCTCCTCCACGCGGAGCTGATTGCGATGGCGGCGCCGCGGGTCGGGGGGCTGGTGCTCGATGCGGAGCGGCTGGCGCGCGACCTCGGCGTGCGGCCGGAGCAGCGGGGCGACCGTCTTGCGTACGCGCGGGGGAAGGTGGTCGCGGTTTGCCGCGCGCTGGGGATTTCGCCGCTGGTGACGAGCGATGGGCTGGAGCTGACGTACCTGGCGCAGTGTGGCTTCGCGGGGGCGATCCTGCCGTCGGCGCGGTACGTGACGGCGGCGAATTCGGCTTTCGCGCCCGGCAGGCTGGTGAAGGATCGGGCGAACGCGGCGGTGGAGGCGTACGAGGCGGCGCGTGCGGAGGGGGCTTGGGTGGCGCGCTTCGAGGACGAGGTGATCGACGCGGAGGCCGCGCGGAAGCTGCGTCACCTGATCGGGGAGTAGGGTGGGGCGTCAGTCGGGTTCGGGCGGGAGGTCTTTGGCGAGCTGTTCGTAGCGGCGTGCGTAGCGGCCGACGTCGGGCGCGGGCCCCATGGCAGCGTCGACTTCTTTTCCGTATTTGGCTTCGGCCTCGGCGATTTTGTCCTTGAGGGTCTGGTGGCGGACGAAGGTGCTGACGACGCGTCGCATTTCGTGGCCACGTTCGCCGCCGGCGTGGGGGCAGGGGGGCGGTTCGACCTGGGCGAGGACGGTTCGGGTGAAGACTTCGGTCATGGACCCGCACTTGGCGCACTTGAATTCGTAGAGCGGCATGGGGGGATCCTAACGGCTGCGCGAGGGGATGCGAAGGCCGGGCGGTGGATTTTTGCGGGGCGGCCGCGCGTTATCCGTGGCGCTCGGGGCTGGCGTCGAGGGTGGTGAGGTAGTGTTCGGCGCTGATGGCAGCGGTGGCGCCGTCGCCCGCGGCGCTGACGAGCTGGCGGGCGGCTCTGGTTCGAAGATCGCCGGCGACGAAGAGGCCGGGGACGCCCGTGGCCATGTCGAGGTCGACGAGGGCGTGCCCGCCGGCGTCGAGCTGGACGAGGCCGCGGAGGAGGTGGTTGTTGGGGGTTTGGCCGATGAAGATGAAGACGCCGTCGATGGGGAGGGTCTCGACGGCGCCGGTGACGAGGTTGCGGAGGCGGACGCGTTCGACGCTATCGGTGCCTTCGATGGCTTCGACGACGGTGTTCCAGCGGAATCGCATTTTCGGTTCGGCGAAGGCGCGTTCCTGGAGGATGGCGCTCGCTCGGAGGGTTTCGCGTCGGTGGACGACGGTGACGGTGCTGGCGTATCGGGTGATGAAAAGGCCTTCATCGAGGGCGGAATCGCCACCGCCGACGACGATGACCTCTTTGCCGACGAAGAAGGCGGCGTCGCAGGTGCCGCAGTAGGAGACGCCGCGGCCGGTGAATTCGGCTTCGCCGGGGACGCCGAGTTTGTTGTAGTCGGCGCCGGCGGTGACGATGGCGGCGCGGGCGGTGATGGTGCGCTCGGAGGTGGCGATTTGGAAGCCCCCGTCGGGGAGGTGGGTGAGGCGGTCGACGGGCTCGTAGGCGAATTCGGCGCCGAATTTTTCGGCTTGCTGGAACATGCGCTGGGCGAGGTCGAAGCCGTTGATGCCGTCGGGGAAGCCGGGGTAGTTTTCGACGATGTCGGTGGTGGCGATCTGGCCGCCGAGGACTTTGCCTTCGAAGACGATGGTTTTGCGCCGGGCGCGAGCGGCGTAGATGGCGGCGGTGAGGCCGGCGCCGCCGGCGCCGATGATGGCGATGTCGTAGTCGCTCATGGTGCGGCTCCGGGGAGAACGAGCGGCCGCGAGTTGCCTGCGCGGCCGCTGGGGATGGGACGGCTGGTGGGGTTGCCCGTCAGGCGAGTGCCTCGTCGAGCCGTTTTTTGAGGTCGCTCTTGGGTCGGAAGCCGACGATGGTGCCTTTGAGTTCGCCGCCTTTGAAGATGAGGAGGGAGGGGATGGAGCGGATGCCGAATTTGGCGGGGACCATGGGGTTTTCGTCGGTGTTGATCTTGAGGAAGTTGACTTTGCCGGAGTATTCCTGGGCGAGCTCTTCGACGATGGGGGCGACCATGCGGCAGGGGCCGCACCATGGCGCCCAGAAATCGACGAGGACGGGGAGTTCGGACTTGACGACGTCGTTCTCCCAGCTGGCATCGGTGACTTCGCGAACTTCGGTCATGGCGGTGTTCCTTCTTCGGGAGGTGGGTTCCGCGGGGCTTGCGGTGCTGTCCCGGTGGTGTGAATATACCCCCTAGGGGTATAATGAGTCAAGCCCTCCGGAGGTGGCACCGATGAACGAGGAGGAGATGAAGCGGCTGCTGGACCGGCTCGCTCGGGTGGAGGGCCAGGTGCGGGGGTTGCGGAAGATGCTGGAGAAGCAGCGCTGCTGCGAGGATGTGCTGACGCAGCTGCTGGCGGCGCGTTCGGGGTTGGAGGGGGCGGGGCAGCTCGTTCTGGAGCGGCACTTGAACGATTGTGTCCTGGGTGGGTCGGAGGTGGACGAGCGGACGCGGGAGGCGCTGCGGGAGACGCTGCGGCTGTGGAGCCGGCACAGCGGGCCGCCGGGGTGATTCAGTCGGGCTGCTCGCGAGCCCAGGCGGCGGCGAGTTCGCGAAGGAGGGGCGCGGCGAGCTGGATGGACCGGGTCGGGTCCGGTTCGAGCGTGGCGAGGGTGCGAGCGCCGGGGAGGGTGGCTTGGCCGGCGAAGATGACGACGGGCCGGCCGGTCGCCCGGGCTGCCTCGACGACGCGTCCGGTGACTTTGCCGACGAGCGATTGTTCGTCGTAGCGGCCCTCGCCGGTGATGACGAGGTCGGCGGCGGCGAGCCGTTCGTGGAAGCGGGTGAGGGCGGCGACGATTTCGAAGCCGCTGGCGATGGTGGCGCCGAGGAAGGCGTGGAGGCCGCCGGCGAGGCCGCCGGCGGCGCCAGCTCCGGGGAGGGTGCGGAGGTCGATGCCGGTGAGGCGCCGGGTGGCGGCTGCGAAGCGCTCCAGTGCCTCCTCGAGGAGTTCGACTTCGGCGGGCGAGGCGCCTTTCTGGGGCGCGAAGAGGCGGGCGGCGCCGGCGGGGCCGCAGAGGGGTGAGGTGACATCGGTGGCGACGGTGATGGGGAAGGCGCCGAGCCAGGGGGGCGGGTGCCAGGCGATCCGTTCGAGGCGGGCGAGCGGAGCCCCGCCGGGCGGGAGCTCTGCCCCGGCGGCATCGAAGAAGCGGGCGCCGAGGGCGCGGAGGGCGCCGGCGCCGCCGTCGGTGGTGGCGCTGCCGCCGACGCCGATGAGGAGGGCGGAGGGGGCTTCGGCGGCGGCTGCGGCGATGAGCTCGCCCACGCCGAAGCTGTCGGCGCGGAGGGCGTCGCGCTCGTGGGGCTGGAGATGAAAGAGGCCGTTGGCTTGGGCGGCTTCGATGACGGCTGCTCCGCTTTCACGGAGGCGGAGGTACCGGCCGAGGACGCGTCGGCCGAGCGGGTCGTGGACGACGGCGGCGGCGGTATCGGCGCGGACGGCGCGGCGGAGGGCGTCGAGGAGGCCGGGCCCGCCATCGGAGAGGGGGAGGAGGTCGATCTGCCAGGCGGGGCGTGCGTCGTGGATGCCGGCGGCGATCGCGGCGGCGGCTTCGTCGGCGGCGAGGGAGCCTTTGAACTCTTGTGGCGCGACGAGGATGCGCACGTTAGCTGAACCACAGGCGCCAGGCGGCGATGAGCAGGATGGCGATGATGTACCCGTAGGCGACGTTGCGGAGGAAGCGGAGGGTTTCGCGGGCGCGTTGGTTCCGGAAGACGGCGGCCATGACGATCGTGATGGCGAAGAAGGTGACGATCGCGAAGGCGAGGAGGGACTTCATCGGCCGCGGCGCGCGAGCGGGTCGTTCAGGCGTCGCCGACGACGGTCCGGCTGGTGAATTTCCAGCCCTCGGCGGTGTGGGCGAGTTCGTCCCGGTAGATGGCGGTGACGAGGATGTTGGCGGGGGGCTGTTCGCCCGGGGCGAGGCGGAGGAGCATGAGGTAGCAGGTGCCTTTGGCGGTGGCGCCGTCGCCTTCGATGACGAGGTTGTTGGTCCAGTGGCGGGCTTTCATGCGGGTGGCGAAGGCGTTGCCGAAGCTTTCGAGCTGCTCGCGCCCGGTGAAGGTGCCGGTGGCAGAGGTGAAGGTACCGTCGGGGGTGAAGCAGTTGGCCCAGGCGGGGCCGTTTCCGGAATCGATGGCGTGGTTGTAGCGGGCGTAGAGCCCCTGGATGGCGATGTGGTCTTCGACGGAGAGTGGCATGTCGGGCCTCCGGGAGGGTGTAGGGGCGCCACGCGGGCGGCTGCTGGCGTACGATAGGGCAAACGCTGAGGAAGGGCACATCGTGATGCGCTGGCTGGCTCTGGGGGCGCTCGTCGGGGGGCTGGGGTTGGTGGCGATGGGCTGCTCGGAGGGGACGCGCTACCCAAATGGGTTGGCCGACGATGCCTACGATTTGGAGGCGATGGCGCTACGGCCGGAGGATTTGCCGCCGGGGTTCGAGCAGCGGAGCCCTGGCGAGTTCACGAACGAGGCGTGGGCGGCGGTCTTCCAGACGGACGATGTGGAAGCGAAGCTTCGCCAGTTGGAGGCGCAAGGGCGGCAGCGGAACTATGTGACGCTGTTCGGGCCGCGCGGTCTCGGGCCGGTGTTGGCGGTGACGGCGATTTCGACGCTGTATGGGGATGCGGGGGCAGCGGAGCGCTCGTTGCGGGAGTTCGGGTGCGGGCTGCCGATCGAGGCGAGTGCGCGGCTGGAGCCGCTTTTGGTACCGGCGATCGGCGACGGGGCGAGCGGATTCCTGGAGCGACAGTTCGACGATGCGGGGGCGCCAACGTTCGTGGATGCGACGGTCTGCTTCCGGACGGGGCGGGTGGTCCATGCGATCCAGGCGACGAGCGTAGCCGGTGTGGAGGATGTGGCGTTTCTCGTTCGGCTGGCGGAGAAGCAGAAGGCGCGGGTGGATGCGGTGTTCGCGGGGGAGGGGGGCTAGGCCGGCTCGGGGGCGCGGCGAAGGGCGTAGATGGTGCGGCCGCGGGCGCAGAGGGTGCGGTGTTCGTCGAAGATGGAGATTTCGGCGTAGACCATGGAGCGCCCTTTCCGGAGGATGCTGGCCTCGGCGGTTGCGCGGCTGCCGTGGACGGGCCGGAGGTAGGTGATGCCGAGCTCGGCGGTGCCGTTGGGGATGTCGCCGGGTTCGAGGGTGGCGTGCAGGGCGAAGAGCATGGCGATATCGACCATGGCGGCGAGGACGCCGCCGTGAACGGCGCCACCGACGCCGGAGAGGGTGGCGGGGGAGGTGTGGAGGGCGATGCAGGCGAAGCCTGGCCGGGCTTCGGTGAGTTCGAGGCCGAGGAGGCGGTGGAGTTCGGTGGCAGCGAATCGCTGGGCGAGGTGGGGCGGGACGTCGCTCACGGGTGCTACCAGGTGGCGGCGGCAGGCCGGGGTGCATCGGGCGGGGCGGAGCCGTAATCGCCGAAGGGGCCATCGCGCCAGTCGAGCGCGGCTTTGAGGCCTTTTTCGCGGGCGATGCGTCCGAAGGTTTCGCCGCCGGGCCGGACGCGTCCGAGCTCTTGGATATCGCCGCCGACTTGGAGGGAGGTGCGGAAGCCCATGATCTCGTAGACGCGGTTGATCTGGCGCTTGGTCATTTGGAGCATCGGCCCATCGACGTTTGCGATGCGTTCGGCGAGGGCTTCGGTGGTTTCGCAGAGGCGCTCGATGGGGACGGCGCGGTTGGCCCAGCCGAGTTCGACGGCTTCGCGGCCGGTGACGCTGTCGCCGGTGTAGAGGAGTTCGCGGACTTTGCGCATGGGGAGGTGCCAGGGGTGGTAGATGATGTCGACGGGGGTCATGGCGCGGACGGGCGGGTAGCCGATGATGGCGTCTTCGGCGACGACCATGAGGTCGCACATGGTGGCGAGTTCGGTGCCACCGGCGAGGCAGTAGCCGTGGACTTGGGCGATGACGGGCTTGGTGCATTCCCAGATTTGCCAGTAGCCGCTGAGGAGGTGTTGGGGCCACTGCCCTTGGCCAGGGTGGATGGGGCCGACGTTGGGGAGGCCGGAACGTTTTTCGACGTAGTCGCGGTCGTCGCTGGTTTTGGAGATGCCGGAGAGGTCGTAGCCGGCGGAGAAGGCGCGGCCGGAGCCGCGGATGATGATGACGCGGACGTCGGGGTCGACTTCGAAGTCTTTGAGGGCATCGAAGAGCTCAGCGCGGAGGTTGTGGCTGAGGGCGTTCATTTTTTCGGGCCGGTTGAGCTGGATGATGCCGTGGCGCTGGTTTTTGCGGGTGAGGATGTCGCGGTAGTCCTTCATGGCAGCGGGGATTGTGGCGCGGCCGGCGAAGGATGTCGACGGCTGTTCAGCCCCAAACGGCGTCGATGAGGGCATCGGGGATGTCGAAGGTGGCCGGGCCATCGGGGAGCTGGAGGGGCTCTTCGCGGAGCCAGCGAGGGAGGCGGTCGTCGGCGCGGCTGAAGCCGGCGCGCCGGTTGTATTCGCGTTCGTTGTCGATGGCTTCGCGGGCCATGCGGAGGACGGCTTCGTCGTCGCAGGGGATATCGAAGCGGGCGCTGGCGAAGGTCGCGATGTCGGCCGGGAGGGCGTTGGTGAATTGGCAGACGCCGGCGGAGTCGATGGCCATCATGACGAGCTGTTCGTGGCGGCTCTGTTTGACGAGGGTCTCGGCGTTGACGCCGCGGGCGGTGACCATGCCGGCGGTGTGGTCGGCGCCTTGGGGGCTGCTGGCGTAGGTGAGGCCCATGCCTTTGAGGGTGCGCGGCTCCCAGGCGGGAAGCCCCTGGCCTTTGACGGCGGGGACGCGATCGATGCCGAAGGTGCGGGCGGTGTGGACGGTGCCGTTGCCGACGATGCGCCCGAGGGGGGTTCCGGCGCGGACTTCTTCGAGGAGGTGCGCGGTCGCCTGCCAGTCGCCCCAGGGGAGGAGGCCGGCCTCCATGGCGACGCCGATGGCGTTGCCGATTTCGATGGTATCGAGGCCGATGTCGTCGCAGAGGCGATCGAGCTGGGCGACGGCATCGGCGGGGCCGATTTCGAGGTTGGACCCGAGGAGGGCGATGGTTTCGAACTCGAGCGCGGTGGTGACGTGGTTGCCGTGCTCGTCGTTGAAGAGGATGGCGCATTTGATGATGCAGCCGGCCATGCACGGGAGCATTTTGCCGCCACGGGTGGTGCCGAGCTCTTCGATGTGTTGTCCGGAGATGGTGTGGGCGCGGTCCCAGGTGCCGTAGCGGTGGTTGCGGGTTGGCATGGACTGGATGTTGTCGCGGTTGACGAAGCGGACGACGCCGGCGGTGCCGACGGTGGAGAGGTTGTGGGTGCGGGGGTCTTCGAGGACGAGGCGGGAGAAGCGGGTGACGTGCTGACGGAATTCGTCCTTGCGGGAGCCGGGGATGATGCGCGGGGCGCCGGTGTCGTCGACGACGATGGCCTTGAGCCGCTTGGCGCCCATGACGGCGCCGGGGCCACCGCGGGCGGCGTGGCGGGTTGGGCGACCTTCGGGGTCGGTGACGGCGATGGAGGCGGCGGCCAGGCGATGCTCTCCGGCGGGGCCGATGGTGGCTGCCGCCCGGGCGCCGGTGGCTTCGCCGACGAGCTGGCGGTGGAGGTCGTAGTTGGAGCGCCCGACGAGGTCGTCGGCGGGGGCGAGGCGCACTCCGGCCTGGTCGATTTCGAGGCGCTGCCAGGCGGTGGAGGCGCCGGAGATGACGAGGGCTTTGATTCCGAGGCGTGCGAGGCGGTGGCCGAGCTGTCCGCCGACGTTGGCCTCTTTGATTCCGCCGGTGAGGGGGCTCTTGAAGACGAACGAGGTGCGTCCGCTGGTGGTGACGGCGGTGCCACCGAGAAAGCCGGGGCAGATGTAGAGGCGGGCTTCGGGGTGGAGCGGGTGGATGGTGGGGTCGGTCTCGGCGAGGAGGAGCGCGGCACCGAGTGCGCGGCCACCGAGGTAGCGGAGGCGCTCCGAGGCGCGCTCTTCGCTGATTGCACCCGTGGTCAGGTCGACCCGGACGATGCGATCGATCTCCATGCGGGCTCCGGGGAAGGGGTTGCAGTCGGGGGCATGCTACACAATTCGCGGCGGGAGGGTCAGCGTGACGACGGCTCCCGGGGTGGAGGCGGTCTATACTTCGAGCGTGCGCTGGTGGTACCCGGAAACGGTGATCGGCAACGAGGTGGTGGAGCTGGCGCGGGCGCAGGCCGCAGCGGCAGAGGAGCGGAACGCGCTGGTTCCGGAGGCGATCCAGGCGATCGTGGAGCGGGGTTGGTTCAAGGCATGGGTGCCACGGGAGTTCGGCGGCCTGGAGCTGGATCTCGAGGCAGGTCTGCGGCTCTTCGAGGCGGCTGCCTGGGCCGATGGCTCGTTCGGCTGGAGCGTGATGATCGGGGCGGGCGGGGGCGTGTTCGCGGGGCTGATGCGCGAGGCGACGGCGCACGCGGTGTTCGACCCTCCGGAGGCGGTGATCGCAGGTTCGGGGAATCCGCGTGGCACGGCGGAACGGGTGCCGGGTGGCTTCCGGGTGAGCGGGCGCTGGCAGTGGGCGAGTGGCGCGCCCTGGGCGACGACGTTCACGGCGAATTGCATCGTGACGGAGGGCGGGAAGCCGGTACCGGGCACGGGCGGTGCTCCGTCGATTCGGGCGATGGCGTTCGAGCCGGCGCAGGTGCGTATTCTCGAAACCTGGGATGCCGGGGGAATGCGCGGCACGGCCAGCCACGACATGGAGGTGGTGGAGGCGTTCGTGCCGGAGGAGCGGATGTTCTCGGTGTTCGAAGGGGAGCCGTGGCACCCTGGCACGGTCTTCCGGGTGCCGTTCGTGGAGTTCGCCGAGGCGACGACCGCCGCGGTGCTCCCGGGTATCGCGCTGCGGCTGTTCGAGTTGGTGGCGGATTCGATCCGGGAGCGGGCGGAGTACGGTGGGCCGCGGCGGCTGGCCGAGCGGGATGACGTGCGCGCGCGGATGGCGGAGGCGCTGGTGACGGTCGAGGCGGGGCGGACGCTGCTCTTCGATGCGGCGCGGGCGACGTGGGCGGAGGCGGAGGTCGGGCGGCCTTCGGAGCCGACGCTGACGCGGCTTTCGCTGGGGGCGAATTTTGCGGCGGCCGGCGCGCTGCGAGCGGGCAGCCTGCTCGCGCCGCTCGGCGGCATGGCGCTGAACCAGCGGGCGAGCGAGGCAGGCCGGGTGTGGCGCGACCTCCAGACGGCTGGGCAGCACGGGGCGATCCGGGCGACGGTGCTGGCGGGGCGCGGGGCTGCGCTCCTGGAGAACGAGCAGGGCTGAGCCACAGCGGCCGTATACTCGCGCTATGGCGCAGCCCCGGCTCCTCGTGACGATGGGGGACCCGAACGGTATCGGCCCGGAGGTGGTCGCCAAGGCGCTGGCCCGTCCCGATGTCCGAGCGGCGGCGGAGCTGGCGGTGGTGGGGCTCAGGTCGGTGCTCGCGCCGTGGTTGGAGCGGGCGGGCGCGGGCGGGGTGGAGGTGGTGGAGCCTGAATCGGCGCCGGGGTTCGTGCCGCGGTTCGGGGAGGTGGATGCGCAGGCGGGGCGGCTCGCGCACCGCTGGGTGGAGTTCGCTGCTGGGGAGTGCCTGGCTGGGCGCGCAGCGGCGATGGTGACGGCGCCGGTGAACAAGGCGGCGTTCGCGCTGGCTGGAATCCGGGAGACGGGCCATCAGGAGGTGCTGCAGCGGGTGAGCGGCGCGGAGACGGTGCTCACGATGCTCGCGACGGGGCGGCTGCGCTGTGTGCACTTGAGTACGCACAAGCCGCTGCGCGAGGCGTGCGCATTCGTGACGCGGGAGCATGTGCGGCGGGCGTTGGTGCTGACGGACCGGGAGTTCTGCCGGTGGGGGTTGGAGCGGGCGCGGATAGCGGTGGCTGCCCTGAATCCGCACGCGGGGGAGGGCGGGCTCATCGGGCGGGAGGAGGTGGACGAGATCGTCCCGGCGGTGGAGGATGCCCGGGCTGCAGGCGTGGATGCACGGGGGCCGTTCCCCGCGGATTCGGTGTTCAACCGGGCGATCGCGGGGGAGTTCGACGCGGTGCTGGTGATGTACCACGACCAAGGGCACATCGCGGTGAAGGTGCACGGTTTCGAGCGGAGCGTGAGCGTGAATCTTGGGCTGCCCTTCATCCGCACGAGCGTGGACCATGGGACGGCGTTCGACATCGCCGGGCGGGGTATCGCGAACGCGGAAAGCATGGCGGAGGCGATGTTGCTGGCGGCGCGGCTCGCACGCGGGGCGGGGCTCGCGGAGGAGGGACGCGGGTGAACAGGGCGGGCGATATTGCGCTTGAGCCGCCGCTGGTGCGTGGCGCGGCGACGGTGCCGGCAAAGGAGGACCGCACCTATCTGGGGTACATGGCGGGGGCGCTGGTGAGCGCGCTGGCCGGTGGCTTTCTGCTGGCGGTGTGGATGCCGCTGGCGGCCACGGAGGTGGTGGCGGGTGTGGAGCGCACCCCGAGGCTGGTCCAGGCGCACGGGTGGCTGCAGCTACAAGGGTGGGCGGGGCTGTTCGTCGCCGGGATGGCGATTCGCATCGTGCCGCGTTTCGTGGGGCGGCGGCCGGTGCCGGCGCGAGTGACGGTTCCGCTCCTCGGGTTGTTGTTGGTGCCGCTTGCGGCCCGATTGCTGCTGCCGTGGGTGGGCGAGGGGACGGCGGGGGCGATGGCGCGGGCGACGGGCTGGCTGACGGGTGCGGGGTGCCTGGCCGTCGGCATGGTGCTGGCGGTGGCGCTGGCGCGGGGCCGGCGCGGGAGCGAGGCGTGGCGCTGGTTCGTCGTGGCGGGGACGGTGTGGTGGCTACTCTGGGCGCCGTGGGCGGTTCGGTGGGGGATCCGGGCGGCGAACGGCGGCGGCTTGGCCCCTGCTGCGTTCGACGATGCGCTGGCCTGGGTGGTGATGCTGGGGCCAATCGGCAATTTCGTCGTGGGTGTCCAGAGCAGGGCGGTGCCGGTCTTCTTCGGGCGAAGGCCGCCGACGATGCGGACGCTCGGGGGGCCGTTCGTGTTGCTGAACGGTGGGGCGGCGAGCCTCGCGTTTTCGACGATGGTGGCTGGCGAGGCCGCCGCCCGGGCGGCCGGAGCGGGCCTGGCGCTGGGGGGCGCGGCCCTCTGTTGGGGGCTCCCCTTCGCAGGGGCGGTATGGGGTCGGGCCCACCGGCTGCGCCCGCGCGCTCGCCCGGCGGCGAAGTTCGTGATGGCGGCGAATCTGGCCGGGATGGTGGCGGGCGGCCTGATGGTAGCTGGCGGGCTGCAGATGCTCGCGAGCGGGGAGTATACGGCGGCTCCGCTGCGCGATGCGGCGAGGCACCTCTTCGGGCTCGGGCCGATCACGCTGCTCATCTTGGGGATGGCGCGGCTGATCGCGCCGGTGTTCGCGGTGGCCCGCACGGAGAGCCGACAGCCCGGGCTGGTGGAGCATGCTCCGTTCTGGCTGCTGGTGGGGGCTTTGGTGCTCCGGGCGGGATCCGGGCTGGCCTCGCGATGGCTCCCGTACGACACGTGGATGCACCTGGCTGCGCTGGCGGGGGCGCTGGCCTGGGTCGCGATCGCGCTCTTCGCGGCGGACGTGCTCCGGGCGGCGCGGGCCGAGGGTCGGAATCTCGCGGCGATCGAATCGGCGGCGCTTGGCCCGCGCTCTGGCTGACGGGGGACGTTCGGCGTTGCGAACGCCGGCGCCCGTTCGCGATGGGCGCCAATGGCTGGTCAGTAGGGGAGGCCGGGCAGGCCGAAGAGGGTGCGGGCGTAGCTGGCGCGGCCGAGGTGGCCGTTGCCGTGGCCGACGAGCCCGTGGAGGATGGCTTCGATCCGGGGAACTGGCCCCCACGGGCGGATGACCTGGACTTCTCGCAGGTACGCCTCGCTCATGGCGGCGATGCGGGGGACGACGGCGGCCTCGACGGCGCGCGTGTACTGGTCGAACTCGGCGGGCGGAGGGAAGCGCATGCTGTAGGCGTCGCGCGGGTCCTGCCCGGTGCCCTGATCGACGCGAGGGAGGCTCCACCGCTCGTGAAAGGCGTGTTGGAGCCAGACGGGCTGCTCGCGTTCGAAGACGAAGTGAACGATGTTGTCGATGGTGCGGACGACGTGCCAGACGTCCCAGCCGATGGAGTTGGTGAGGCCGCCGCGGGTGTCGCAGAGCTGTTCGACGGTGAGGCCATCGGTGGCCCGGAGGGCGTACTGGAGGACGCGGCCGACGACGACGGCGAGCTGGGTGGGGGTGTCGGGCGGATTGCCCATGCCTGGGAGGTTGGCGATAGACGTCACGCGGGCTCGCTTCGGCGAAGGTGGGGAGATTGTGCCAGATGGCGCGGGGATCGGCTCGTCGTGCGCGGAGGAGGACGGCGAGGCTGCCGTGTGGCGGGGCATCGGGCGGGTTGGCGGAGTTCGCTGGCCATCGGGCCAAATTTTGGGGAGCTTCCCGATGCAACGGGGTCGGACGGTACCGATAATGCGGGCGCGATGGGGGCGCGAGGCGAGCCACGGAACGAGGCCGAACCGGCCCTGCTGCGGGGTGCGCTGGAGGCGATGCCGGGCGGCATCCTGGTCGTGGACGCCGCCGAGCGGGCGGTGATCTGGAACGAGGAGTTCCTTCGGATGTGGGGGCTGGAGCCCGGGGCGATGGCGCTGCCGCGTCCCGAGGAGCGGCGAGCATCGGCTGCGGCGCTGGCGGAAGATCCGGCAGCGTTCTTGGCCGAGGTGGAGCTTGTGCGGCGCGACCCGGAGGCCGTGCTGCACCGGCTGATTCGCTTGAAGGATGGCCGGGCGCTGGAGATGAACTCGCGGCCGGTGGCGCTCGGTGAAGGGCGGACGGGGCGCCTCTGGCACTACCAGGACGTGACGGAGCTGGTTCGCACGCGCGGCCAGCTGGAGGAGGCCACCCAGCTGGCGGAGGCGCAGTTCGAGGGCGCCCCGTTCGGGATCATCGTGGTGGCGATGGACGGGCGGCTGTTGCGGGCGAATCGGCGCTTCTACGAGGTGACGGGGCTGGATGCTGCCTGG
>NZ_DAOUBJ010000090.1:0-9217 GCF_034432735.1 Tepidiforma sp. | reverse complement strand
GAGGAGCTGGGAGACTTCGCCGTAGAGCTGGACGTTGGGCAGGGCGTTCTTGACGTTGACCAGGTCTTCGGCGTTGAGACCCTCGACGTCGGTGTTTCCGGCTTGGAACTGGGCGAGGCGGTTGGCGTACTCGGGGATGATGGAGATTTCGACGCCATCCATGAGCGGGAAGCCGGTGACGTGCCAGGCCGGGTTCTTTTTGAGTTTGAAGCCGACGGACGGGGTGTAGCTTTCGAGCATCCACGGGCCGGTGCCGATGGAGGTCTTGGTGGGGTCGAATCCACCTTCGGCCTCTTTGGGCATGATCCAGACGAGGTTGGCGTCGGCGAGGACGTCGAGGAAGGCGGCGTTGGGCTCTTTGAGCTTGAAGACGACGGTCTGCTTGTCCGGATACTGGACGCTATCGACGAACGCGAGCTGGGAGCGGTTGGTGTTCGTTTCGGCCGTCGCTCGGCCCCAGGAGTATTTCACGTCGTCGGTGTCGACCGCTCGGCCGTTGACCGGGGCGATGTTGTGGAATTTGACGTTGGGGCGCAGTTTGACGGTCCAGGTGAGGCCGTCGGGGCTGGCCTCGGCGGACTGGGCGATATCGGGGACGGGCTGGAGGTCGGCCTGTTTGACGCCTGGCCCGGCGTTGTACTTGAAGAGGCGGCTGTAGACGTAGCCGGCGTACCCTTTGGTGAGGAAGGAGAGGTTGCCGTAGGGGTCGATGGAGGGCGGGTCGCCGGTGAAGGTGACGCGGTAGGTGCCGCCCCGCTTGGCGTTGGCGAACGGGTCGGTCGGGGTGGGTGTGGCCTGGGTGCCGGGTGTCGGGGTGGCGAGGCCGGAGAGGCCTCCGGAGTCGTCATCGTCGTCGCCGCAGCCGACGAGGGTGAGGCCTGCGGCGCCGACGGTGAGGGCGGTGGCACCGCCGAGGAAGCGGCGCCGGGTTCGGCGCTCCTTCCAGTAGCGGTCCCAGTATGAGGTGGTCATCGAGAATCCCCCTGCGTGAGATGGCTTCGTCGAGGTATACGCCGGCGGCGTCCGATAGGATTCGCTTATCCGGGCGATACGCTCCTATAGCGTCCTGCGATATGTACGTGGCGGTCGGGAATTGTGTCAATGGATGATCGGGTGGAATGAATCGAAACCGAACGCCTTTCGACGTAATGTCATTGCGGGATTTGGAAAGGTCGACCGGCCAGTAGGTGGGGTGGGCGGTTGGCGGGCGGAGGTGGGCGACCGTTGCTGGTGGGCGGGTGCATGGGGCCCGGGAGGCGGCCGGGTGCGGGTTCTGGGCCGTGGTGCGGGGCCGGCAAGCGCGTTGCCCGGTTCGGGGGCGGCTGGTACGCTGACGATTCGGCACACCCTATATCTGCCTCGGGTTCGCGTGCATGGCACACCACAAATCGGCAATCAAGCGCTGGCATCAGTCGCTCCGTGAGCGGGAGCGGAATCGTGCGCGTCGGACGCGTGCGCGCAATGCGATTCGCAAGCTTCGGGAGGCCGTGGCGGCTGGCGATGGCACGGCGATCGAGGAGGCGCTGCGACGGGCGTATTCGGCCGTCGACCGGGCGGCGAAGAAGGGCGCTATCCACGATGGCAAGGCAGACCGGCTGAAGCGCCGGATGGCGCACTTGGTGCAGAAGGCCCGCGCTACGCAGGACGCAGCCTGACGAAGGCTTCGCCGGGGCCGAATGGTCGCTGCAATGACGCCCGCCGCATCCGGCGGGCGTTTCGTTCGGGCGCGGGGGTGGTGGTTGACGCGCGCGGTGGCGGCTTGGGCTACAATCCCGACGCTTACGTACACGTCAAGGAGGGTTTCCGATGGGAAGGCTGGATGGGAAGACCGTCATCGTGACCGGTGCGAGCCGGGGGATCGGCGCGGAGATTGCACGGCTGTTCGCGGAGGAGGGCGGGCGGGTGGCCTGTGTGGCGCGCACGCTGCGCGAGGGGGAGCACCCGCTGGAAGGGTCGCTGGAGCACACGGTGGGAACGATTCGGGAGGCCGGTGGCGAGGCGATCCCAATCGTGGCGGATATCTCGGAGTACGAGCAGTGCGTTCGGGCGGTGGAGGAGGCGCGGGCGGCCTATGGGCCTATCGATGTGCTGGTGAACAATGCGGCGCTGACGTATTTCATCCCGATCAAGGACTTTCCGGTGAACAAGTGGCACCGTTCGATCGCGGTGAATTTCCACGCGCCGTTCTACTTGAGCCAGCTGGTGCTGACGGACATGCTGGAGCGGAAGTCGGGCGCGATCGTGAACATTTCGAGCGGGGCGGCGATTGGGCCAGGTCGCGGCCCCTACCCGGAGAATATCGGCCGCGGGGGGACGCTCTACGGGGCGGAGAAGGCGGCGCTGGAGCGCTTCACGCAGGGGCTGGCGAGCGAGGTGTATCACGACGGGGTGAGCGTGACCTGCGTGTCGCCTTCGCTGGTGGTGCCGACGCCGGGCACGGTGTTCCATCGCTTGGTGACGGGTATGGACGACCCGCGTGGCGAACCGCCGCTGCTGATGGCGAAGGCGGCGCTCTTGCTGGCGACCGAGCCCCGGGAGAAGGTGGCGGGCCGGGTGACCTATAGCCAGGAGATTCTGCTGGAGTTCGGCTGGATCGGTGAGGGGCACGGGCTGGGTGTCGACCGGAAGGGTTCGGGCTACAGCCAAATCTGAGGGGACCCGGGCGGCCGCCGGGGCTAGTGCCACCGGACGGGTGCCGGCGGCTATTGGCTATACTGCTCGAACGATGTTCGAGACGGTCTCTCGGCTCCGCCGGTCGGCGCGGGTGGCGCGGACGGCAGGCCGCATGTACTTCGGTTACAAGCGGACGCAGCGGGAGGCTGCGAAGCTGCCGCCTGCCGAGGCTGCGGCGGCGTGGGAAGTGCGCCACGAGCAGTTCGCCGAGGCGCTCTACCGGCTGGCGACGGATCTTCGCGGGCTCTATATCAAGTCGGGCCAGTTTCTCGGGACGCGGACCGACCTGTTGCCGGCAGCCTATACGCGTTCGCTTTCGCGGCTGCAGGATGCGGTGCCGCCGCACCCGTTCGGGGTGGTGCGCCAAACGGTGGAGGAGCAGTTCGGCGCGGCGCTGGAGGATCTGTTCGCTTCGTTCGAGGAGGTGCCGATCGCGGCGGCGTCGCTGGCGCAGGTGCACCGGGCGCGGCTGCCGGATGGTCGCGATGTGGTGGTGAAGGTGCAGTATCCGGAGGTGGAGGGGCTGGTGCGGCTCGATGTGCGGAATCTGCGGACGTTGGTGGGCCTGGTGGCGCGGTTGGAGCGGAACTTCGACTACCGGGCGGTGGTGAACGAGATCGCGAAGCAGGTGCCGCTGGAGCTGGATTTCGAGCGAGAGGCGGAGATGACGCGGCGGGTGCGGGCGAACCTCGCCCATTTGCCGGGGGTGGTGGTCCCTGCGGTGGTGGATGGCTACGTTCGGCCGAAGGTGTTGGTGACCGAGTATGTGGAGGGAGCGCGGCTGCTGGATGCGGAGCAGCGGGATGCGCACGCGCCCGACCGCGCCGCCCTCGCCGGGGCGATTACGAGTGCGTATGGCCATCAGATCATGGTGGATGGGCTGTTCCAGGCGGATCCTCACCCGGGGAACATCCTGGTGCTGCCTGGGGGGCGGGTGGCGCTGCTCGATTTTGGGCTGACGAAGGAGCTGCCGGAGGCGGCGCGCCGAGGCTTCGCGCGGTTGGTGCTCGGCACGGCAAACCGCGATCCGGAGGCGATTCGGGCGGCCTTTCGGGAGCTGGGCGTGAGGCTGCGGAACGAGGAGCCGGAGGCGCTGCTGGCGACGCTGGCGATACTCTTCGAGCCGCGCCCGATCGATGGAGGGCAGGGGGAGCTGCGTGAGCGCAACCGGGTGATGCGCGCGAACCCGGTGGAGCAGATCCCTGGCGATCTCGTGTTGTTGGGGCGGGTGATCGGCCTGTTGCGGGGGGTATGCGCGAGTCTGGGGGCGCCCCTTTCGCCGATGCAGATGCTTCGGCCATTCGCGGAGCGGGCGCTGAGCCGGTAAAGCCCGGGCGGCGGCTTGCCGGCGGAGCGGCTTGCCGGCGGGAGGGGAATGGCGGAACCTGCGGGGGATGGCTGGTGGAAGCCGGATTTCGCGGAGGCGGGCGCTCGCTGCTTTGGCGGGGATGGCGTTGGTGGTCGGGTCGGGGTGCTCGGCGGGGGCGGATGGCACGGCCGAGGTGACGACCCGGCTGGTGACGCCGGTGGGGCCTTCGCCCACGCCGACGCTGGCCCCTGGGGTCTCGCCGACGCCGTTGGTGCCGCCGGAGCTGGTGCTCTCGACGTTGGAGGTGTACCAGGCGGGGGCGGTGCTCGTTTCGGTGACTGGCGACGTGATCGGTGGTCAGGTGGAGTTCTTGGGGCGGCGGTACCCGCTGACGAAGGGGAGCCAGAGCCAGTACACGTTCGTTCCGGTGGATTCGGAGGATCCGCCAGGTGCGCACGAAGTGGTGGTGGATGTGCGGCTGCCGAACGGCACGCGGGGAAAGCTCCAGGCGACGGTGACGGTCCTTCCGACGGCTTGGACGGTGGACTATCTCGCCTTCAGCGACGAGCAGACGGCGACGTTGCTGGACCCGCAGGTGGTGGCGGACGAGCTGGCGTTGCTCCGTTCGCTATACGTGAAGGTGACGCCGGTGAAGTTTTGGAGCGGGCCGTGGCTGATTCCGGTGAACGGGGCGCTGACGGCGCGGTTCGGCGAGCAGCGTTCGATCAATGGGTCGGCGCCGAGCGGCCATCACGGGGGGACGGACATTGCCGCCGAGGAGGGGACGCCGGTAGTGGCGACGAACGCAGGGATGGTGGTACTGGCGCGGGAGCTGAAGGTGCGAGGGAACATGGTGGTCATCGACCATGGCGGGGGGTTGTACTCGGGCTATGCCCACCTGAGCAGCATCGCGGTGGCGGAGGGGGAACGCGTGGAGGCAGGGCAGGTGATCGGGGCGGTGGGAAACACGGGGCTTTCGACGGGGGCACATCTCCACTGGGAGATGGCGGCGCACGGCATTTTGCTGGATGCGCTCCGCTTCGTGGACGGGACGAACGGGTTTTGAGGTGGCTCAGGATTCGAGGAATTGGCGGACGATGCGGCTGAAGGCTTCGGGTTGGTGGAGCGGGAGCTGGTGGCCGGCATCTGGGATCTCGACGAGGCTGCCGTTGGGGAGGCGGCGGACCATCTCTTCGGCGATTTCGCGGGAGAGGATCTTGCTCTTTTCGGCGCGGATGACGAGGGTGGGGCAGGTGATGTGTTCGAGGCTCTCCCAGAGGTAGGGGATTTCGGCGATGGCACCCCGTCCGGTGGCCTGGTGGATGGCCGGGTCGAAGCGAAAGACGAGGTTGCCGGTGGTTTCGTCGAGCTGGAGGGAGGCGTAGACCTGGCGGAGGAGGAAGTCGCGGTCGCGGCCGGGGTAGAGGGCAGCGAAGTGTTGGATGGCTTCGGCCTCGGTGGCGAATCCGGGGGCTTTCTGGGCTTCGCCGGTGCTGCGGCGGATGCCGCGGGCGCCCTGGTCGGCCATTTGGGGGCCCATGTCGGCGAGGACGAGGTGCTCGAGGCGGTGGCTGTGGTCGCGGGCGTAGCTCATGGCGACGCGGCTGCCGATGCTGTGGGCGACGAGGTCGAAGGCTTCGAGGTCCATCTCTTCGACGAAGCCGCGAAGGTCCATGGCGAAGGCCCAGACGAGGTAGCCGCCGGGGGCGTGTTCGCTCTCGCCGTGGCCACGGAGGTCGGGGGCGTAGACGCACCAACGGTCGACGAAGCGCTCGGCGATGTGTTCCCAGTAGCGGGCGTTGTTCATGAGCCCGTGGAGGAGGACGAGGGGCTCGTTCTCGACGTTGCCCCAGCGGATGTAGTGATGCCGGAGGCCGTGGATGGTGAGGTAGCCGTCTTCGCCGTGGAGCGCTGGTTGGGTGGTCACGCTTGCGAGTATACGGAGGGCCGGGGTTTGGGGTGAGCGGGTGGCTTGCGGGCGCGGCGATGGGGTGGTTCGCTAGTGGCGTGACAGGCGGGACGACGAACGAACGGGCGGCGCCCGAGATTCGCGGGGTGGCTGGCTACGAGTCGCCGTACCCGTACCTGGATCGGTTGCAGCCGAAGATGGAGGAGCGGCTGGCGCGGCGGGTGCCGGCGGCGGGCCGGTTTTGTGGGTTCTGTTATGCGCGGCTGCGTGAGGAGGACGTGGTCTGTTCTTTTTGCGGGACGCGGACGGGCGAGCGGGCGACGGTGTCGGAGATTCCGCAGGAGGTGTTGTGGCTTTACCTGGTGAAGCAGAAGACGGAGGCGCGCTGGGTGCATGGGGGAGCGTTTTTCGGGTTGATCCTGGCTTCGGCGCTGTTCCTGTGGATGGTGATTTGGGGGCCGGGGTGGCTCGGGCACCCGGCGCTGGCGTTCGGGGTGCTGCTTTTGGGGGGCTATGTGCTGGCGCAGTTGTTCGGGACGCTGATCGGGGCGCAGATCGGGTACCGGCGGGGTGCTCGGAAGCGGGATGCGCTCTGGGCGGCCTACTTGGCGAAGCGGGACGGACCGGGGGCGAGCTGAGGGTCGCGTTCTAGGCGAGGCTGGCGAGGAGTGCTTCGAGCTGACGGCCGAATATGGCTCGCGCCCGGGCGAGCTCGTCCGGGTCGCCGCCGGCGACGGTGACCCGGACGGAGCCGCCGATGCGGACGTCGAGGCTGGCGAAGGCGGCGATGCGGTAGGGGGGCGCTTCGATGAGTTCGAATTCGATGTCTTCGCCGTAGTGGGTGCCGGCGTGCTCGATGGGGCGGGCGATTGCGCGGATGGCGCGCCCCGCGGCTTCCCAGGCGCGGACGATGTGCCAATCCCAGGTTCCGGGGGCGCGGTGCTCTTCGCGGGCGGTGTCGACGGGCGGAGGCTCGCAGCCGAGGAGTTCGCCGAGGAGCGCGAGCACCTCCCGTTCGAAGGCGCGCTGGGCCTGGAGGCGGCGGCGCGCTTCGATGGTGAGGTGGGGCGGCAGGACGACGACGAACTCCTCGGCCATGGGGACCTCCGGGGAACGGTCAGCGAGCGGCGGAGAGGGAGCCGGTCAGCTCGGCCATGAGCTGGAGGACGCGCGGATCGCGGTTGCCGATGAGCAGGGTGCCGACTCCGGCATCTTCCCACGCTTTGTAGCGCTCGCGGATCCGTTCGACGGGGCCGATGAGCGACATTTCATCGGCGAGCTCGTCGGGGACGGCGGCCTCGGCCTCGGCTTTGCGCCCGGCGAGGTAGAGCTCCTGGATGCGGGCGGCTGGCTCGGCGTAGCCGTATCGCTGCATGAGTTCGTTGTAGAAGTTTTTCTGGCGGGCGCCCATGCCGCCGACGTAGAGGGCGATGCCGGGCTTGACGGTTTGGAGGCCAGCCTTGACGTCGTCGGTGATGACGACGTTGCAGGTGGCGGCGATGTCGAAGGTTTGGAGCGACTTGCCGCCGGCGCGAGCGAAGCCGGCTTCGAGGTCGGGCCGGAAGACGTCCATTCGGTAGGGTGAGAAGAAGGCGGGGATCCAGCCGTCGGCGATTTCGGCGGTGAGGCGGATGTTGTGGGGGCCGAGGGTGGCGAGGTAGATGGGCAGGTTGCGCCCGTGGAGGATGCTCTTGAGGGGTTTGCCGAGGCCTGTGGCGCCGGGGCCGGTGTAGGGGAGGTTGTACTCCTCGCCGTGGAACTCGACGGGCTCTTCGCGGGCCCAGATTTTGCGGAGGATGGCGACGTATTCGCGGAGGCGAGCGGCGGGCTTGCCGTAGGGTTGGCCGTGCCAACCTTCGACGACTTGCGGGCCGCTGAGCCCGAGGCCGACGAGCATGCGGCCGCCGCTGAGGGCGTCGAGCGTCATGGTGGTCATCGCCGTCATGGCGGGGGTCCGGGCGGGGATCTGCATGATGGCGGTGCCGAGTTTGATCCGCTTGGTGAGGGCGGCGAGGTAGGCGAGGGGGGTGATGGCGTCGGAGCCGTAGGCTTCGGCGGTCCAGACGGAGTCCCAGCCGAGTCGTTCTGCTTCGAGGACGGATTCGACGGGGAGCTCGAGACGGGCGCCGGAGTAGCCGAGGTAGAGGCCGAGTTTCATGGTCGTGCTCCTGGGTAGGGGTCGCGGGATAGGGTAGCGCTCCCGGGCGGGCTCTGCAGTGGTCAGCGGGCGACGAGGCGCTCAAGGGTACCGGCGCCGTCACGGACGATGTAGATCTCGCCGGTCTCGTCTTCGCCGAAGGAGGTGATGCGGTCGGGGAAGGGTGCGAGTCGATCGACCTGGAGGGAGGTTCCGTTCCAGCGGAGGGCCCAGGCGTTGCCGGTGCAGTAATCCGCGGTGAGGTAGGCGCCCTGGAGGGCCGGGAAGGCGAGCCCGCGGTAGACGTATCCGCCGGTGATGGAGCAACCGTCGTCGTGGGGGTATTCGAAGACGGGGAGGGTGAGTCCGGTGCGGTCGCAGCCGTTGGCGGGGCGGTAGCAGCGGGTGCCTTCCATGATGCTCCAGCCGTAGTTGGCGCCGCCGGGGGAGCGGGCGGGGGCGAAGTTGACCTCTTCGCGTTCGTTCTGGCCGACGTCGGCGATCCAGAGGTCGCCGGTCTGGCGGTCGAAGCTGAATCGCCACGGGTTGCGGAGGCCATAGGCCCAGATTTCTGCGCGGGCGCCGGGCCTGTCGCGGAAGGGGTTGTCGGGTGGGATGGCGTAGGCGAGGGCGGGGGCGGGTGGTGCATCGATGTCGATGCGGAGGATGGAGCCGAGGGGGTTGGCGAGGTCCTGCCCGGAGCGGAGGGGATCGCCGGCGCCGCCGCCATCGCCGAGGGCGATGTAGAGGTAGCCGTCGGGCCCGAAGGCGAGCATGCCGCCGTTGTGGTTGCTGTACTGGTCGGGGATGGTGAGGAGGATGCGCCCGCTTTGGGGGTCGGCGCGGTCGGGGTCGGCGGGGGAGACGCGGTATTCGGCGAGGGTGTTGGCGCCGCCGCTGGCGGCGGTGTAGTAGACGAAGAGCCGGCCGTTTTCGGCGAAGCGGGGGTGGAAGGCGAGGCCGAGGAGCCCTTGTTCGTTGCCGTTGGCGGTGACGAGGTCGCGGATATCGAGGAATGGGTGGGGGGCGCGCTGGCCGGCGCGGAGGAGTTGGATGGTGCCGCGTTTTTCGACGACGAAGAGTCTGCCGGAGCCATCGCCGGCGGCGGTGACGAAGGTGGGGCGTTCGAAGCCACGGGCGATGGGCTCGAAGCCGATTTCGGGGAGGGGCGGGAGGTCGGGTGGGGCGG
>NZ_DAOUBJ010000089.1:0-1573 GCF_034432735.1 Tepidiforma sp. | reverse complement strand
GGCTCAGTCGATGGCGGAGTAGATGAGGTTCTTGAGCTGGCCGCGGAAGTTGAAGGTGCCTGACGGCATGAGCTGGGTCATGAAGATGCAGACGAGGTCTTCGCGGGGGTCGACCCAGAAGATGGTGGAGGCGGCGCCGCCCCAGTAGTAGTCGCCCTCGCCGAGGGTGCCGGCGCGGGCGGCATCGAGGGTGACGGCGAAGCCGAGGCCGAACCCGACGCCTTCGTTTGCGGTTTCCGAGAAGGCGCCGATGGCGAGGCTGGTGAGGTCCTGGCCGCCGGGCAGGTGGTTGCGGGTCATCAGTTCGAGCGTGCGGCTGCTGATGATGCGGGCGCCATCGAGTTCGCCCCCGCGACGGAGCATTTCGCAGAAGCGCCAGTAGTCGTGGGTGGTGCCGACCAGCCCGCCCCCGCCCGAGAGGAACGACGGCTCGCGGAGGTAGCTGCTGGTCTCGGGGTCGTCGATGAGCCTGAGCGTCTTATCGGGCTGGCGCTGGTAGTTGGCGGCGAACCGCTCCTGCTTTTCGGGCGGGACGAAGAAGGCGGTGTCGGTCATGCCGAGCGGCTCGAAGATGCGCTCGCGGAAGTATGCATCGAGCCGCTGGCCGGAGATCCGTTCGACGAGGGCGCCGCAGACGTCGGTCGCGAAGGAGTACATCCACCGTTCGCCGGGTTCGTAGCGGAGTGGCGCGCGGCCGAGCTTTTCGACGAAGGTATCGAGGGTTTCGCCGGGTCCGCGCTGGATGCCGAGGCGGCGGTAGGCCTTATCGACGGGGTGGTTGGTTGCGCCGTAGGTGAGGCCGGCGGTGTGGCTGAGCACGTGCCTGAACGAGACGGGACGGTTCGGCGCTTTCGTTTCCATCTCGTCGCCGTCGCCGCTGACCCAGACGCGCTGGTGCTCCCACGAGGGGAGGTAACGGGCGACGGGGTCGTTCAGCATGAAGCGCGCCTCTTCGAAGAGCTGCATGAGGGCGACGGAGGTGATCGGCTTGGTCATGGAGTAGATGCGGAAGATGGTGTCGTCGCGCATCGGGCGCTGGCGTTCGCGGTCCATGAAGCCGAAGGAGCGGAAGTAGGCGGGGATTCCGTGGCGGGCAACGAGGACCTGGCAGCCGGCGATTTTGCCGGGTTCGATGTAGTGGCGTTCGATGTGGGCGGTGATGCGGTCGAGGCGGGCCGGGGAGAAGCCGGCGCTGCGGGGTGAGGTCTCCACGTGCGTTGAAACTCCAGTGTCGAAAGGTATGCGAATGATACGGGAGCGGGGAGGAGGGAGGAGGGAGCCCCTCCGCCACCCCGGGCACCGCCCCGAGGGAGGAGGGAGGAGAAGGAAGTCTGGAGGGCGAAGCCGGGAGGCAGTCTTTATCTCGAATTCCATCCCTCCTCCCTCGGCGGGGCGGGGAGGAACGGCGGGGCGGCGCTCACTCCTCCCCCGGGGAGGGGCCGGTTTCTGCTACGGTGGGAGGAGGAGGTGATTGCCATGACCGCAACGATCGAACAGCTGACGTTTGGCCTGCGCCGGGAGACGGGCCTGCCGTTCCACCAGGCGGTGGAGGCGGTCCGCGAGGCGCTGAAGG
>NZ_DAOUBJ010000088.1:0-3747 GCF_034432735.1 Tepidiforma sp. | reverse complement strand
ATCCGCGGACGTATTTCGAGTCCTCGCGCTGTGGTGGCATGCGCAGCATGCCGGATGTCGTTTCCAATTCCGCTCGGCGCCAGGAATACTGCTTTCCCTTGTGCTGCCATTCGAGGTCGGCGGGTTCGTCGTCGTCGTTCATCGTGGGCCAGAAGACGGCATACCCCTCGTACGTCCGATCGAGGTCCGAGTGCTCCGGCGCTGTCTCGAGGTCCGGCTGGTCGGCGACGAGAAACTCGATGGGGAGCTTCGTCCGAACGCGGTACCCGCCGAGCAGTACATCGCCGCAGACTTCGCAGAGGTGTAGATCGAGCACTCGCGCCCCGCAGCCGCACGTGAGCTGATGCGACGTGTGCAGCGCGCCAACGGGGGCATGGGCCTCCCCGCGCTGGTCACGAACCTTCACGCAGTTCGGGTCGATGCAAGCCCAAAGCCCCTGCAGGGTGTGGAAGAAGAAGTGCCCACGCAGCGGTCTGAGGGCACCGTTCGGCCCTTTCGCGGATGCGATGGCGCTGAGAAGGCCGCGGAACGCGGGGCTGACCGTCGGGCTGGGTGTTGCGTCGGGAAACAGTGCCGAATCTATGCAGTCGGCGCGGGCCGCCCGGAGAGTGCCGTCTTCGCTCACCGCGCGGACGGCATCGAGCAGACCATCGACAGCGCCAACGGCCTCGAGTGCCTCCGCCAAGTCGTCTCGGCCATCGAGGGCGAGCGCGAGTTCTCGTGCTGCGGCGGCAGCCTTGCGTTCGGCTTCCGTATCGGAAAGGGCGTCAGCCTCTGCCATGAGGTTGGCGTACTTGGAGAACGCCGAGGCATGCGCCTGGAGGGCGCGCCTCCTTCCTTCCGGCGGAAGCTGTGCTGGTGCGTCGATGAACTCGAAGCGGTCGCGGCCGAAGAACTGGCGCAGGAAGCGGCGCCCGGCTTCCCCCGGTTCGAGGCTCGCAGTCGTCGCCATGATCCGCAGCTTCGGCGACCCTGGTTCGAGCCCGAGCCGATCGAGGAGCAAGCGGACGATGTAGGCGACCTCCGTGCCCGGCGTACCGCGATAGCTGTGCAGTTCATCGACCACGAGCGTGAATACTCGCTCCGGGTGGCCGGGCTCGGCCAACCACTGCCGGGTCATTTCGAACATGCCCGCCTCGACCTGGCGCATCAGCATGATGTTGAGCATCGAGTAGTTGGTGATGAGGATGTCGGGCGGGGTCTCCTGCATGTCCCAGCGTGACCACATCTCTCCGCCATCGGGCCGCGCGTGGTGGTAGAGGATGTCGGAAAGGGCCGGATCCGCATCCACCAGCTTCCGGACTGCACCGTAATCGTTCTCGAGGCGGCGCAACGTTTCGCGAAGGCGGTCAGTCGCCGCCTTCGACTGGATGCCGCTGACCGGCGTCTGACCGGTGTAGCGGCCGAAGGTGATGCGGTTGCCACCTCGCTCGCGGTCGAGCCAGCGGTGAGTCTCGTCGGCGTCCAGGGCCATGCGCAACCGGCGGAGTTGGTCTTCGACGAGCGCGTTGAGCGGATACAGGACAACCGCGCGCATGGCCGACGGCCGCTGGCAGTGCGCCCACTGAGACTCGCGCTCGCCGTTCCCGTCCCACCATCGCCAGTGTGGCGACCTTGGAGCGGCAGCCGGCCATGTTCTCGACTCGCGGGCAAGGAGCGCGAACAATGGAAGAAGGAAACACTCCGTCTTACCCGACCCTGTGCCCGTGGTGACCACGATGTCGCGTTCTTCCTCGAGCACGGTGCGCAGGCTTCGCCACTGGTGTTCGAAGAGGGTGTTCTCGCCCATGATCCCGCTTCCCAGCGCGCTTACGCCGGCGTACTCCGGAGGGAGCGCAGCCTCGGCCTCATGAATGTTGTATGGCGAGAGCTGGTAGCGCGGCAGGGGCTCGATGAGCGGCGCACGGCGCAGGACGCCATCCTGCATCACCGCGCGGTCGCGCTCCTCTTCGAGCGCCGGCCAGCGCAGCGGGAAGGCGCTGCGGATGTACAGACGGTACATTTCGTCCAGCCGTTCGAAGCTGCCAATCAGGTCGCGCATCATGCGTCTTGTACCTCGAGCTCGAGTCGAGGCTGAAGCAGTTCCAAGAGCTCCTGTTCTATCGAACCATAGACGAGCCAGGACCCATTCCCGTTATCTTCTCGCGTTGGCAGCAGGCCGGAGGAAAGGACCAAAGCGCGTTCGTAGATTTCGGGCCAGCGCCACTCCAACGGAACGAAGAGCCGATACTTCCGCGCGTCGAATGTGCACGGGGCCGGCCCGAACTCCCGTAGGCGGGCGAGGAAGCGGAGGCCGGCCCACTCACCGCGCCGCCATCCGAGCTCAGGAGCGTAGTACAGGTAGGAGGCGCGGGCGTTGGTCCCTGTACGCTGGATCCGGTAGAAGCCGGGTTCGCCACGGAATGCGCCGACGTCGTCGAAGTTGTCGCCGCTCAGGCGTTGGAGGGTAAAACTGCCGAGGTCGATGGGAACCGACTCGAGGGCCTTCGCCCAGTGATCGATGCTTGGCAGAGCCCGCGCGAGCGCGCGGTCGGCGTGGCGCTCAACGGCGACCCCGAGTTGGGACAGGTCGCCGGGGTCGTCGGTTCGGATACGGAAGGCAGATGGCCCGGCCCCTGAAGGTTGGGGCACCTGCTCGGTCTTGTCGCGAAAGCGCTGCCTCAACTCCTGGATCAGGGACTCATCGCGGGGGCCGGCCAGCACGATACAGCCTTCATCGACTTGGATCACCGTGGACGGCGCCATGGACCATCGGCTACCGTCGCGGCTCGATTCGCAATGGCCAAGCAGTCGTAGGGTTCGGAGTACGCTCCGGGTGTCCATTCCGATCCGGAGCGCCCGGCGAGCGGAGTCGAGCGTCGCGAAGGCCCCCTCCGCGTGAGCCGACATCCAGAGGAGGAGGCGGTCGCATTGCTGAGTGAGTTCGAGCTCATCGAGCGAGAGCCCCTCGTCCCCTTCCTTGTCGAAGGGGTCGCCCGCATCGGGAACGACCAGGGGGTTGTACCGAAGGCGGCGGGAGAACTCTTCGAAGTGCAGGTCCTGGCCCACGAATTTCGAGATTTCCTGGCGTTGGAAATCGCCAATGGGTTTTCCGAGGCGAGGCGGTTGTGTCTGAATGAAATCGAAAAACTTGGCGACTCGATCCTCGAGCGGCTCGTTTTCTTCTTGCTCGAATGCGACGAACAGGTAGAACTCCCGGGGCCCACGTCCAACCGAACGTTCGGTGCAGACCCGCGGCACTCGGTCGCGCACCGTCAACTCGTTCACCCATTTGGTGATCCGCTGGATGACCTCCTCCCGGTCACCCTTACATCGGTAGCCGCGGTAGACGCGAGTCATTCCTTTGTCCCCGCAGGGGAGACCGTGGCGCCTCGGATGGTGGTCTCGCCGAACACTTGAGCTACTGGGGATTGGGGCTGGCGCACGGCGAGTTGGTCCCATGACTCGATGCGCACCAGTCGCGCCTCGGAGCGCTCACCGTCGGTCTCGGCCGTGAGCTCGAACGTCCCTGGCCGGTCCCAGTGGAGCCCCTCGACGGGCTGATTCATCCGGAATTCGAGGCGGAGGGCGGAGCCGTTGTCTCCTCTCCGCGATTCCTCGAGGGTGACCTGGCCGCTGCCACCGAAGCCGCGCACCACCACTTGCGGCCCGTGACCCACCAGCCAAGCGCCTGATGGCGAACGCAGGCCGCCGAAAACGCTAATGGAGAGGGTCCCTCGCGGCCGGAGTTCCTGAAGGAGCTGGAGG
>NZ_DAOUBJ010000087.1:0-7124 GCF_034432735.1 Tepidiforma sp. | reverse complement strand
TGGGGAAGGGGGCGGCGAGGTCGTGGCCGTCGGCGGTGGCGCTGCGGGCGGCGGCTGTGCGGGCGGCTTCGATGACGCGGAGTTCGAGGTGTGCTTGGCGGAGGCGTTCGAGGATGGGGATGAGGGTGGGGAGGAGGTTGCGGGCTTCTTGGAGGGTGTAGAGCCGCGGTGTGGGTTCCATTACGGTGTGGGTTCCATTAGACGAAGAGGTGGAGGGGGATGTGGGTGGGGCGGATGGAGGCGCCGGATTGGAGTTCGGTTTTGCCGGCGAGTTCGTTCTGGACGCCGGGGCCGATGACGACGTTGCGTCCGATGCGCAGTCCGGGGGGGATGACGGCGCGTTTGCCGATGATGGAGATGCCGGTGTTGACGATATCGGGGCGTTCGGTGTTGGGGATGTTGGGGTCGCCGGTGCCGATGATGCAGTCGGGGCCGATGGTGACTTCTTTGTCGAGGATGCAGCGGTCGATGATGGTGCCGGAGCGGATGATGCAGCGGTGTTGGACGATGGATTCGCGGACGATGGCGCCGGCTTCGATGATGGTGCCGGGGGAGATGACGGAGCGGTAGACTTGGCCGTCGATGCGGGCTCCGGGGGAGACGAGGGATTCGACGATGTGTGCGTTGGGGCCGAAGCGGGCGGGTGGGGGGATGGAGCCGGCGGTGCGGAGTTTGAGGTCGGGGTCTTCGAGGTTGAGGGGTGGGTTGGGCTGGAGGAGGTCCATGTGGGCGGCCCAGTAGGATTCGATGGTGCCGACGTCGCGCCAGTAGTCGAGGTATTGGTAGCCGAAGACGCGGTGGGTTTGGAACATGCGGGGGATGATGTCGCGGCCGAAGTCGTGGGTGCTGGCGTCGCCGAGGTCGGCGTCGTGTTGGAGGCGTTCGACGAGGATGTCTTTGTTGAAGACGTAGATGCCCATGGAGACCCAGGAGCCGCGGGGTTCTTTGGGTTTTTCTTGGAAGTCGATGACGCGGCCGGTGGAGTCGAGGTCGAGGACGCCGAAGCGATGGGCTTGGCTGCGGGGGACGCTGTAGACGGCGACGGTGGCGTCGGCGCCTTGGGAGCGGTGGTAGGCGATGAGGTTGCGGTATGAGGTGAGGTAGATGTGGTCGCCGGCGAGGATGAGGACTTCGCGGGCGCGGGATTCTTCGATGACGTAGAGGTTTTGGTAGACGGCGTCGGCGGTGCCGTGGTACCAGTCGGCGTCGGCGCGGCCGAGGTAGGGTTGGAGGATTTGGATGCCGCCTTCGGGGGTATCGTAGCCCCAGGGGCGGCCGGCGCCGATGTGGTTGAAGAGGGAGCGTGGGCGGTATTGGGTGAGGACGGCGAGTTTGCTGAGGTCGCTGTTGGCGCAGTTGGAGAGGACGAAGTCGATGATGCGGTAGTGGCCGCCGAAGACGACTGCTGGTTTGGCGCGTTGTTCGGAGAGGATGGAGAGTCTGTCGCCCTGGCCGCCTGCGAGGATCATCGCGAGGACTTCGTTCATGGGCCGTCTCCTTCCGCCGTTCGCGCTCCGGGGATGTGCCCATTGTAGTGGTGGCCGCCGGCCCTCGAAACGGTGGGCCGGCGGCTGGCGGCGTGGTGTTAGCCGGCGTTGCGGAGGGCGGCGGCTTCGGAGCGTAGGACCATGGCGAACGCGCAGTCTCGACAGATGATGGTGGCGTAGCTGGTCCGGTGGGTGCCGATGGGTTCGACATCGGCGATGAGGATGCGCGAGTGCGCGCGGGTCTGGCGCCCGCAGAGCGGGCAGGGGCTGATGTGGTTGGTGTTTCGAGTCATCTCCCTACCTCGAAACCCCGCCGTGTTGGAGGGTGCCAGATGTGGGTCGGGGGTGGTATCGGGTGGTTTTCTTAGGCGATTTCCTGATGGGGCGGGGATTGGGGGGGCGGGAATATACTCGCTGGGAGGAGGCGACGATGAGGACGCTGCGGCTTGGTCTGGCGCAGATCGATACGTTGGTGGGGGATCTGGAGGGGAATGCGGAGAAGGTGCGGGCGCAGATGGTGGCGGCGCGTGCTGCGGGGTGCGATCTGGTTGCGTTTCCGGAGCTGGCGGTGACGGGGTATCCGCCGGAGGATTTGGTGTTGAGGCGGGCGTTTTGCGAGGCTTCGCGGGAGGTGACGGCGGGGCTGGCTTCGGCGTCGGCGGGGCTGGTGGCGGTGGTGGGGTTCGTGGATTGGCGGGAGGATGATGCTTACAACGCGGCGGCGGTGTTCGCGGATGGGCGCTGGGTGGATACGTACGAGAAGCAGCGGTTGCCGAATTATGGGGTGTTCGACGAGGAGCGGTATTTCCGGGCGGGGCGGCGGACGCCTGTCTATCGTGCGGGTGATGTCCGTTTTGGGGTGAGTATTTGTGAGGATATTTGGTATGCGGGGGCGCCGTTGGATGCGATGGCGCTGGCGGGGGCGGAGCTGTGCGTGAATATCAATGCTTCGCCGTACCATCGGGGGAAGGCGAGGGAGCGGGAGCGGATGTTGGCGACGCGGGCGGTGGACTACGGGATCGTGGTGGCGTATTTGAATGCGGTTGGGGGGCAGGATGAGCTGGTGTTCGACGGGGCGTCGGTGGTGATGGATGCGGAGGGGCGGGTGGTGGCGCGGGCGCGCCAGTTCGCGGAGGAGTTGTTGGTGGTGGAGGTGGATTTGGACGAGGTGGCGCAGCGGCGTTTGCACGATCCGCGGCGTCGGGTGGAGCTGCGGGCGAGGGATTGGGAGTCGGGGGCGGTGTTCGTGGATTTGGGGATGGCCCTGGAGGCGGCGCGGGAGCCGACGGCGACGGGGGGCCGGGTGGCGCCGCTGATGGAGGAGGAGGAGGAGGTGTGGTCGGCGCTGGTGCTGGCGACGCGGGATTATTTGGGGAAGTCGGGTTTTCGGGAGGCGATCGTGGGGCTTTCGGGGGGGATCGATTCGGCGGTGGTGGCTGCGGTGGCGGTGGATGCGATCGGTGCTGAGCGGGTGATTGGGGTTTCGATGCCGAGCCGGTATTCGAGCGAGCACAGTAAGGTGGATGCGCGGGAGCTGGCGGCGAATCTGGGGATCCGGTTTTTGACGATTCCGATCGAGCCTGCGCATGCGGCGATGTTGGAGATGATGGCGGAGGTGTTCGAGGGGGGTGAGCCGGGTACGGCGGAGGAGAATTTGCAGGCGCGCCAGCGGGGGAATGTGTTGATGACGCTTTCGAACAAGACGGGGGCGATCGTGCTGACGACGGGGAACAAGAGCGAGATGGCGACGGGTTACGCGACGCTTTATGGCGATATGGCGGGTGGCTTTGCGGTGTTGAAGGATGTTCCGAAGACGTTGGTGTACCGGTTGGCGAGGTGGCGGAATGGGCGCGCGGGGCGGCCGTGGATTCCGGAACGGACGTTGACGAAGCCGCCGAGTGCGGAGCTGCGCCCTGGTCAGTTGGATGTGGATTCGTTGCCGCCGTACGAGGTGTTGGATCCGATTTTGGAGGCGTACGTGGAGGATGACCGGACGGTGGACGAGATCGTGGCGATGGGTTTCGAGCGGGGGTTGGTGGAGCGGGTGGTGTGGTTGGTGGACCGGAACGAGTACAAGCGGCGGCAGGCGGCGCCGGGGGTGAAGATTACGCAACGGGCTTTCGGGCGGGATCGTCGGCTTCCGCTGGCGGCGAAGTATCGGTGAGGGGATGAGGCAATGGCCCGCCCGGGCGTGGTAGGATGGTGGGAGCTGGTGACTGTATACAATCCGCGGGTTCCGCGGCGAGGAGTACGGTAATGACCGAGGTGATTGCACGGGGGCTCGAGGGCGTCAATGTTACGGCGACGAAGCTTTGCCGGATCGACGGCCAGAAGGGCGAGCTGATCTACGCGGGGTACAACATTTTCGATTTGGCGGAGCATTCGACGTTCGAGGAGACGGCGTTTTTGCTCTGGAATTTGCGGCTGCCGACGCGGGGCGAGCTGGAGGAGCTGAAGGCGAGTTTGCGGCGTGAGCGGCCGCTTTCGGATCTGAATGCGCGGGTGCAGCGGGAGATCGTGGGGAAGATCCGCCCGATGCGTGCGCTGGAGATTTCGGTGATCATCGCGGGGGCGCTGGACCCGAGGTCGAGCGATCTGTCGCAGGAGCAGCTGAAGAAGACGGCGGCGCTGCTGACGGCGCGGATGCCGACGGTGTTGGCGCAGTACCACCGGCTTCGGCAGGGGTTGGAGCCGGTGCCGCCGCGCGAGGATTTGGGCCACGCGGCGAATTTTTTGTGGATGTTGAAGGGGGAGGAGCCGAACGAGCTGGAGGCGCGGATCTTCGATGTGGCGATGATCTTGCACGCTGAGCACGAGATGAATGCTTCGACGTTTTCGGCGCTGGTGACGGCTTCGACGTTGAGCGATATGTACTCGGCGATCGCGTCGGCGATCGGGACGTTGAAGGGGCCGCTGCACGGTGGTGCGAACGAGGCGGTATACCGGACGCTGGAGGCGATCGGGAGCGAGGAGAATATTCCACGATATGTGGACGAGCTGTTGGCGAGGGGGGAACGGGTGATGGGGATTGGGCACCGGGTGTACAAGACGACGGATCCGCGGGCGATCATTTTGGAGCGGCTGGGGCACGAGCTGGCGGCGACGTCGCCGGAGCGGAAGTATTTCGATCTTTCGCTGAAGCTTCGGGATTATTTGGCGCAGAAGCTGGCGGGGAAGCCGTTGTACCCGAATGTGGATTTCTTCAGTGCGTCGGTCTACAAGATGCTCGGGATTCCGAGCGATCTGTATACGCCGATTTTTGCGATGTCGCGGATTGCGGGCTGGACGGCGCACCTGCTGGAGCAGTACGCGGACAATCGGCTGGTGCGGCCGAATGCGCTCTACGAGGGCGCGGATTTGCGGCCGTATGTTCCGCTGGAGGAGCGCCAGGGGTAGGGGTGAGGGTGCTGTGGGGTGGCAGTCGCGCTCGGGTGCGGGCGGGGCTGTCGATGGGCTGCCTAGGGTGATGACCCTTCGGTCTGGAGGCGTTGGCGCAGGCCTTCCTCTCCTTCGAGGCGGCGGAGTTCGGCCTGGCGGGCTTCGCGCTCGAGGCGGGCTTCGCGTTTTTCGGGGGTTTCGGTGACGAGGGCGCCGTGCTCGTCGATGGTGTAGGTAGCTTGGAGGGGTTGGCCGATGATGGCGTAGTAGCTGCCGCCGAGGTAGGTGAGGGGGCTGTGTTCGGGGTTTTGGAGGAGCCAGCGTCCGACGTAGGCTTGGTCGTCGGCTTGGACTTTGACGGGTTCGGCGATGAAGAGGGTATGGTCGCCGATGCGGTGGGCATCCTGGACGGTGCATTCGATCCAGGCGAGGCATTCTTCGATGAGGGGGGCGTCGATGGTGAGGGGGCGGAAGGTGTGGAGGCCGGCGGCTTCGATTTTGTTGGTTTGGAGGCCGCTGAGGGAGCCGAGGAAGGCGGTCTGTTCGAGGAGGCTGGGCCCGGGGATGTTGATGGCGAAGGCGCCGCTGAGGCGGATCATGGCGGCGGTGTGGCGTTCGGGGGCGATGGCGACGCCGAGGCGGGGAGGGTCGATGGAGAGTGGGGTTGTCCAGGCGATGGGGGCGGCGTTGGCGCTGCCGCGCCAGGCGGTGGTGACGATGGCGACGGGGCCGGGGTTGAGGAGGCGGCGGGCGTCGGCGGGGTCGCAAAGGCGTCGCATGGGGCCTCCGTGGGGTGCGGTGTGGGGGAAAGGGAGCAGCCGGGCCGTTGACGGCCCGGCTGCGGGGTTCTGTGCCTGGGGTGGGTCAGTGGCGGCCGGAGCCGTTGGACGACATGCGCCGCCAGCGGAGGAAGTTCCAGTATTGGAGGAGTTCGGGCAGGTCTTCGGGGTGGCGTTCGAGCTCTTGGATGAGCTGGGCGATCTCGCTGTCTTTGACGTAGAGCATTTCGCCGTCTTCGCCGAGGAAGTAGTGGAGGGGGCGGTTGAGGATGCGGGCGACGTTGAGCAGCATGTCGATGCCGACGGAGCGCTGGCCGGCTTCGTAGAGGCTGATGGCGCTCTGGGTGGTGTTGAGGGCCTGGGCGAGCTGGCCCTGACTCATGCCGGCGTCGCGGCGGGCGGCGCGGATGCGGCTGCCGAGGCTGGCGGAGACGGGCTGCTTACCGGTTTCGGTGGAGATTCTCATCATGCGCAATGAACTCCGTGTAGGGACCGTGAGGATGGGGGCGCCGTGGGCTGTGGCCGAGGCGTTCGCTAGGACAAGGTAGCTAGCGGCTCTCTAGTGGTCAATCACGGGTATGAGGTTGCGCTATTGTCGAGGAGGATGGTGGGCGGAGCTGGGTGGATGGCGTGGGCTGGACATGGGGCGTTAGCACGATGGCTTCTATACTTGGGGTATGGAAGGTGAGAGGGTGCTGGAGCTGGCTTCTGCGAGCGAGGAGGAGACCCGTTCGCTGGGTGAGCGGCTGGGGCGCTTTTTGCGGCGGGGCGATGTGGTGCTTTTGAGCGGCGACCTGGGTAGTGGGAAGACGTGCCTGACGCAGGGGATCGGGCGGGGGTTGGGGTGCCGGGGGCAGGTGAATAGCCCGTCGTTCGTGCTGATGAACGAGTACGCTGGGCGGGAGGTGCTCTACCACGTGGATCTGTATCGGATCGAGGATGTGGAGGAGCTGGACGAGCTGGGGCTCTGGGATTACGCGGAGAAGGGCGTTTTGGTTATCGAGTGGCCGGAGCGCGGGGCGGAGCTGTTGCCGGGGGATGGGCTCATCGTGGAGCTTCGGCCGGGCGAACTGGGGCCGCGGACGCGTCGGCTGCGGTTCATTCCGCGGGGTGTGCGTGGCCGCGAGCTTGTCGAGGCGCTCGGCGCGGCGTGAGTACGATTCTGGTTATCGATACGGCTTCGGATTGGTTCGCGGTCGGGCTCGATGGCGAGGGACGGCGGGAGTTGGTGGTGGCGGAGGAGGGGCGGACGCATACGACGGGCCTGCTGGCTGCGATCGAGGGGTTGTTGGGGGTGGAGCGCCCGGGGGGCGTTATCGTGTTGAGTGGGCCGGGGTCGTATGCGGGGTTGCGGGTGGGAATCGCGACGGCCCAGGGGATTTCGCTGGCGACGGGTGCGCCGCTCTTTGGGGTGCGGACGTTCGAGGCGATCGCGTTGGCGGCGGGGGGTGAGGGGGAGGTGCTGGCCATCCATCCGGCG
>NZ_DAOUBJ010000086.1:0-17330 GCF_034432735.1 Tepidiforma sp. | reverse complement strand
GACGTGCCGGGTGTTTCACGTGGAACGGCCCCCGCGCCTCCGGCGGCCGCCGCGTCAACCCGCCGGATCGCCCGTGAGACCCGCCCCCTCCCGTCGCCATCGCGCACCATCCCTCCGGCACGCGATGGATCCCCCATGCTGCTCGCCATCGCCCGACGTCGCGGACCCCATCCAAGGCTTCGACGTTTCACGTGAAACACCATCGAGGAAAGGCGGAGGCGACGCCCGCGGGCCGATAGCGTCCAACCCCGCCCGGCCGGACCATCGACCCCGGGGATGTTTCACGTGGAACGGTGAGCTGACCCGCGGATCGCATCCGCCTTCTCGACAGTATCTCGCCTCCCACGCCACCGACTCGACAGTTCGGACCGCGCACACCCCGCTGGCCATCCCCCGAACGCCCAATCCTTCAGTCCGGAACCGGATCGTACCCCTTCCCGCCGAACGGCCGGCACCGACTCAGCCGCCGCAACGCCAACCATCCGCCCCGGAACGCCCCGTGCCGCTCCAACGCCTCCCGCGCGTACCGCGAACACGACGGCTCGAACCGACACACCGGCGGCATCGCCCGCGATACCGTCGCCTGGTACGCGACCACCAGCCAGATCAACGGCCTCGCCAGCCAGCGACTCATCCGCCACCTCCCGTCGGCGACCCACCCTTCCCCTCCTCCCGCACCAGCCTCCGTACCAACCGCCGCACCTCCTCGACCAACGCCTCGAACCGCGCCGCCACCGCCCCCTCCCGTGCAACCACCACGATGTCCCACCCCTCCCCGACACCCGCCCACCGCGCCGCCTCCCGCAACCGCCGCCGTACCCGGTTCCGGTCGTGCGCCTTCGCCACCAACCGCCGCCCCACCGCGAACCCCCACCGCGTCCGCGCTAACCCGCTCCGCCGCCCCCGCACAATCAGAAGGGGACCGCGCACGACGGTCCCCTTCTGATACGCAGTATCGAACTCTGGACCCCTCCGCAATCGCCGCGAGCGGTCCATCGCCAGCCCCCGTCTCACACGACGGTGAGGCGCTTCCGCCCCTTCAGCCGCCGCGCCTTCAGCACCAGCCGCCCCGCTCGCGTCGACATCCGCTTCAAGAAGCCATGCTCGCGCTTCCGGGGAATGCGATGCGGCTGATACGTCCGCTTCGTCGCCATGCGATACCTCCTCTCGAGCTGCGCCGCCCGCGCGAACCTCCAAGGTACCCGCTCGCCCCCGTTATCGTCGAATCACTCGCCCCAGGCGAGCCGATAGGCGGCGTACCCCTCCACGATCAGCCGCACGTACCGCTCCGTCTCGGTGAAGTCGATCCCCTCCACGAGCGCCGCCGCTCCCGCATCGCCCGCCGCCCAGCGCAGCGCGTTGCCCGGCCCCGCGTTGTACGCCGCAAGCGCCAGGAGCGGATCGCCGAACCGCCCCAGCTGCACCCCCAGGTAATACGCCCCGAACCTGAGCGATAGCGCCGGCCGGTACAGATCCGCTGCCGCGAAGGGCTCCACCCCCAAAGCGCGCGCAATCCCCGCCCCCGTCGAGGGAATCACCTGCGTCAACCCCAGCGCCCCGGCCGGCGAGCCCGCGAGCGGGTCCCAGCCGCTCTCCACGCGCACCAGCGCCGCCAAAAAGAGCGGATCGATGCCCGCCTCCCGGCTCGCCGCATCGACCGCCGCCGGATACCCGACCGGATACGCGACGCGCAACAGCTCCCTGGGCGCTTCCCACGGCGCCACCCCGACCGCCTCGCGCACTCCCACCGCCAGCCCGATCGCGACGTGGACGAGCCCGCACTCCCGCGCCTCTCGCGCCAACTCGAGCAGCCGCCAGACCGACGCACCGACGGCCGCCGCCCTCACCTCCCCCGCCGCCTCGGCGCCCAGCCCGGCCCGGGCGAGCGCGCAGGCCGCCGTCGGAGCCGAGCCTGGCCAGTCGCCCCCGATCCGCCCCCGCAGCCAGGCCGCGATCGCCTCCCAATCCGTCCTTCTCGCCAGCTCGCGCGGCCGGTAGCCCACATCGAGCGAGAGCACCGGTTCCCCCAACCGCGCGGCCGCCTCCAACGCGTAGAAATCGAACCGATCGAGCGCCACCGCCCGCCGGTAGGCCGCCACCGCCTCCTCCCCACGACCGACCGCTTCGAGCGCTCGCCCCCGCCAGTACTCGAGTCGCGGGCTGGCCGCCGCGCTCGCCGCCTCCCAGGCCGACAGCGCTCCTGCGATGTCGTTACCGCTATACCGTACATATCCCGCACGGAAAGCGGCCTCGGCCGAAAACTCCCCGATCGGCCCCTGTACCGCGAGCGCTAGGTAGCGCTCGGCCGCCTCCTCCGTCCGCCCGCTCGTTTCGAGCACGCGCGCCGCCCAATATCTCGCCCGGTGGACGAAGGGCGAAGTCGCGCCAGTCGCGGCCGCTGCGTCGTACCAGGCGACGGCCTCTCCATACCGCCCGAGCTCCTCCAGCGCGGCGGCGAGGTAGTACGCCCGAAAGGTGCGCTCTTCCGGGGCGAGCCCTGGCTCATCGACCGCCCCCGAAAGGATTCGCACGGCTTCGGCATCGGCCCCCCGCCGGTAAAGGATGAACCCCGCCTGTCCGGGGTCGACACCCAGCCCCGCTGCCTCCAGCTCGGCGATGGCGAGCGTCGCCTCGCGGGAGAGCGGAGCGGCCGCCATCAGCTCCCGCAGCTGCCGTTCGAAGGTCGCCAGGTCGCCCGCCTGGCGGGCCACCAGCGCCCGCTCCAATCGCGCCGGCGGCGCGCCATCGAGCGCAATCCGCGCATCGAGCCAGCGGCCGAGCGCCGCCACGTCGCCGCCATCGCGGGCGACCGTGGCGAGGCCATCCATCGCTGCCCCTCGGACCGCCACGGCCAACGAAGCGTCGCCCGCGATGCCCTCCCAAACCTCTGCGGCTTCCGCCCGGCGCCCCACGCCGGCCAAGGCACGGCCCCGCTCGTAACGTGCGTAGGCCGCTACCACGCCCGCGCCAGTCGGTGCGCCCACCTCCACCGCCGCGGCGAACTCGGCCCCATCGTTGAGCGCCCGGAGCAGCCGATAGGTGGCCCGGCTCGCCAGCTCGCCCTCGGGCGTGGCCACCCCGAGCGCACGTCGAAACGCCTCCACGGCGCCCGCGCGGTCGCCGAGCGCCTCCGCCGCCCGCCCGACGCCGAACCAGGCTTCGCCCACCACATCCGGGCCGCCCCCGGCTCGCGCTGCGGCCTCGAACCCCGCCCGCGCCTCGGCGAACCGCCCTTCGCGGAACCGCTCCTCCGCCTCCTCCAGCCCAACCGGCAGCGCGCTCGGCCCGGCATCCCGCGTCGCCGTCGGCGAAGGCAGCGCGAGCGTCGGCGTCGCCGGCGCCCCCGCCGGGGGCCTCGCCGTGGTGCCCGAGTCCGAGGCCCGTTCCACGGAGCCAGCAGCGACGACGACTGCGGTACACAGGAGGACGAACCCGCCCCAGGCCGCGCGATTGCGTCCGGCCCTCACGTCCCCGATGCTAGGCAGCGGAGAGGAGGCCGGTCAAAGCCCCCACCCCCGGGCAGGTAAACGGACCGGTAGAGGCACGTGGCCCATCCCCCCGTCACCCACAACGCCCTCAGCGACGTCACGGCTGCGCTCAACGCCTGGCTCGAAATCGACCTCGACGCGCTGGCTGCGAACACCCGCGCCCTCAAGGCGCTCCTCGGCCCCGTCGAGTTGATCGCCGTCGTCAAGGCGAACGCCTACGGTGCCGGCGCCGCCGTCGTCGCCCCTGCCCTCGAAGCGGCCGGCGTCGACCGCTTCGCGGTCGTGTGGCCACACGAGGGCTACCTCCTCCGACAGGCCGGCGTGACCCGCCCGATCCTCGTCCTGGGGCACGCCTTCCCGGCCGATGCCACCCAGGCGGTCCGCGCCCGGCTCACCCTCACCTGCCATTCGCGCGAGCTCGCCGAGGCCCTCTCCGCCGCCGCCACCGCCGCCGGCGCCAGCGTCCCGGTGCACATCAAAGTCGATACGGGCCTCCACCGTTTCGGCATCGAGCTCGACGAAGCGGTGGCCCTCGCCGAATACTGCCGAACGCTCCCCGGCCTCGAGGTCGAAGGCCTCACGACCCACATGGCGAACGCCGACGAGGCCGACGACAGCTTCAGCGACGAGCAGCATCGGCGGTTCGAATCCGCCGCCCGCGCCCTCCCCTGGATCCCCTACCGCCACACCGCGAACAGCGCCACGGCCCTTCGCCGCCCGGCCTTCCGGTATTCCGGCGTTCGCATCGGGCTCGCCCTCCACGGTGAATTGCCCGCGAACACCCCTGGGCCCGAGCTCCGCCAGGTGCTCGCCCTCCGCGCGCGGCTCGCCCGCGTCGCCCGGGTCGCCCCCGGCGAAGGAGTGAGCTATGGCCTCACCTGGCGCGCCGGCCGCCCGACCCTCGCCGGACTCGTCCCCGTGGGCTACGCCGACGGCTGGCGCCGCTCCCTCTCCAACGCCGGCGAAGTGCTCCTCCGCGGGCGCCGCTGCCCGATGATCGGCCGCGTCTGCATGGACCAGTTCCTCGCCGACGTCACCGATGCCCCCGGGGCCGCCGAGGGCGAGGTCGTCACCCTCCTCGGAGCCGACGGGCCAGAGCGGCTGACCGCCACCGAGGTCGCCCGGCTCGCCGGCACCATCGCTTGGGACCTCATCGCCGGGCTCTCCGGCCGCCTCCCGCGCATCTACCACCGCTCCGGGCAGGTCGTCACCATTACGCCGCCCGCCTGGTAAACAGCGCCCTCTCGCACGAAAGCCCCGGCCGGCCTGCCGGGGCTCCCGCGCCTGGAGAGGAAGCCATGTTCCAACCGGCAGCGCCCCCGCCCGAGAGCGCCGCCAGGACGATTCAGACGGCGACCCGCTCGCCCTTGGCGGCCACTGCCCGCCCCTTCCGGCCGAACAAGCCGAAGAAGCGCGAGCGCACATCCCGCCCGCCCGGCACCGGAGCCGGGTAGCCCGCCACCGCCGCGGCGAGCGCTTCGTAGACGCAGGCCGCCGGGGCACCGGGCCGATACCGCACCACCGGCGAGCCCGCCTGCGTCGCCCGCTGCACCGCCTGGTCGAAGGGCACTTCGAAATTCACCGGATGCCCGATGACGAACTCCACGTCAGCCTTCGACGGTCCCTGCTCTCCGTGCCCGTGGACCAGCGTCACCAGCAGCCGGTCCTCGGCGCGCCCCCGAGCCCGGAAGTGTTCCACCAGCAAGGCCGCGTTCTTGAGGCTCGTCGCATCGGTGCTCGTGATCGCCACCGCCAGGTCGCTCACCTCCAACGCCGCCCCCACCACATCGTTGTAGGTCCCCGGGGTGTCGCAGATCACGACGTCGAACATCGTCGCCGCGAAGCGGATGAGCCGCTGGATCTCCGCGGGGCCGCAGTTCAGCCAGCTCCGGTAATCGCGCGCAGCCGGCAGCACGTACGCGCCCGATTCGTGCTGCAGGAGCACCCGGTGGAACACCTCGCGGTCGAGGTACGACGGCTCCAGCGCCACCTCCGAGACGGTGTACGTCGGGGTCACGTCGAGCATGATCGCCACGTCGCCGAACCGCGTATCGAGATCGATCAGGAGCACCGAACGTTGGCCGCTCCCGGCGATGGCCGCAGCCAAATTCGTGCTCGTCGTCGTCTTGCCGATGCCTCCCTTCTGCCCGACCACCGTGACGATGCGGCCGGCCTGCTCGAGCTCGCCGGTCGCGAGCCGCGTCCGCCGGATCGCCATCGCGCGAACCCGAGCTGCCACCTCCACGAGCCGCTCGCTCCTCACCTGGCCGTGGAGAAAATCGTTGGCGCCGGCCTGCATCAAGCGGCGCTCCAGGTGCGGCGACCAGTCACTGCTGTAGGCGACGATCGAGGTGCCGGGCAGCAACTCCCGGGTGAACGTGATCACCTGCAGCGCCCGCTGGATCGGCGGCTCCACCGCCACGATCACCACGTCCGGATGGAACTGGGCGATCGTCTCCTGTGCGGCGAGCCCGCCGGGCCGTTCGAGCGTCACCTCCAGCCCCGCGGCTTCCAGCCGCTGGCGCATCGTCTCGCGGGCGAACTCGTCGCTATCGACGAGGAGGGTAGTCAGGTTGGGGGTCATGGCTGTCGGTACCGTCCTTTGCACCGGGCTGTCGCCGGCTGGTCATCGCATCGTCACTCCCTCGCCACCCCGTTGGAAGATGGTGCACCCCTCCGCAACCACTTTCCTACGAAGTTCTGCCGATCCGTCCACCCCGCCTTCACCCGATGGCCACTGCCGGCCAGTCCCGTTCACCCGGGGGGCCGCCCCTGGGGCGGACCCCAGCGGGCCCCCGCGGCGGGGGCAGGCCCTCCGGCTGCGACGGGAGGTGGCCTCAGCCCGAGCGCTCCTCCCGCACCCGGGCGGCCTCGGCCTCCGGGTCCTCCACGCCGAGCGCGGCAGCGGCAGTCCGGCGCGAAACGATCCCCCCGTCCACGAGCAGCCGCGCGTCCTGTACCTGGCGCGAGCGGTCGGCCGGGAGCACCGGTCCCCACTGCATCACCGGGCGCAGCCCCTCCACCTCCAACCCCTCGAAGCGCGCCAGCAGTTGAAGCACCATCCACGCCCGCCGCTCGTAGGCCGCCGTGCGAATGCGCCGTTTCCGCTCCACCTTTCGCGCGATCGGGTCGAGCTCCGTGTTCAGCGCCACCCCGCTCAGCCCCTGCGGATTGTGTCCGAACGCCGTCCGCGGCGATTCGCCCAAATCGTGCAGCACGCGGTAGAGCAGCTCGATATAGGTCGCGTGGAGCGCGACGCCACCGCCCTGGAGGAGGTCGAGCAAGTACGCCCGCGCCTCTTCCGGGAGTTCCCAGACAGCGCCCGGCTCCACGGCGATGCCCTCCGAGGCCGTCACCCCTTCGAGCACGGCGATCGGGTTCCCCGAGAGCTCCAGGACTTGGCTCAGCTGGCTGAACGCCCGGTTCAGCTCGCGGTTCACCTCCACCAACGGCGGAATGTCGCTCGCTCCCCACGGCTGCTTCGGCTCGCGCAGGTTCGGAAAGACCACGTAGGGAATGAAGCCGTACGGGTTCGGAAGCCGCTCCGTCAGCTCGGAACCATGCCAGAGCTCGAACCGCTCGGCCGTCCAGTACTCGATGAATTCATCCTCGCCGACCCGATAGCGATGCGCGATGGCATCGAGGCGGCCCGGCTGGGCGGCATCGCGCCAGGCGAACAGCCCCTGCACGTCCGGAGCCGACACCCTCACCTCCTGCGCCCGCGCATCCCAGGCCACGCGGTAGGCACCATCGCCCAGGACCGCGCAATCCAGCTCCGTCTCGTAGTCGAGCTGGCCGAGGGCGTTCGCCGCCTCGACTGCGCGGAGGGCCCGCTCCGCCGCTCGCGCCCGTGCGAGCCCGGCGGGTGTCTCGTCGCCCACCACCTGGATGTTCGCCCCCGCCAGGAGGTAGCCCGTCACCTTGTCCACCACGGCCCGGGCATAGTTGAACGTCAGGCGGCGCTCGCCGCGGCGCGGCCGGCCGCTCCAATGCTGGCCGAGATAAAAGGCGAGGTGCTCGCGGTAGCGGGCCAAGCGGTCGAAATCGAGCTGGCGAAGCAGCTGCGGGAGGGGCAAGTCGGGCAGGGGGAGTTGCTGGGCGGGCACGGATTCGCGAACCTCCATCGTTCGTGCCGGCGAGCGTGGCAAGGCCCCGCGCACAGCTCCAAGCACCAGCTGACGCCGGCGCCAGCCACCTCCCGGCGAGAGGCATGCTGCCCGCATTGCAAGGGGCCAGCGCAGGGAAACGGAAGCCGCGCCCGCACCCGGCTCGCTTCCCCAAATCTTTCGTCTTTCCTTCCGCTAACCGGGGCCCCAACGTACACTCACCGGCAGACGCCCCCGGGAAGGTTCGGTATGCCCCGCGCTTTAGCGTTGGCCACCTGCGCCCTCGCGACCTTGCTCCCCTTTGCCATCGCTTGTGGCGACGGCACCGCCGATGCCCCTCCCGCCCAGGGCGGCAGCACCGCGACCCCCGAAGTCACCAACCCCAGCGTCAGCCCCCGCCTCGATCCACCAGCGAGCAAATACGTCGTCCGCGTCGAAGAACTGGGCACCAACTGGATTACCGATATCCCGAGCACCCTCGTCGTCGATGGCGACGCCTACGCCAAGACCTCCGTCTTCTCCTCCGAGGCCGAGGGCAAGAAGCTGCTCCAGAGCTGGGGGTACGAGGGCGGCTATCAGACCGGCTACACCCCCGAGGGGCGCGAAACCGCCGTCCTCAACGGTGCCTACTGGATTCGCACCGAATGCCACCTCTTCGCCCAGGAGAGCGGCGCGAAACAGGCCTACGACTACTTCAACAAGTTCGCCGCCGCCCAACCCGGCATGGCCCCCGTCTCCATGGCCCAGGTCGGCAACCAGAGCGCCGCCTACGTGATGACGCTCGGCACGATCGGCAAGTCGAGCGTCAATGCCGTCTACCACCAAGTGCTGTTCCGGCGCGGGAATCTCGTCTGCGTCGTCCTCACCAAGGGCGCCGAGCCGTTCATGAAGGTCGACCCGGCGCGGAACCTCGCGCTCATCAGCGACAAGAAAGCGCTCGGCCAGCTCGACACGCCAGAGCCCACCCCCACGAGCAACTACACCCCCGCGGCAGGCAACTGATGGCGCGCCGCCGCCGGCTCTCGCTCCCCGTCATCGTCCTCATCGGCGGCCTCGTCGTCATCGCCGCGGCGGCGGTCGGCACGCTCCTCCTCACGAGCGGCAACGGCGGGAACCAAAGCGGCGGTTCCAACGTCGATAGGCCCGTGAAAGAGCCCACCCCCCGCAGCTCGGGCGGCCTTGCGGGTGGCCCCGAACCGAGCGTCGCGCGGCCCGCGAGCAAGTACGCCCCGCTCCTCGAGGAGATGCCGCCCGAAATGCGGGTGAACGTCTCCGAAACGTTCACGATGAACATCACCACGTTCACCGCCTCGTACTGGTTCGACACGAACGCGCAGGGCGAAGGGCTCGCCCAACAGTGGCGGATCATCGACGGCTACCAGGTGCAGTACGACCCCGTCGGGCTGGCAGCCCAGGTCGTCCAGGGCGGCTACTCCGCCTGGATCGAGGTGTACCTCTTCGAAACGCCAGCAGGAGCGCGGACCGCCTACGAGTACTACACCAACCGGCTCGCCGCCCGGTCCGGGAGCGAGCGGGCCGAAGCTCGGCCGCTCGCCAATCAGTCCGCCGCGTTCCGGTTCGCCGGGCCCACCATCGGGACGAGCGACGTCCCCTCCGTCTATCATCGCTTCGTCTTCCGGCGGGGCAACGCCGTCGTTTCCATCCAGACGTACGGCGCCGTCCCCTACATGTCGACCGACCAGGCACGGGAGCTCGCCGTCCTGGTCGATGCCAAGCTCCTCGGCGAGGCACCGGCCGTGGAGCCCACGCCGATCCCCACTCCCGCCATCGGGGTGATCGGCGGCTGAAGCCCGAGGGCGGAGGGAGGGCAGCTCGTGCCGCGTCGCTGGTTCGCCATCGTTCTCGCCGTGGCGGCACTTGGCGGCGCCGCCGGGGCCACCCCGGCAACCGCGGATACGCCGCCGCCCGCCCCGGTCGCCTACGTTTCCGTTCAGTTCGATACCGCCCTCCGCGCCCAGACATTGCGCCCCTGGCAGCCGCCGCCAACCCTCGCCGAGCAAGGCTACTTCTCCCTGCCCGTGCCCGCCGGGCGCGACCCCGCCGACTACGCCGCCGAAATCGCCCGCGCCCCGAACGTGGTGAGCGCCGTGCCCGATGCCCCCGTCCGTGCCGCCGCCATCCCCAACGACCCGTACTATCTCGGCAGCGGCAACGGCCCCAACCAGGCGCAGTACCTCGCCGCCATCGGCGCCCCCGCCGCCTGGGACCTCCACACCGGCTCGCGCGACGTGATCGTCGCCGTCATCGATTCGGGGCTCGACGTGCGCCACCCGGAGTTCGCCGGACGGCTCTGGGAAAACCCCATCGACAACCAGAGCGACGGCATCGACCGCGATGGCAACGGCTGTCTCAACGACCGCTACGGGTGCCGGTTCGTCAATCTCACCCAGGTCAACGCCGCCATGTGCGGGTACACCACCTCGCAGCCCACCGGCGCCATCCTCGACGACATGCCCAGCAGCCACGGGACGCTCGTCGCCGGGATCATCGGCGCCGCCGGGGACAACGCCATGGGCGTCACGGGGGTCGCGTGGAACGTCCGCCTGCTCGCCATCAAGGCGCTCGATTGCCGCGGCGAAGGCTTCATGACCCGCATCGCCGATGCGATCGTCTACGCCGTCCGGCAAGGCGCCCGGGTGATCAACATCAGCATCGCCTCCGACCCGCCGCACACCCAGGCCGATATCCCGGCCCTGCGGGCGGCGCTCCAGCTGGCGCAGGATTCCGGCGTGATCGTCGTGGCGGCAGCGGGCAACCACACCGCCGGCCAGCCCGCCGGCGTCGCCTACCCGGCCGCCTACACCCAGTACGAAAACGTCATCGCCGTCGGCGCCGCCGACAACCTGAACGGCATGAGCTGGGCAAGCTACAGCAACTACGGCCCGGCCATCGATCTCGCTGCCCCGGGCAATCGGCTCCTCTCCACCACCCGGACGGACATCGGCCTGCAAAACCCCTACGCCGAGATCGGCGAGCCGATCGGCGGCTTCCAGGGCGGCACCAGCTTCGCCACCCCGCTCGTCAGCGGCATGTTCGCGCTCCTCATCTCGCGCAACAGCCGGCTCAGCGCCGACGACTACATCGCCGCTGCCCGCGCGGCCGCCACGCCCGCCCCACCCGCACCCCACGGCCAGAATTGGGCCGGGAGCGGCATCGTCGACATCGGCGGGGCCATGGCCCGCATCCCGATGTCCATCAGCGGCGTCCCCCAGCACGACTGGCGCGATGTCCCTGGGGGCACGTCGATCCAAGCGCGCGTCGGCACGACGGTCTGCGGCACCACCTCCGCCGTCTCCGCCGGCCCGGTCTCCACCTTCACGCTGAAGGTGCGGTCGGCCGCCGAAACGCCCGGCTGCGGGGCACCCGGCGCCCAGGTCGAACTCGTCATCGGTGGCCTCGCTGCCAAGCCGACCGTCGCCTGGGGTGGCCGCAACGCCGACCTCGGACTCGCCGGGCTGTTCTTCAGCAGCGTCACGCCGCCCCCTGGGGCCGTCGTCGTGCAGACCCTCGGCAGCGGCTGGTCGAACGTCGCCCACCTCGAGCCGAGCGGGCCCCTGCCCGGCGCCGCCTCCACCCTCCCCCTCCCCTGGAGCGCCATCTACCGGTGGGACCCGCTCAAGTGGGCCTTCAGCGAGGCGGAGGGCCTCCTCGGCGCCTACCGCCGCTACCTCCGCGGCGCCCCCGCCGCCGTCAGCGATTACCCGGTGATCCAGCAGTACGACGCCTACTGGGTCGATGCACCGGCGGCGAACGTCGCCTCGCTCAACCCCAACCCGCCCCCCGGTCGCACCATCGAGCTGGCCGCCGGCTGGAACAACATCACCTACACCGGCCAATCGCGCGCCGTCGCCGATGCCCTCGCGAGTATCGCCGGCAAGTACACCCAAGTGCTCCAGTACGACAACGCCAGCGGCCGCTGGTTGAGCTACCTGCCGGGCCAGCCGCGCTACCTCAACGACTTCGGCGGCCTCTTCACCCTCCGCGTCTACTGGGTCTACCTCGAGGAACCGGCCACCCTGGTCATGCCGTGAGTTCGGCGGGGCGCTCGCACCGGTCGGCACCCCACCTCTCCGCGAGCTTATCGAGTTTTTTCTTCTCTTGCTTTTTCGATTAGGTTCGCCTAATATCCAGCGTGTGGTGCGACTCAGGGTTCCAGGGCCCCTGGGTCGCCCGCAGGCACCAGGTCGACGCCCTCCTCATGCTGCGTTCCCCTCAGGCGGACACCTGGACTCCCAAGGGCGGCCCCCGCTTCCTTCTCCGGCGGGGGCCGCCCGCGTTCAGGGGGCCAATCCCTCTAGCCTCGTGCTCCCGTACCATGGAGCCGAACGCCAGCCCTGGGGTCGCCCGCCATGCAGCTCTTCCTCGATACCGCCTCGATCGACGAGGTTCGCGCCGCCGCCCGCTACGGCGTCATCAGCGGCGTGACCACCAATCCGAGCCTGCTCGCCAAGGAAGGCGGCGTCAGCTACCGCCAGCGCATCCAAGAGATCGCCAGCGTCATCGATGGGCCGATCTCGGCCGAATGCATCTCCCGCACCGCCGACGAACTCGTCGAGGAAGCGCGTGAACTGGCCAGCTGGCACCCCAACGTCGTCGTCAAAATCCCGATCGACGCCGAGGGGCTCGAGGCGATCCGCCGCTGCAGCCGTGAGGGCATCCGCGTCAACGTCACCCTCATCTTCTCGGCCAACCAGGCCCTGCTCGCCGCCCTCGCTGGCGCTTCCTTCCTCAGCCCCTTCGTCGGCCGGCTCGACGATATCGGCCACGACGGCATGGAGCTCGTGCGTCAGTGCGTCGAGATCGTCGAGAAGCACGGGCTGGCAGCGCGCGTGCTCGCCGCCAGCCTCCGACACCCACTCCACGTCACGCAGGCCGCCCTCGCCGGCGCCCACATCGCCACCATCCCGCCCTCGCTCCTCCCCCAAATGCTGAAGCACCCGCTCACCGACCTCGGTATCGAGCGCTTCCTCGACGACGCGCGCAAGGCCGGGCTCCTCCCGAGCTAAGGCACGCCGACAGCGGCCCCGCGCCTACGCCGCCCCGGCCACCTTCGCGCCCCCCATCAGGCGGACGGAGCCGCGGTTGCCGATCAGGTTGCGCAGGCTTCGCGCCAGCTCCTCCGTCGCCGCCGCACGTGGGAAATCGAACTCCATCTCCTCCCCCGCCGTATCCCGAACGACGACCCGCACCTCGTCGTTCCCCGGGTGCTTCTGCAGGAGGTCGACCACGGCCTTGAGCAGCGCCTCGTCGGCGAGGACATCCTCGGTTTCGATGAGCGTAATGGAGAGGCGAACGGCCTCGGGCGCGATAGGCGGGGTGACCCCGGGGCGGCTCGCTTCCGCCGTCGGGCCGGCGTTACGCAGGCCGCCGTTCGCCGGCGCCGCCAGCCCGCCGTGCTGCCGCCCGTTCGTCGGGGGCACAGCTCCCTGGGCCGGCACCCGCTGGGCGGGCTCCTCGCCCGGCCTGGCCATGCCGGGCCGCTTCTTCGGCGCCTCCACCTGCCACTGGGCCGCGGCGAAGCCCGCTGCCGTCCCCGAGGCCGCATCGTAGGGCGCCGCCTTGCGCACCGCGTAGGTCAGGCCCCGGTCGCCCCGGTCGCGCACCTCCACCGAGCAGACGAGCACCCGCCCCTCGGCCCATGCCTCCTCCCCCGTCAGCTCGATCGCATCGCTCCAGACCATCAGCTCGGCCGACCCCGAAAGGTCCTCGACCTCCGCAAGGTAGAACTTCCGCCCGTCGCGCGTTGCCCGCGCCTGCACGCGCGACAACATCCCCGCGATGGTGACCGTCTGACCCGCGAGCTCCGGGCCGAGGTCAGCGATGCTATGCGTCGCGTAGCGCGCCACCTCCTGCGCGATCGACTTGAACGGGTGGTCGGACACGTAGACGCCGAGGAGCTCCTTCTCCCAAGCGAGCAAGTCCTCCCGCTTCTGGGGAAGCGTATCGAGGTCGAGCGCTGGCAGCGGCGTCTCTACCTCGCCCCCGAAGAGGTCGAACATCGTCGCCTGCCCCGATTCGCGGAGCTCCCGCTCCCGCCTGGCGAGCGCCATCAGCCGTTCGGCGTTGGCGGCCAGCGTGGCGCGGTTGTAGGGGCCGGGCGGCCCGCCGAGGAGGTCGAAGGCCCCCGCCTTCGCCAAGTGTTCGAGCGCGCGCGAGTTCGCCGCCGAGAGCTCGGCCCGTCGGCAGAAATCTTCGATGGTGCGATAGGGGCCGCCCGCTTCGCGCGCCGCGATGATCCCCTCCACCGCCGCCGAGCCGACGTTCTTGATGACGCCGAGTCCGAATCGAATCGCCAGCGACCCGTCCGGCCGCCGCTCGACGGCGAAGTTCTCCTGGCTCGCGTTCACATCCGGCGGGAGCACCTCGATGCCCAGCTTCGAGCACTCCGCCACCGCCGCCGCGATGCGTGCGTGCGTATCGGGCGCGTTCTTGGCCAGCTGCAGCAGCGCCGTCATGTACTGCACCGGGTAATTCGCCTTCAGGTAGGCCGTTTGGTAGGCGATGTGGCCGTAGCACCAGCTGTGGGCCTTGTTGAACGCGTACCCCGCGAACGGCTCGATCAGGTCGAACACCGCCCGCGCGTCCTCCTCGCGGTACCCCTTGGCCACCGCACCGGCGATGAATCGGCCCCGCTCCTCGGCCATGATCTCCGCCTTCTTCTTCCCCATCGCCTTGCGCATGATGTCCGCCTGGCCGAGCGTGTAGCCCGCGAACTTCCGCGCGATGAGGAGCACCTGATCCTGGTAGACGATGACGCCGTACGTCTCGTCGAGAATGTCCGCCAGGTCGGGATGCGGGTACGTGATCGGCACCCGGCCGTGCTTTCCATCGATGTACCGCGGGATGTGTTGCATCGGCCCCGGCCGATAGAGCGCCACCATCGCGCAGAGGTCGGCGATCGTCGTCGGCTGGAGCTCCTGGATGTACCGTCGCATCCCCGCCGATTCCAGTTGGAAGACGCCGAACGTCTCGCCCTTGCCCAGCATCTCCATCGTCTTCGGGTCGCCATCGGGCAGGTGGACGAGGTCGACCTCCTCGCCCGTCGTCTCGCGGATGAGGTCGGTCGCGCGTTGGAGGATGGTCAGGTTCGAAAGTCCGAGGAAGTCCATCTTCAGCAGCCCGATCTTTGCCACCTGATCCATAGCGAATTGCGTCATCGGGATGCTGTCTTCGTCGCCGCGGGTGGGCCGCTGGAGGGGAACGTGTTCGATGAGCGGATCGCGCGAGATGACCACGCCGGCGGCATGCGTGCTCGCGTGACGGGCGACACCCTCCAGCCGGCGGGCCGTATCCACGAGCCGGCGCACCTTCGGATCGCCCTCGTAGGCCTCGCGCAGCTCCATCGATTGTTCGAGCGCCTCGGGCAGCGTGATGTGGAGCACCTCCGGCACCAGCCGGGCGACGCGGTCCGTCTCGGCGTAGGAGAGCCCGAGCGCCCGGCCCACGTCGCGGATGGCCGCCTTCGCACCGAGCGTTCCGAAGGTGATGATTTGGGCTACCCGGTCGCGCCCGTACCGCTCGTAGGCAAACCGAATCATCTCGTCGCGCCGGTCGTCGGCGAAATCGAAGTCCACGTCGGGCATCTCGCGCCGCTCGATATTGAGGAACCGCTCGAAGACGAGCCGATTCGCGACCGGATCGATATCCGTCACCTTCAGCACGTAGAGCACGAGCGAGGCCGCGGCCGAGCCGCGCACGCCCATCCGGATCCCCGCCCGCCGCGCGAAATCGGCGATCTCCTTCACCACGAACATGTAGTCCGTGAAGCCCGTTTGGCGGAGCACATCCAGCTCGTAGCGGAGCCGCTCCTCCAAATCGGGGGTGACCGTCGCGAACCGCTCGCGGAGGCCCCGAAAGCACAGCTCCGCCAGATAATCGTCGCTCGAGCGGCCCGGCGGCACCGGCGGCTCGGGCAAGAGCTGTCGGTCGAACTTCAGCTCCAGGTCGCACTCGTCGGCGACGAGCATCGTGTTCGTAATGAACTCCGGGTTCTCGGGGAAGAGGCGGAGCATCTCCGCTTCGCTCTTCACGTAGTACCCGTGGCCATCGAACCGGTACCGGTCGCGCTGGTCCACCGTCGCGTTCGTGCCGATGCAGAGGAGCACATCGTGCGCCTCCGCATCCTCCGGCAGGGTGTAATGGCTATCGTTCGTGGCCACCACGGGGATGCCGAGCTCGCGGCCGATATCCGCGATGACCGGGTTCAGCCGCGTGAACTTCTCGTCGCCGTGGTCCTGCACCTCGAGGTAGTAATGGCCATCGAAAACCTCGCGGTAGTAGCGCGCGACCGCGATCGCCCCCTCGCGGTCCCCCTCCTGAACCCGTCGGTGGAATTCCGAAGAGGGGCAACCCGAGAGCACCGTGAGCCCCTCGCTGTACTTTTCGATGAGCTCGCGATCGATGCGGGGTTTGTAGTAGTAGCCCTCCAGATTCGCCCGGGTGACGAGCGCGATGAGGTTCTTGTAACCCGTCAGATTGCGCGCCAACAAGACCAGGTGGTACGGCGAACCCTCGCTCTTTTCGCGGCTGAAGCGGCTGCCCGGCGCGACATAAGCCTCGACACCGATGATCGGCTTGATCCCCCGCGCCACGGCCTCCCGGTAGAAATCGATCGCGCCGTAGAGCGCGCCGTGGTCGGTCATCGCGATCGCTTCCTGGCCGAGCTCCTTGACCCGGTCCATCAGCGGGCCGATCTTGCTCATGCCATCGAGCAGCGAATATTCGGTGTGGGTGTGCAGGTGGGTAAACATTTCCCGGGTGCCCCAGTCTACACCCGCGGGCGGCTTCGCAGGACGACGAGCCGCGAAGCCCGATCGCGCGCCCCGCAATATCCCGCAGACCCCGCGCCCCTCCTTCCGTATACTGCGCCCGTATGGCCAGCGAAGCACTCCGCCGCAAAGCCCAGGCCGATGCCATCCTCGAGCGGGCAGCCCTCCAGCTCGCCGACCTCCTCCGCGAGGCGAGCGAGCAACTCCGCCCCTTTCCTCCGTTTCCCAACGCCCTCTTCACCAACGCCATCGAAGTCGACCCCGGCATCCCGCCCGCCGATCCCGACATCGGCTGCATCGTCGTGGCCGAAGATGGCGAGCTCTACGAACTGCAGATGGGCATCGACCACGAAGCCATCGAACTGACCGGCTCATGGGACCCGGTCACCGCCCGCAAAGAGACGCTCAAGCGCATCGACCTCCACCCGCGCGACCAGATCGTCTACCTCTACGAAGCGCTCCGCCTCGTGACCGAAGCGCTGCTGGAGCGCGAAGCCGCGCGCGGAGGCACCTGATGCGCCGCCTTGTCCGCGTGCTCGTCATCGCGACCGTCGCCGGGGTGGCGGTCACCATCGCCCTCCTCGTCCTCCGACGGCGCCGTGGCGATTGGCCCGCGCCCGAACCCGGCTGGTCGCCGCCCGCCGTCGAACCCGTCCTCGTCGTCGAAGAGGACGAGGCGCTCGAGCAGGAGATCGCCGACGCCGAGGCCGAGGGGATGCGCGCTCCCGATTGGGAGCCCCCGGTCGATGTCGCCATCGACGAGACGGGCCACCTCGTCGAGCCCGAGCCCCCCGCCGTCGAAGCGGATGTCGAATCGCCCCCGGCCGCCGCACCAGCCGCCGAGCCACCCACCGGCACCCGCGACGAAGCCGAGGAGCTCGCCGACGAGGCCGTGCGCCAGCTCTTCGCCGAGGCAGAGGAGCTCGAGCGCGCCGTGGCCGAATTCG
>NZ_DAOUBJ010000085.1:0-20262 GCF_034432735.1 Tepidiforma sp. | reverse complement strand
TTTCTTGGTCGATATCGACGGTGTTGCCGTCGTGGCGGCTGGAGGTGAGGAGTTGTTGGGGATCGAGGCCGAGGGACGGGCGCGGATTGACCGTTCTGGCGGTGGGGCGTACGTTCGGCGTTGTGCGCACACCCGCGTGCCTCGAACCTCCGCAACGTAGGACTCATCCGTGGCCGACGACGTGGCTGTCCGGGAGCTTTTCGATGATGCACGCGCGCTTGCGGCGAACGGCGAGTGGGCGAAACTCGTCGCGCTGGTAACGTCTCTTCACCCTGCTGACCTGGCTGAATTCGTTCTGGAGCTCCCGGAAACGGAGCGGACGGCGCTGCTCGACCATCTTCCGACGGACGTGGTGGCGGAGCTGTTCGAGTACGTGGAGGATGACGACCTTCGCGAGCTGATTCGCGGGGTGGGCATGGAGGACCTGCCTGCGGTCCTGGAGGAGGTGGAGGACGATGTGGCGGCGGACGTCATCCAGCAGTTGGAGCCGGAGGAGCAGGCGGAAACGCTGGCGCAGCTGGACCGTGGGGAAGAGGTTGCGGAGCTGCTGCAGTATGGGGATGAGTCGGCCGGCGGTGTCATGTCGCGCGGCTTCGTTGCGCTCAACGAGAACATTCCGGTGCAGCAGGCGATCGACTATCTGCGGGTTTTGCGGCCACCGGCGGATCGGGCGTACTACCTGTACGTGGTGGACGATGCGGGGGTGTTGCAGGGGGTGGTTTCGATCCGGGACTTGCTGGTGTCTTCGCCGAAGACGCTGTTGAAGGAGATTACGCAGCGGGACGTGCACGCGGTGACGACGGACGCGGACCAGGAGGAGGCGGCGCGGATTTTGCAGCGCTACAACTTGCTGGCGGTGCCGGTGGTGGACGGGGAGGGGCGGCTGCAGGGGGTGATGACGGCGGACGACCTGATCGACGTCCTGCAGGAGGAGGCGACCGAGGACATGTACCGGATGGTCGGCCTCGACGAGGCGGAGTCGGTGTTGTCGCCGGTATGGCGGTCGGTTCGGCGGCGGGTGCCGTGGCTGCTGGTGAATTTGGCGACGGCGTTTCTGGCGGCGCTGGTGGTTCGGCCGTTCGAGGGGACGATTTCGAAGGCGGCGGCGTTGGCGGTCTTCATGCCGGTGATCGCGGGGCATGCGGGGAATACGGGGACGCAGGCGGTGACACTTGTTGTACGTGGGATTGCGCTAGGCGATGTGAAGGTTTCGGACTGGCTGTTGGTGCTGAGGAAGGAGTTGGGGTTCGGGCTGGTGCACGGTGCGTTGGCCGGCGCGCTGACTTCGGCGATGGCGCTGTTGCTTTCGGCGAACCCCTGGCTGGGGTTGGTGGTGTTCGTGGCGCTGATGGCGAACGTGATGATTGCTGGGATCATGGGGGCGATCATTCCGCTCAGCATCAAGCGGCTGGGCGGCGACCCGGCTGTGGCGAGCTCTATCTGGCTGACGACGTTCACGGATGTGATGGGGTTTTTGATGCTGTTGGGGCTGGGGACGATCCTTATCGATCGGCTTGCGTAGGCGGTTCGGAGGCGCTGGCCCGGCGAGCCCGCTCGTAGGTGGTGATTGCCTGTTGCCGGGCGAGGGTGTGGTCGACGATGGGTGGGGGATAGTCGTGCCCGATGACGCAGTGGGCGGCCTCTTGGGCGGATGGAGGCATGGTCCAGGGTTCGTGGAGGTAGCTTTCGGGGACGCGGCGGAGTTCGGGCACCCAGCGGCGGATGTAGGCGCCTTCGGGGTCGAATTTCTTGGACTGGATGACGGGGTTGAAGATGCGGAAGTATGGTTGGGCGTCGGTTCCGACGGAGGCGGCCCACTGCCAGCCGCCGTCGTTGTTGGCGACGTCGCCATCGACGAGGTGGCGCATGAAGTGGGTTTCGCCGAGGCGCCAATCGAGGAGCAGGTCTTTGGCGAGGAAGGAGGCGACGACCATGCGGGCGCGATTGTGGAGGTAGCCGGTGGCGGCGAGTTCGCGCATGGCGGCATCGACGAGGGGGTAGCCGGTTTGGCCGGTGGCCCAGGCTGTGAAGTGAGCGGGGGCGTTTCGCCAGGGGAGGGAGCGGAAGGCGGCTTGGAAGGGCTCGTGGAGGACGCGCGGGTGGTGCCAAAGGATGTGGTGGTAGAAATCGCGCCAGGCGACTTCGGCGACGAATTTGGCGGTATCGCAGCCGAGGGTGCGGGCGCGTGTGACGACTTCGACGGGGGAAAGGAGGCCGAGGTGGAGGTCCTGGCTGATGCGGGAGGTGCCTGGGAGGTCGAGGCGGTCGCGTGTTTCGGCGTAGGTGCAGACGGGGCCGGCGAGGAAGCGTTGGAGCCTGGCGCGAGCGGCGGTTTCGCCGGCGGCGGGGAGTGCATCGACGGGGCGAGGGAGGCCGAGCGAGGCCGGGGTGGGAATTTCTCCGGGGTCGAGGCCGGGGGCGCCGGGGATGTGGGCGGGGGAGGGGTGGAGGGGCCGCAAGGGGAGGGTTTGCCAGACGCGGTAGAAGGGGGTGAAGACGGCGATCGGTTTTCCGGTGGCGTTGCGGATCTCTTCGGGCTCGTGGACGAGGAGTCCGCGGCGTGTGTGGAAGGCGATGCCGAGGGCCTCGAGGGCGCGGGCGACGGCGGCGTCGCGTCGACGGGAATAGGGGGTGTAGTCGCGGGTGACGATGACGCGTTGGGCGCCTGCTTCGCGGGCGAACTGCGGGACTTCGCGGGTGGGGTTGCCGAGGCGGATGTGGAGGCGGGCGCCGCGCTCGCGGAGGGCGGCATCGAGTTCGTGCAGTGTGGCGAGGAGGAAGGCTGTTCGGTTGGGCGATGCCCAGCGGCCGTGGACGAGGGGTGGGTCGATGACGAAGAGGGGTGCGACGGGGCCGGTTTCGAGGGCGGCGGTGAGGGCTGGGTGGTCGTGGAGGCGGAGGTCGCGGCGGAACCAGAGGACGGTGGTCATCGCCGGGATTGTGCCAGGAGGGGCCGATCGGCGGCGGTGATGGTGCCCGCATGCTGGTTGCGCCGTTGACGGTTGGGGGGCGACGCTCTGGGGGATGCGATACGTGGGTCTCGATGAAGCTGTCGGTGTGGTCAGGGACGGTGACCGGGTGTACGTGCATGGCGGGGTGTGCACGCCGCGGGTGTTGGTCGAGGGGTTGGTGGCGATCCGGGACGACTTGCGGGGTGTGGAGGTTGTGCACTTGCATACGGACGCGCCTGCGCCGTATGCGGAGCCGGGGATGGAGGGGCGCTTCCGGCACAATGCGCTGTTCATTGGGCCGAATGTCCGGGCAGCGGTGCAGGAGGGGCGGGCGGACTATACGCCGATCTTTCTTTCGGATATTCCGCGGCAGTTCGAACGGGACGGGGCGTTGCCGCTGGACGTTGCGTTCATCCAGGTGAGTCCGCCGGATCGTGAGGGGCGGTGCACGCTGGGTGTCTCGGTGGACTGTGCGATGGCGGCGGCGATTCATGCGCGGACGGTGGTGGCCCAGGTGAACGGGAGGATGCCGCGCACGTTCGGGCACAGTCTGGATGCGAGTTTTATCGACCTGGCGGTGGAGGTGGACGAGCCGCTGCCGGAGGTGGTGTTGGAGGAGCCTGGGCCGGAGGCGATGGCGATCGGGCGCCACGTGGCGGGCCTGGTTGCCGATGGCTCGACGCTGCAGGTGGGGATCGGGACGGTGCCGAGTGCGGTGCTCCGGGAGTTGGCTGGTCACCGGGACCTCGGGGTGCACACGGAGATGTTCACGCAGGCGCTGTTGCCGCTGATTCGCGAGGGTGTGGTGAACGGGGCCCGGAAGTCGCGGGATCGGGGGAAGGTGGTGTCGGCGTTCGCGGTGGGGAACCGGGAGCTGTACGACTTCGTGGATTGGAATCCCGAGGTGGAGTTCCGGCCGGTGGACTATACGAACGATGTGGGGGTGATCGCGGCCCAGGAGCGGATGGTGGCGATCAATTCGGCCTTGAGTGTCGATCTGACGGGGCAGGTGGTGGCGGATTCGATCGGGCCGCGGTTTTACAGTGGGATCGGGGGTCAGGTGGACTTCATTCGTGGCGCGGCCCGGTCGAAGGGCGGCGTGCCGATCATTGCGTTGCCTTCGACGGCGAAGGGCGGGACTGTCTCGCGGATCTGCCCGGAGCTGGCGCCGGCGAGCGGTGTGGTGACGACCCGTGGGGATGTGCACTGGGTGGTGACGGAGTTCGGCGCGCGGAATCTCCACGGGAGGACGATCCGGGAGCGGGCGCGGATGCTGATCGAGCTGGCGCATCCGCGGTTTCGGGAGGAGCTGGCGCGACGGGCGACGGAGCTGGGGTACCTGGGGCGGTACGAGCACCTGCGAGGTGTGTGAGGGCGGCGAGGTGTGCGAGGTTAGCGGGCGGGGGGTTCGTCGCGGGGCGGGCCGGGCATGCCGCGGAGGGCGGCGATGAGGTCGGCCGCTTCTTCGGGGGTGATGCGGCCCTGTTCGAGGAGTTGGAGGACACGGAGCTCTTCGGCTTCGCGGCGCCGCTCGGCGGCGCGGGCGGGGCCGGAGGGGCGCGGGGGGCGGGGGGGCGGTGGGGCGGAGCTGGGTTGGCGGTAGTGGACGGAGGCCTCGCCGATGCCGCTGTTGATCTTGATGACGGCCGGTGCGCCGGGGGTGGAGGCGACGCCGAGCGCGGTCTTGCCGAGGCCGGAGTTGGCGCGGACTTCGACGACGGCGCCGGGCGGGAGGCGTACTTCGGCGCGTCCGAGGCCGACATCGACGCGGTAGATGCCGGGCTGGAGGGTGGCGATGTCGAGGGTGATGTCGCCGGTGCCGGAGTGGGCGGCGGCGGTGCCTTCGTGGGCGAGGATGCTGATCTTGCCGGCTCCGACGCTGACTTCGAGGTCGCCGCGGAGCCCGATGCCGGTGACGGCGCCGGCGCCGGAGCTGAGACGAATGTTCTCGGCGGTGAGGGCGGTGGCTTCGATTTCGCCGTAGCCGTTGGCGATGCGGAGGGAGCGGAATTCGGCCGGGGGCAGGCGGACGAGGGCGGTGGCGCCCTGCCGGCGGCGGAAGAGCCAGCCGCGCGGGACGCGGATGTGGATACGGAGGGTTTCGCCGGCGCGGTCGATCTGGATTTCGGGGGCCGATTTGCTCGCGGTGGCGGCGATGAGTGGGGGCTCGTCTGGGGCGGCGGTGCAGACGGTGAGCTTACCGGCGGTGTTGTCGATCTCGAGGTTGTGGACGCCATCGAGGGGTGGGAAGGGGATTTCGGCGCGGGCTGTTTCGGCGGTGGTGGTTGGCTCGGGGTCGTGGGGGCGGCGGGCGCGGGCGGCTTCGCGTTGGCGACGGGCGGCTTCGCGCTGGCGGCGGGCTTCTTCTTCGAGGCGGCGGGCTTCGGCCCGAGCCTCTTGGCGGAGGCGGTCGGCTTCTTGCCGGGCGCGCCGGGCTTCTTCTCGGAGGCGCTGGTGTTCGCTGATGGGGTCAGTCATCGCGGGTGGCGAGGGCGCGGAGCTGTTCGGCGGCCTCGGCGGCGGAGATGCGGCCGGCCGAGAGGTCATCGAGGATTCTCTGGCGGCGCTCGGCATTGCGTGGGTCTTCGCCGGCTTCGAAGCCGAGGGTGACGAGGACTTCGTTGAGGCGTGCGACGACGGTGGGGTAGGAGATGCCGAGCTCTTCTTCGACGTCTTTGATTTTTCCGCGGGCGCGGAGGAAGGTTTCGACGAAGGCGAGCTGTTCGCGGTCGAGGCGGGCGAGGGGGCCGGCATCGAAGTAGCCGTCGACGCCTGTGCCACATTCGGGGCACTCGAGCCGGCGGACGACCATGGGGCTTTGGCAGCTGGGGCAGGCGCCGATGAGGCTGGCCATGTTGGTGTGGGGCTCCGTGGTTAGTGGGCGCCGCCGTGTTGGCGCGGGGCGAATTCGGGCAGCTGGTCGGGGCTGCCGACGGCCCAGCGGTCGAGGGCGGCGGCGAGCCGGCGGAGCCCGCCGGCGCACGCGCTCATGATAGCGACGGCTGGCCCAGGCTGCCCGTAGCAGTACCGGCGAGCGGCTGCGCGCCGGCTGGCGATGAAATGTTCGGCGTGGGTGGCGACGAAGTAGGACTGAAGGTCGAACATGGCTCTTCTCCGTTGTGATCTAGCGCTCTTTGGTGATATTCGATCTTTCACTTAATAAAGTCAAGCTCTAGCTGAAGATTTTTAATGCTAGAGGGGTAGGAAAGGGGAAGGGACGGCGGAGGGGATATGGGGGCTGCGCGTAGAGGGGGTTCAGGCGAGGAGGGCGAGGATGAGCGGGCCTACTTCGGGCCCGGCTTGGAGGGCTTGGATGCGGAGTGGGCGCCCGGTGAGTTCGGTGGCGAGTGCCGCCGGGAGGGCATCGAGGGCGGCGTGGAGCATGGCACCGGCGGTGGTGGTGGGGGCGGGATGGTGGGCGAGGAGGATGGGCCCGCCGCCGCGGCGTTCGATGAGGGGTGCTGCGGCTCGGAGGACTACGAGGGTGGCGGCGAGTCGCTGACGGAGGGCGGGCAGCCACTCGTCGGGCGAGAATTCGTCGAAGGGGATTTCGGGGCTGGGGCCTGGGTCGACGAAGCAGGCAACGAGGGGGCCGTAGCGGTCTTCGAGTTCGGCGAGGTAGGCGCTGGTGGCGGCCGGGTCGGCGGCGTCGAGGACGCGGTGGAGATGGGATGCGCCGAGGGCCCAGAGTTCGTTGGCGATGCTGGCGGTGGCGAATTCCTGGGCCGGTTGGGGTGCGAGCGTGGAGAGGCCGATGGGGCGGCCTTGTTCGGAGAGGGCGAGGGCGGCTGCGCGGAGGGTTTCGCCGCCGGGACCGAAGAGGGCGACGGGGCCGGTGCTCACCGGGCGATCACCAGGAGCATGGGCAGGAGCAGGGCGATGACGATGAGGAGGGCGCCGGCGAGGAGGATGGTGTTCCAGTCGCGGGTGGGGAGGCGGCCGCTGTAGTACTGCTCTTCCCAGGAGCCGTCCATAAGGTCGAGGTCGCGTTCGTCGGGGCCGAGGTCGCGCTGGTCCGCGGGTGGTGGTGCGAGGGGGATTCGGTCGTCGTCGTCGGGGTGCACGGTTGGATGGTAGCGCAGCTGGGGGGCGCGGTCAGATCTGGGGCGACGGCCGGGGCGAGGGTGGCTTGGCCGGGGGCCGTTCGGGCTGCCTCAAACGGTGATGCCGTAGAGGCGCTGGGCTTCTTTTTTGAGTTCGCCGCGGAAGTCGGGGTGGGCGATGGAGATCATTTCGCCGATGCGTTCGCGGAGGGATTTTCCGGTGAGCTTGGCGATGCCCTGTTCGGTGACGACGTAGTCGACGAAGCCGCGGTGGACGGTGACGACGGTTCCGGGTGGATGGCCGCCGACGATCCGGGTGTGGCGAGTTTCGCCGATGAGGGAGCTGGAGGGGAGGACGATGACGGATCCGTTGGCGGCGGTGGAGGCGCCGATGGCGAAGACTGCCTGGCCGCCGGTGCCGGAGTAGAGCAGGTTGCCTTGTGTCTCGGAGGAGACGTTGCCGGTGAGGTCGACGGCCATGGCGTTGTTGACGGCGATGAAGTTTTCGATTTGGAGGAGGAGGCGGATGTCGTCGGTGTGGGTGAAGTCGTGGAGTTCGTAGGTGTCGTTGCGGTCGATGCGGGCGAGGTCTTCGGGCGGGACTTGTCCGATGGCGCTGGCGACGACTTTGCCGATGTGGTGGGGCTTGTGTTTGCCGGTGACGATGCCTTTTTCGACGAGGTCGGGGATGCCGCCGGGGAGGAGTTCGGTGTGGACGCCGAGGTCGTGTTTATCTTCGAGGAAGACGGGGAGTGCGGCGGAGACGTCGCCGATTCCGAACTGGAGGGTGGCGCCATCGTAGACGATTTCGTTGGCGACGAGGGTGCAGATGACGTTGGCGGCGAGTTCGGTTTCTTCGGTGCGGGGCGGGATGGGGGTGACGGCTGGCGGGAGGGTGTATTCGCAGACGCGGGTGAAGCGGTCGATGTGGATGCGGTTTCCGCCGCCGGTGCGGATGAAGTTTTCGTGGATTTCGCCGACGAGGGTTTTGGCGATGCTGGAGACGGTGGGGCCGAAGAAGACGCCGGGGCCGAAGGAGCACCAGCCGTCTTCGTCGGGCGGGGAGATGGGGATGAGGGCGACGTCGAGGCGGTCGAGGCCGGGCGGCATTTTGCCCTCGCGGAAGCGGGAAACGGGGACGTATTCGATGCGACCTTCGCGGGCGCCGGCACGGTCGAAGGGGCTGCAGTAGCCGGTGATGACCTTCCAGCTGGCGAGGACTTCGGGCCTGTCCCAGTTGAAGGGCGAGAGGAAGTTGACGATGGTGACGTTGCGTACTTGGCCAGCCCGGGCGGCGAGTGCGGCGCAGAGCTGGGGGGGAACGGAGGTCCACCCGCCGGTCCAAACCCAGTCGCCGTCTTGGACGACGGAGACGGCTTCTTCGGGGGAGACGAGTTTGGGGGCGACGATCTCTCGCCAATTGGGTGCGGTGGGCTTCACGCGTTCAACCTCCGTGGCGGGTGTCGGAGATGATACCGTAGGGGTTCGGGGGTGGCGACGGGAGGGGTTCAGCCGGCGGCGGCGAGGATGGAGTCGTTCCAACCGGGGACGAATTTGCGCCAGGCTTCTTCGCTTTCGAGGTAGGGGAAGAAGGTGTGGTAGATGCTGACGCGCGGGGCGGTGGGTTCGCGGAGGAGGGTCATGCGGGCTTCTTGTGGGGTGCGGCCGGCTTTGCGGTGGTTGCAGGCGCGGCAGGCGGCGACGAGGTTTTCCCAGGTGTGGGGGCCCCCGCGGTGTCGAGGGATGACGTGGTCGAGGGTGAGGTCGCGGGTCTGGCGGCCGCAGTAGACGCACTGCCAGCCGTCGCGTTGGAAGATTTCGCGCCGGGTGAGGCGGACTTTGGGTCGGGGCCGGCGGACCATGTGGACGAGGCGGATGACGGAGGGGAGGGCGAGGGTGGCGCGGGCGGTGTGGAGGACGGTCCGGGCGGACTCGATGATTTCGGCTTTGCCGCGGAGGACGAGGACGATGGCGCGCCGCACGGAGCAGACGTTGAGCGGCTCGTAGTTCTGGTTCAGGACCAGGACGGCTATGCCATCTATCCCCATCGACGGGCCCCCGGCCTGCTTTGGGGGATCGTAGCAAGCCGACGTGGGGCTATCAATTGCGGGATGTTAATGCCGGGCTTTCGTCTTATGTCGTTATGACGCGATGGACGTCGACGCCGTTTTCGGTGTCGAGGCGGATGTGGAGGGGGTTGCCCGGCTCGAAATCTGCGGAGAGGGGGATGGTGATGTCGGTCCAGCGGCCGGGCGGGGCATCGAAGGGGGTGGAGCCGAGGAGGACGAGGTTGCCGCCGTTGTCGTGCCAGGCCTGGGCTTCGCCGCGGCCGTTGGCGAGGGTGACGATGGCGGCGGTTCGCGGTTCTCGGACGAGGAGGTAGATATCGCCGACTTGTCCGGAGCGGCGGTATTCTCGGCCCTCGGGCCCGCGCGCGAGGTCGTGCCAGCCCATGGCGGTGTGAGGGACGTCGTTGACGCCGAAGGTGACTTGGTGGTCGCGGGGGTCCATGTAGAAGGCGAGGTGGCCGGTATCGAAGAGGGAGGGGGGGAAGTACCAGCGGAAGGGGGCGTCGGTCTTTCGGGCGCGGACGAAGAGGTGGTAGCGGTAGTGGCCTTTGGTGATGCGGGCGGCAACGTCGTTCATGAGCCAGCGGAAGAGGCGGCGGTTCCGGCTGGCGGGCGGGTAGATGTCGATGTCGGCAGCGCGGTCGATGGCGTAACCGCACCCTTGGAGGAGGTCGGTAAGCTCGGCGAGGGTGTATTCGCGGCTGTGGCGTGAGCCGGCGAGGGGTGCGCCGAGGTGGTACGGGTCGTAGATGTTGCGGCCGGCGAGGAAGTTGGCGATGGAATCGGCGCGGGAGGCGTTCGGGGTGGAGATGACGAGGGCACCGCCGGGTGCGAGGACGCGGTGGATTTCGGCGAGGGTGTGGACGGGGTTTTTGGTGAGGTGCTCGATGACTTCGCACCAGGTGACGAGGTCGAAGGTGTTGTCGGGGTAGGGGAAGGTGTCGGTTTCGGCGTCGAAGCAGGTGCAGACGAACTCGTGGGTTTCGCCGAATTCGGGGCTTTCGAGGGTCTGGCGGATTTCGGCGCGTCCGTCGGCGGCGTAACCGGTGAGGGTGAGGTCGTAGTTGCGGAAGCGCTGGAGGAGGAGGGTGATGTGGAAGGGTGGGCTGCCGAGTTCGAGGGCGCGGCCGCGCTCTTTGGGGTTGGGCACGAAGCGGAGCACTTGCCGCCAGAGGGGGAGGCCGCCATTGACGAGGATTCGGTGGACTTCTTCGTTGCGGAACTGCCAGCGAAAGCTGAGGAGGTAGCGCTCAAGCGATGCTGGATCGCGCTCGGAAACGGGGGGCGGATGCATGGAGCCCCTATTGTGCCGGGTGGGAGCGCCGGCGTCCAAGGCTGGCGGATAATGGGGATGGATGGAGCCTGGACGGGCGCTGCGCCGGATCGCGTTCTTGTTGGAGCGGGCGAACGAGCCGGAGTTTCGGGTGCGAGCGTTTCGGAGAGCGGCGGCGGTGGTGGACGAGCTGGGGCCTTTGGAAATCGCCCGTCGGGCGGCGGAGGGGTCGCTGCGCGAGTTGCGGGGGATCGGTGACGTGACGGCGCGGGTGATCGAGGAGGCGCTCGGGGGCGCGGTGCCAGCCTACCTGGCGCGATTGGAGGCGGAACAGGCGGCGACCTGGGGGCCGGGAACGGGCGGGGCGTTGCGGAGACTTCTGCGGGGCGATTGCCACGTCCATTCGGACTGGTCGGACGGGGGCAGCCCGATTCGGGAGATGGCGGAGACGGCACGTGAGCTGGGGCACGAGTACATCGTGTTGACGGATCATTCGCCGCGGTTGCGGGTGGCGAACGGGCTGAGCGCGGACCGGTTGCGGCAGCAGCTGGAGGAGGTGGCTGCGTTGAACGAGGTGCTGGCGCCGTTTCGCATTTTGACGGGGATCGAGGTGGACATCCTCGACGATGGGAGTCTGGACCAGGAGGAGGAGCTGCTGGCTGCGCTGGATGTGGTGGTGGGGAGCGTGCACAGCAAGCTGCGGATGCCTTCGTTGGAGATGACGCGGCGGATGGTCGCGGCGGTGGAGAATCCGCATCTGGACATTCTCGGCCACTGCACGGGGCGGTACGTGGTGGGGAAGACGCGGCCGGAATCGGAGTTCGACCCGGAGGTGGTGTTCGCTGCCTGTCGACGGTGGAACAAGGCGATCGAGATCAATTCGCGGGTGGAGCGTCTGGATCCGCCGCGGCGTTTGTTGCGGCTGGCGAACGAGCTGGGCTGCTTGTTCGCGATCGATTCGGATGCGCACGCGCCGGGGCAGTTGGATTGGCTTTCGAACGGGACGGCGCGCGCGGAGGAATGCGGGGTGGAGCCGGAGCGGGTGGTGAATACGTGGCCGGCGGAGGCGCTGCTGGGTTGGGCGCGGACGCACGAGGGGTGAGGTAAAGAGGGCCGTTCGTTGCCTCTATCCGCTGGTCGGAGCGATGTGATACTTCCGGTGCATGGAGACATCATCGCCGGCTTCGGCGACGGGCCTTTCGGGTGGGTGGATTCGGTTGGTGGCGTGGGGGTTGGTGGTGTGCGCTGTCGGGATTTTCGTTTGGGTGAACCGTGCCGACTTGCCGGTGGCGCTCCATGCGATTCGCGGTGCTCATCTCGGGTGGCTGGCGGCCGCCGCTGGGTGTACGGGTATCTACCTGGTGGGCCAAGCGGGGATGTACGCCGAGACGTTTCGCGCGGTGAAGCTGGAGGGGAGCGTGGCCAGGATGCTACGGCCGAGTTTGGCTGCGGGGGCGCTCAACATCGTTTCGAAGTCGGCCGGGATGGGGGGATTGCCGGTCTTCCTCGCGGAGGGGCGTCGGAGGGGGCAGCCGGGTGGGCTGGTGACGACGGCGTACACGGGGGTGGTGGTGGTGAGCCACGCGACCTTTACGCTGACGCTGGCGCTGGTCTTCGTGATGATGTGGTTCGATGGGCACCTGACGAGGCTGGAGCTTGCGGCGGGGGGTGTCTTCGGGGTCTATGCGGTGGCGCAGGCGGTGTTGCTCCTGAGCGCGGTGCGTAGTCGGGAGGCTTGTCGACGGGTGTTCAGGCTGGCTGGGATGGCGACGCATGCGGTTCGGCGGGCGCTCGGGCGGACGCGGGCTCCCTTCAGTCCGGTCGACGCGGCGGCGGACGAGTTGTTCGATACGCTGGCTTCGCTACGGCGGAGTCCGGCGCAGCTCATGGGGGTGTTGGCTTGGGGGATGGTGGTGGAGTTCGCGGGGGCGGCGCTGCTCTGGTGCGTGGCGCGGGCACTAGGCGAGCCGTTGAGCCCGGCGGGGGCGCTCGCTGGGTATGCGATGACGGTGCTGTTTTCGACGGTCGGGGCGCTCCCGGGTGGACTCGGGTTCGCGGAGGTGTCGCTCGGTGCGGTCCTGAGCGGGTACGGGATGTCGGTTCCTTCGATCGCGGCGACGGTGGTGCTCTACCGCGTCGGCGAGATGTGGATTCCGCTGGCCGCCGGGCTGGTGGCGTTGCGCCTCGGCGGAGACCGGATCGGCAGCAGGGGGGACGTGGGATGACCCGGGCGGGGCTCCCTGGGCGACGGCGACGGCGGATCGCGGCGGCGGCGGTGGCGTTCGATGCGCTACTCGGATTCGGGCTGGCGATCGTGCACCACCCGCCTATCGTGATTGGTCCGCTGCACCGTGCGTTTCCGGTCGAGGCGGTGGTCACGTCGCGGTTTCTCCTGGTGCTTGCGTCGCTGGCGCAGGTGGGGTCGGTGAACGGCCTGTTGCGGGGCAAGCGGCAGGCGTGGACCATCGCGACGCTGGGGGCGTTGGTGGCGGTGGCGTGTTTCCAGGTGAAGCGTGCGGACCTGGTGGGCATTGCGGGGTCGGGTGCGACAGCGGTGCTTCTTCTTTTGTGGGCGCCGTTGTTTCCGGCGCGGAGCGACCCGGCGACGGTGCGCCGCGGACTGGCTTGGTTCGCTTTCGGAACGTTGGGGGCGTTCGCCTATGGGATGGTCGGTCTGTTCGTGCTCGATCGACACTTCCGCGGGTCGGAGTCGTTGCGGGCGATTGCGGAGGACACGCTCCGGCTGGTGCTGATCATTCCGGAGGCGAATGCGGAGCCTGTCGGCAGGCACGGGCGGTGGTTTCTGGATTCGGTGCGGCTGGTGATGGTGGCGTCGCTGACGGTGGGGACGTGGCAAGTCTTGGCGCCGGTGCGGTATCGGCTCGCCGAAGAGCAGCGCGAGCTGGAGCGGGTGCGGGCGATCTTGGAGCGCTGGGGGACGACGTCGCTCGCCTACTTTCATCTGATGCCGGACAAGTCGCATTTTTTTGCGCGGAGCGGGGAGGCGTTCATCGGGTATCGGGTGGTTCGGGGAGTGGCGGTGGCGCTTGGCGGCCCGGTGGGAGAACCTGGGGCGAGTCGTGAGGTGGCGCGGGAATTCATCGAGTTTTGCGAGCTGAACGGGTGGATGGCCTGCTTCCACCAATGCACGCCGACGGAGGGCGCGCTCCTGCAGGAGCTCGGCCTGCGGACGCTGAAGATTGGTGAGGAGGCGGTGGTTCGGCTGGAGGGATTCCAGCTCGCCGGGAAGTCGTTCAAGCATATTCGGAATGTGACGAACCGGCTCGAGCGAGAGGGGTATACGGTGGAGGAGCTGCCGCAGCCACTGGCTGACGCGGTGCTGGCCGAGCTGCGTGCGGTTTCGGACGCGTGGCTTGCGCACGGCCGGCATCGTGAGCGGCAGTTCACGTTGGGCTGGTTCGACGAGCAGTATTTACGGCAGACGCGGGTGTTGGTGTTGCGGTCGCCGGAGGGGCGGATCGAGGCGTTCGCTAATTTGCTGCCGCCGTTCGCATCGCGGATCGGGAATTTCGACCTGATGCGGCGACGGCCCGACGCTCCCGATGGGGCGATGGACTATCTGTTCGTTCGGATGGCCGAGCTCTTCCGTGGTGAGGGGATGGAGGGGATGTCGTTGGGGTTCGCGCCGCTGGCGAACGTCGACGAGGGGGGAGTGAAGGGGCAGGTGTTGCGTTGGCTTTACGCGTATGGAGAGCGGTTCTTCAACTTCAAGGGGTTGCGGGCATTCAAGGCGAAGTGGGGGCCGGAATGGGAGCCGCGCTATTTGGTCTACGGTTCGGACGGGGATCTGCCGGCGGTGGCGCTGGCGGTGGCGCTCGTCGGGGAAAGGCGGCCGCTGCTGGGCTGGCGACGGGAGCCGCGCGTGGAGGGCCTCGGGGTGGGGGCCGAGGGGGGATGAGAGGGGCGGGGGCTCGGGTGGCGGCGGGGGCGGCGCTGCTGGGCGCGGTGCTGCTGCCACAGGTGGTGAGCAGCGCCTACCCGGGGCTTCACGCTTGGCTGATCGACCATTGGGCGCTGGAGTGGGGGCTGCTAGCACGGGAGCCGTGGCGGCTGTTTCTCTCGTCGCTGGTGCAGCCGCGGCCGGGCTTGGTGGGGACGGAGTGGGCGTTCGCGATCGTTGTGATTCCGGCTGCGGCGACGCTTTGGCCTTGGTGGGCGCTGCTGCTGGGGTTCTGGGGCGCCGATCTGGTGGGGACGTTGCCGGTGTTGGCTGGCTTGCGGCTCGCTGCTGCCTGGAGCCCTTTGGCGGCGGATTTGGTGTCGGAGCCGGATGCGGGTTCTTCGGCGGGCCTGTTCGGGCTGGGGGTTCTGGTGGCGTGGAGGTTGCCGCGGGAGGTTTCGTTCGCGGTGCTCGGAGGGATCGCGGTTTTTACGGCGGGCCGGCTGGTGCTTTTCCATCGGGTGTTCGATGTGGAGCACCTTATCGCGGTTGTGGCGACGGCCTCGGTGCTCGGGGTGACATACGGGCTGCCGGGCCGGGTTACGGGGTCGAAGGGCGGCGGACGCGGACGGCGTACATTTGGGGGAAGGTGGGGACGCCGGGAGGCAGGTGAAAACGGCGCTGCTCGTCCATGACGGCGGCATCGAAGAAGCGGCAGCCGTTGCTGTAGTCGTATTCGCGGAAGACTTCGAGGGCGAGGCCGGCATCGAGGAGGGCGGTGATGACGTCGGCGGTGCCATGGAGGAATTGGACGCCGGGTTCGGGGTTGTGGAAGTCGGTGACCCCTGGTTGGTAGCCCCAGGGGACGAGACCTTCCCGGGAGACGGCGACGTAGTCGCCGACGGCGCCATCGGCGAGCGGCTCAGGGTCGTGGTAGGGGTAGGCAAGTTGGAGCCGTTCGTCGAACATGGCGGCGATGGGGTGGAATTCGACGAGCACGAATGCGCCCCCGGGGGCGAGGATGGAGGCGATTCCGCGCGCCCAGGCTTGGAGGTCGGACAGCCAGCAGATGGCACCGTAGGACGAGAAGGCGAGATCGAAGCGCTGGTCGTGGGAGGAGGCGACCTCGAACCAGTCGTAGATGTCGGCGCGGATGAATTCGGCGGGGATGCCGGTTTCGCGGGAGAGCTGGCGGGCGAAGGCGATGGCCTCGTCGGAGATGTCGACGCCGGTGACGTGGGCGCCGAGGCGGGCGAGGGAGAGGGTATCCTGGCCGGCGTTGCATTGGAGGTGGACGAGGCGCCGGCCTTGGAGTGGACCGAGGAGCGCGAGCTCTTCGGGGAAGAGGGTGGAGCCGCCGGCGCGGAGGAAGGCGGCCTGGTCGCCTTTGTGGCTGTTGTGGGCCTTGGTGGCTTCGTTCCAGGAGCGACGGTTGAGGTCGTGGAGGTCGCGGCGAGGTGGGGCCATCGCTCCCAGTTTTAACACAATTGTCACGTTGGGGGCTGGTCAGGCGGGGTTGGGTTCGACGATGGCGATAGACCAGCCGAATTCGGTGGAGCGGACGAGGAGGTTTTCGGCGAGGCCGCGAACGAGTGGCGGGAGGGTGGCGGGTAACTGGACGGGCTGCCCTGGGAGGATGACGGTGGCGCGGCCGTGTCGTTCCTGCCCGTTCAGCCAGTAGCGGACGTGGGGGTTGGCGGCGGCGTTTCGGACCCAGTGGGAGCGCGGGCGGAAGGTTGCGAGGATGAGGCAACCGTCGACGACGGAGGCGAGCAGGGGGGTGCGGCGCGGTCGGCCGGTGATGCGCCCGGTGGTTTCGAGGACGATGAGACCGGCGGGGATGAGGCAGGGGCCGCCGAGGCCGGCGCGGACGGCAGGTTCGACGAAGGCGTTGAGGGTTCGGAAGAAGTCTCGTTCGAGGCGTTCGGTATCCATGGGGTCAGGGTGTGGGCGACCGGGCGAGGAGTTCGGCTGCGAGCTGGCGGCCGAGGCCTGCGGCGGTCTCGGCGGGGCCGCCTATCTTGGAGCGGATGATACGCCCGCCGGGTGCGATGAGTGCGTGGAGTTTGAGGGTCGATCCGAAGTGCTCGGCGTAGGCGGCGGCGGGGTAGCTGCAGCCGCCTTCGATGGCGGCGAGGAAGGAGCGCTCGGCGGTGACGGCGAGGCGGTGGGTTGGGTCGTCGATGGTTCGGAGGAGTTGGCGGGCGTGGTGGTCATCGGCGCGGCATTCGACGGCGAGGGCGCCCTGGCCGGGGGCGGGGAGCATTTCTTCGAAGCCGAAGATTTGGGCGGCCTCGGCTTGGCGGCCGAGGCGCGCGAGCCCGGCGAGGGCGAGGATGGTGGCGTCGTACTCGGCTTCTTGGACTTTGCGGATGCGGGTTTCGATGTTGCCGCGGATGGGGCGGACTTGGAGGTCGGGGCGGAGGGCGCGGAGCTGGGCCTGGCGCCGGGGGGAGCCGGTCCCGACGATGGAACCGGGTGGAAGGGCCCGGAGGGGGACGCCGGTGCGCGATACGAGGGCATCGCGCGGGTCATGGCGGAAGGGGATGGCAGCGATGACGAGTCCCTCGGGGCGGTGGGTGGGGAGGTCTTTGAGGCTGTGGACGGCGATGTCGATTTCGCCGCGCTGGAGGGCTTCTTGGATGGCGGTGGTGAACCAGCCGGGGCGCTCGCCTTCGGCGAGGGGCGTTGCCTGGTCGGTATCGCCTGCGGTGGTGATGGTGACGACCTCGACGGTGAGGCTGGGCGCGGCGGATTGGAGCCGGATGGCGACGAGGTGCGCTTGGGCGAGGGCGAGGGCGCTGCCGCGGGTACCGAGGCGGAGGACGGTCATGCGGGGATGGCCTCGCGGAGGGCTTGGGCGGCTGCCTGCACGGTGGCGTCGATCTGGGGCTCGTTGTGTGCGAGGGAGACGAACCAGGTTTCGAATTGGGATGGGGGGATGAGGATGCCGCGCTGGCGCATGGCACGGTGGAAGCGGGCGAAGGCGGCGGTATCGGACTGGCGGGCTTCGGCGTAGTCGCGCGGGGGAGTGGGGCGGAAGAAGAGGCTGAGCATGGAGCCGAAGCGTGCGACGGAGGCGGGGGCCTCGGCGCGCCGGATGGCGGTGAGGAGGCCGTTTTCGAGGTGGCGGGCGACCTGCTCGAGGCGCTCGTAGGCGGCCGGGGTGAGCTGATCGAGGGTGGCGGCGCCGGCGGCCATGACGGCGGGGTTGGCGGAGAAGGTGCCGGCTTGGTAGACGGGGCCTTCGGGGGCGAGGAGGCCGAGGAGCGGGGCGGGCCCGCCGATCGCGCCGATGGGAAGCCCTCCGCCGATGATCTTGCCGAGGGTGACGAGTTGGGCGTGGGGCAGGACGCCGGAGAGGCCGCGCCGGAGCCGGAAGCCGGTGATGATCTCGTCGGCGATGAGGAGTGCGCCATCGGCGCGGGTGAGCGACTGGAGGGTCTGCAGGAATTCGGGGTCGGGTGCGAGGAGGCCGACGTTGGCGGGGATGCTCTCGACGATGACGGCGGCGGTTTGGCCTGGGTGGGCCTCGAACCAGCGGATGAGGGCAGCTGGGTCGTTGTAGGGGAGGACGGCGGTGAGGCCGGCGACGGCTTGGGGGACGCCGGCGGAGTCGCTCAGGCCGAGGGTGGCGACGCCGCTTCCAGCGCGGACGAGGAGGCCGTCGCTGTGGCCGTGGTAGCAGCCGTCGAACTTGACGATGAGGTCGCGTTGGGTGGCGGCGCGGGCGATGCGGATGGCGGTCATGGTGGCTTCGGTGCCGGAGTTGAGGAAGCGGAGGCGCTCGAGGCCGGTGGCGTCGCGGATGGCGGCGGCGAGTTCGATTTCGCGGGGGCCCAACGCGCCGAAGGCGAGTCCGCTGGCGGCCGCTTCGGCGATGGCGGTGGTGACGGCCGGATGGGCGTGGCCGAGGATGGCCGGACCGAATCCGCCGACGTAGTCGATGTAGCGGGTGCCTTCGGCGTCGTAGACGTACGGGCCTTCGCCGCGGGCGATGGGGATGGGGTCGCCGCCGACGGAGCGGTAGGACCGGACGGGGCTGTTGACTCCGCCGGGGAAGAGGTCGGCGGCGGCGGAGCGGATGGTTTGGTTGGTCACTGGGGGACTCCTGCGCCGGCTGGGGCCTGCATCGTGGCGAGCAGGGTTTCGCGGATTTGGTTGCCGGGCTCTTCGAAGGCGGCGAACGGCACGCTGGGGTCGACGGGGCTGGGTGGGGTGGGTTGGCGTTCCCAGGCGAGGGCTTCGCGGGCGAGGGCGACGAATACGCTGCACGGTTCGGGGCAGGGGATTTGGGCGCTGGGCGTTGGAGGCTGGCAGCTGGTGGGCCTTGGGGCGTCGGAGCCGCTGGTGGGATGGTCGGTGGTGAGCGGCCAGACGGGGGTACGGGCGCACTGTCCGCAGAGGGCGTCGCGGACGATTCGGCGGCCGCGTGGCGAGAGCTGTCGTGTTTCTTCGTAGCGGCCGGTTTGGCGCTCGAGGACTTCGTCGAGGGGGACGATGCGGAGGGTACCTGCGGCCTGCTGGCTGCGGTGGATGGTGGCGAGCGGGTAGACCGCTTCGATGACGTCGTTGGCGGTGAGGCCATCGCGCAGGGGGACCCACCAGCGCGAGGGGAGGTTGTTGGCGCCGGTGAGGGGGCGATAGCGGCCGGCATCGTCGACTCGCACGTGGCGCCGGATGGCTTCGGGATCGGGTGGGAGCTCGATGGTGGGCTCTCCAGGCCCGCAGACGCGGGTCGGCTCGATGCGGAGGGAGCCGAGGACGTTGGGGGTCGGGGGTTCGGGGATGGGGGCGGGACGCGGTGGGGCTAGGGGTGAGGGGCTGGGGGGCGGGGCTTGGGAGAGGGCTTCCTGGGCGAGCTCGCGGACGACGGCGGCGAGGGCGGGGTGGGTGCCGACGGGCGGGGTGTAGCGGACGATGCGGCCGTTGCGGCGGGTCTCGGGACCATCGAGGGCGAGGTCGGCGGGGATGGTCTCGCCGACGTGCCAGCCATCGGCGATGAAGAGGGGGACGACGAAGAGGCGCTCGGCCTGGAATCGCTCGAGCATGGTGAGCATGCCGGGCTCCTGGTCGATGAAGGCGACGCCACATTCGGCGAAGAGGTTGCGGGCGGCTACCCGCTCGGCCATGGCGTAGACGTTTTTCTCGGACTGGGAGTCGCGCCGGGTTCCGTGGCCGAGGACGACGAGGGCATCGCTGGGCTGAGCGCCGGCTTCGCGGGCGCGTTCGATGATGACGTCGGCGAGACGGGGGTGGGTGCCGACGGGCGGGGTGTAGCGGATACGCTGGTGGCCGCGGATGGTGAGCGGGCCTTGGAGGCGCATTTCGCGCGGGACGACGGTGCGGGTGAAGTAACCGGTGGAGATGAAGACGGGGACGACGACGACGTCGGGGTCGCTGATGGCGTCGAGGGCGCGGGCGAGGGAGGGTTCTTCTTTCCAGAGGGCGACGCTGACGGTGTCGAACTGGCCGGTGGCGCGGAGGCTGGCGGCGAGGCGGTGGAAGGGCTCGCTGCTATCGATGTTGAGGTGGGAGCCGTGTCCGGCGAGGACGAGGTGGGTCATTCGGGGGACTCCGTGCGGCGGCGCGCTGCGCGGGCGGCGCGGGCGGCGGCGATTTCTTGGGCCCGACCGGGGCCGAGGGCCTGGACGAGGTGGTCGCGGATGCGGGCGGCGAGGGCCGGGTCGGCGCCGGAGGTCGAGACGCCGAGGAGGAGGTCGCCGTCGCGGTGTGCGGCGGGGAAGGCGGCGGTGCTTTCGTCGCGCGCGTCAGCGACGATGACGGGGATGTGGCGGGCGCGGGCGTATTCGCCGATGGCCCGGTTGACCTTGCGGTCGCTGGTGCAGGCGAGGATGAGGGCCCAAGGGCGGGCGTCGATATCGACGTGGGCGAATGCGCGGTAAAGGCAGGTGACGCCGGGGAGGCTGGCGATGCTGCTCTCAATGGCGGGGGCGATGACGACGGTCTGGAAGCCGCCTTCGACGAGGGTGCGGACTTTGCGGGCGGCGATGGTGCCGCCACC
>NZ_DAOUBJ010000084.1:0-3026 GCF_034432735.1 Tepidiforma sp. | reverse complement strand
GTTCGATTTGATCACGGCGTCTGTGGAGGCGGGACTCGGTATCGATGCGGCGTTTACGCGGGTGATCGAGAAGGTGAAGGGGCCGTTCGCGGAGGAGCTGACGCGAACGATGCGCGAGGTGCAGATGGGGCGCGCGCGACGGGACGCGTTTCTCGACATGGCGGAGCGCACGGGCGTGGATGAGCTGCGCCAGCTCATCAATGCGATTGTGCAGGCTGAGGCAATGGGGATTTCCATCGGTGGGGTGATCCGTGTCCAGACCGGCGTGATCCGGACGAAGCGGCGTCAGCGGGCGGAGGAAGCGGCCTTCAAGGCGCCGATCAAGATGGTGTTTCCGCTCGTCTTCTTTATTTTCCCGGCGATCATGATCGTGATTGGCGGTCCAGCGATTATTCAGCTCAAGAACCTTTGATCAGCCGAATCGGTCGTACCAGAGCAGCACGACGACGGCCCCTGCCGCAAGGTAGGGGCCGTAGCTGTAAACGGCGCCGCGGCCGCGGAGGAGGATGAGGACGGCAGCCACGACGCCCGCCGCGATGATGCCAAAGACCAACGCCCGGGCGATGGCGGGCCACCCGACGAGGAGGCCGATGAGGAAGATGAGCTTTGCATCGCCGATGCCGAAGGCGGTCTCGCGCGAACGGGCGGCGGCACCGGCTATCGTGCCAAGGATGAGGAGGGCGATGCCGGCGGCGAGGCCGGCCGCGCCCCCGAGGAGGATGTCGGTGATGGAGCGGGTGGACCAGAGGGGCGCTGCAGCGAGGCTGGCGAGGATGCCAGGGTAGACGAGGAGGTTGGGGATGCGGCGGCGGTCGAAGTCGGTGGAGCTGATAGCGACGAGCAGGAGGCAGGCTGCTGCGGTGAGGGATGATTCGAGAGCGTTCGGTTGGCCGGGGCGGAAGGCGAGGGCACACACGAGGGCGCTGGCGGGGACGGCGAACGCCCGGAGTGCGAAAAGGCGGGTTCCGGAAGCGGGGTCGTCGCGAAAGGCGGCCTCCCGATAGCAACGGTGCTGGATGGCCGGGAACCAGAAACCGAGGAGGGCGCCGACGAATCCAGCGGCGATTTCGACGAGCCAATCCACGCGGCGACTATGGGCGGGAGGATGCGTACCGGCAAGCTGCCGGGGGTTCAGGGTTTCAATCTGGGGGAAGTTCGAGTTCGGCACGGAGCTCGGCGAGGAGCTCGGCGGGGATCGGTTGGAACGGCCCTCCCACCCGGTCGCTCCAGCGCCGGGCGAAGGTACGAACGGCATCGTCGGGTTCGGGCGGGGACTGCCGGGGGACGAGTGGGGAAACGCCCCCGCCCAGTGACTCGAAGGTGGCCTGGCCTTCCAGGCAGGCGAGAGCCATGCGGAGGTGCTGGAGGGTGATCGACGTTTCGAGGCGGTAGGCGGCCAAGGAGGATGCGGTCGCGAGGAGATCGGCAAGCCGGATATTGGCGCCTTGGTCTGCCACGCTATCAGTCGCCTGGGTCCTCGAGCTGCAGGTCGCGCCGGCGTCGTTGGCTGCCAGATTCGACGAAGCGCTCGACGGAGCGGGCGAATTCGAGGAGCTCGGCGGGAGACATGCTCTCCATGAGGCCGGCGGCGTAGTCGCGCAGCTCTTCTCTGAGGGACTCGACGACGGCTTTGCCACGGGGCTGGAGCCAGATGCAGATGCTGCGGCGGTCGTGCGTGGAGACTTCGCGACGGATGAAGCCGCCGCGTTCGAGGCGTTCGAGGAGTGCGGAGACGGAGGGGCGGGTGACGTAGAGGCGCTCGGCGAGCTCGGCGTTGCTGAGGCCTTCCTGTTCGGCGAGGTGCCCGAGGAGCCGAAGTTGGGTGACGGTGAGGTTTTCGCGATCCCAAATGGTGAGTCGAATCGGGTCGAGCAGGGCGCTTGCGCGGAAGAGTGCGGTGATGGCGCGTTCCTGTTCTTGGGTGCGTTGCGGACGCCTCACGAGACTCCTCCGACTGTTCGAATTCCGCCCGTGTCCCGGAGGAGGATTCTGGCGGGCGCCCCGGCGAGGCGCAAATGGGGGGCCCGACACGAGCGAGCGGGAAGAGGTTCGCATTGGGCTAACGGTTCTGCTAGACTCCGCCGGGTAGGAGGACTCGAATGAAATTCGGAATTTTCTATGAGCACCAGCTGCCGCGCCCATGGGACGACGGTGCGGAGCTCAAACTGTTCCAGGATGCGCTCGAGCAGGTGGAGCTCGCCGACCGGTTGGGGGTCGATTTTGCCTGGGAGGTGGAGCACCACTTCCTCGAGGAGTACTCGCATTCGTCCTGCCCGGAAGTGTTTTTGGCGGCGGCCAGCCAGCGGACGAAGCGGATCCGGCTCGGGCACGGGATCAAGCTGATGCCGCCGAACTACAATCCGCCGGCGCGCATTGCGGAGGAGATTGCCACCCTGGACCTCGTTTCGAACGGTCGCGTGGAGTTCGGCACGGGAGAGTCGGCTTCGCGGGCCGAACTCGAGGGGTTCAACATCAACCCGGCCGAGCGGCGGGCGATGTGGCTGGAGACGACCGAGCAGGTCTGCAACATGATGGCGATGGACCCGTATCCGGGCTACCAGGGTAAGTATTTTTCGATGCCTGTCCGAAATGTGGTGCCGAAGCCGGTCCAGAAGCCCCACCCGCCGCTGTGGGTGGCGTGCTCGAACCGGGAGACCATCCACTTGGCGGCGCAGCTTGGCATCGGGGCGCTGACGTTCGCTTTCGTCGATCCGGCGGAGGCGAAGAAATGGGTCGACGACTATTACGAGACGTTCAAACGGGAGTGCGTGCCGATCGGGCATACGGTGAACCCGAACATCGCGATGGTGACGAGCTTCTCGATTCACCACGACCGGGAGGAGGCATTCCGCCGGGGGTTCGACGGTTTCAAGTTCTTCCAGTTCGGGCTTGGCCATCATTATGTCTTCGGACACCACAAGCCGGGGCGAACGAACATTTGGGAGAACTATGAGCGGGTGAAGGCGGCGATGGGCGCTGAACAGCTCGACTTCCTGGGCGGCGGGACGGACGGTATCGGGACGCCG
>NZ_DAOUBJ010000083.1:0-10597 GCF_034432735.1 Tepidiforma sp. | reverse complement strand
ACGGCGCGCCGAATCGGGACGCCCATGGCCATGAGGACGTGGGAGGGCTCCCAGGTGGAGTTGCTGCAGGCGCTGCCGGAGCTGACGGCCACGCCGCGTTCGTCGAGGGCGGCGACGAGGGCATCGCTTTCGAGCCCGCCGAAGGCGACGTTGAGGATGTTGGGGAGGCAGTTCGTCTGGCAGCCGTTGACTTGGACGTCGGGGATGGCGGCGAGGATGCCGTCGCGGAGGCGGTTGCGGAGGGCGAGGACGCGGGCGGAGCGCTCGGCGGTGCCGGTGCTGGCGGCGCGGAGGGCGGCTGCGGTGCCGACGATGCCGGCGACGTTTTCGGTGCCGGCGCGCTTGTGATGCTCTTGGCCGCCGCCGAGGAGGAGGGGGTGAAAGGGGGTGGCGCGGCGGAGGTAGAGGATGCCGGTGCCTTTGGGCCCGCCGAATTTGTGGGCCGAGAGGCTGAGGGCATCGACTCCGAGGGCTTCGACGTCGATGGGGAGCCAGGCGGGCGCCTGGACGGCATCGGTGTGGAGCATGATGCGGTGGCCGCCGGGCGCGGGGCGGCGACGGAGCAAGGTGGCGATTTCGGCGATTGGCTGGATGGTGCCGACTTCGTTGTTGGCGAGCATGATGCTGACGAGGATGGTCTCGGGCCGGAGAGCGCGCTCGAGTTCGGCGAGGGAGACGCGTCCGGAGGCGTCGCAGCCGATGGTGGTGACTTCGAAGCCGAGTTCTTCGAGGAATGCGGCGGCGTGGAGACCGGCGTGGTGCTCGATGGCGCTGGTGACGATGTGGATGCCGGCGCCGGCGCGGCGGAGGGCGTAGGCGATCCCGAAGAGGGCGGTGTTGATGCTCTCGGTGGCGCCGCTGGTGAAGATGATTTCGGAGGGGCGGGCGCCGAGGCAGGTGGCGACGGCGCTGCGGGCTTCGTCGAGCGCTTGCTGGGCATCGCGCCCGATGGCGTAGAGGCCACTGGGGTTGCCGTATCGGACGTCGAGGAATGGTGCCATCGCTTGGCGGGCGACGGTGCGGAGGGGGCTGGTGGCGGCGTGGTCGAGGTAGATCATTTGGGGATGTTCCCCAAGGGTAGCAGAGCGGCTGCCGATTGACGGGCGAGGCGGCTGCCGTGCAGGCTGTTGGGCATGCCGGAGGAGTCGCTCTTGACGGACGAGGTGCGGGCGCTGGTGGGCAGCGAGACGCCGCTCGGCCGGGTTCAGGTGACGCCGCGGGCGTTTCGCCGGGCGTACGAGGTGTACGTTGGCGGGGCGCCGCGGGTGATCCCGGGGGAGGGTGAGGTGGTGCCGGGGTACGTGGTGACGGGGCTGGAGTCGGAGTCGGAGGCGCCGGCTTTTCCGCAACTGTTGCCGAATGCGTTGCTGATTGCGAACGAATGGTGGTTCGAGCGGCCGCTGCGGATGGGGGAGTGGCTGGAGATGGTCCACCGGGTGACGGATGTGCGCGAGCGGTTCGGCGGGCGATTTGGCTACAGTATCGATGTGCTTTCGGAGACGGCGTTTTTCGACGGTGAGGGGCAGCTCGTGGCCCGGAGTGGTCGGACGATGACGCAGTATTCGGCGGTGGAGGCGGGGCTCGGAGGGGAGGAATGAGCGCGGCGGCGGTGACGGTGCGGGAGGGGGATGAGTTCGGGCCGCTGGAGTTGGTGCCGGATCTGGGGCAGGTGATCCGGTATTGTGCGTTGCAGTGGGCGTTTCCACCGTTTTTCTATGACGAGGCTGCGGCGCGGGCGCAGGGCATGCCCGGTACGCTCGTCCCGGGGCCGTTGAAGGTGGGGCTGCTCTACCGTGCGGTGGAGGAGTGGCTCGGGGGGCGGGGCTGGATTCGGCAGGTTCGTGCGGCTCATCGGCGGCCGGACCTGACGGGGCGGCGGATTCGCATCGTGGGGCGGGTGGCCCGGGTGTACGCGGAGGGCGGTTCGCCGCGGGCTGACCTGGAGCTGGCGGTGATCAACGAGGAGGGCGAACCGAGTGTGCGGGGGTTCGCGGTGGTGGAGTTCTGGGGCCGTGGGGATTGAGCCGGAGCGGGCGGCGCGGGATGGCCTCGCGCGCGTTCGGGAGGTGATGGGGCGGTTCGACGATGTGGAGGAGCGGGTGAGCCACGGGGAGGCGGCGTGGTTCGTTCGTTCGGGGAGGCAGGTGGCGATGTTCGCGGACCGCCACCACGATGAGCGGGTGGCGCTCTGGGTGACGGCTGCGCCGGGGATGCAGGAGTCGCTGGTGGCGGCGCGGCCGGAGCGGTATTTTCGCCCACCGTACGTGGGGCATCGGGGTTGGATCGGGGTCTATCTGGATGTGGAGTGCGACTGGGACGAGATTGGGGGGCTGCTGGAGTTGGCGGTGGGGATGGCACGGACCGGACGGGCCCGGGGCAGGCGATGAGCGGCCCGGCTGTTCCGATCGCGGTGAGGCGGGGATAATTCGCGAGAAGTTTCCGCTGGGGGGCGTCGTGTGCACCGGGAAGACGCCTGGCAGATTTTGACGGAGTTCGCGCGGGAGGAACGGACGCGGAAGCATGGCATCGCGGTGGAGGCGGTGATGCAGGCCTACGCGAGGCTGCTGCACGAGGACGTGGAGAAGTGGGGGATCGTGGGGCTACTCCACGATTTCGACTGGGAGATCCACCCGACGGAGGACCTGCACCCGATGGAGGGATCGAAGCTGCTGGCGGCCCGTGGGGTGCCCGAGGACATTCGCTATGCGATCCTGTGCCATGCACCGTTTTTAGGGCTGGAATACCGTTCGACGATGGACCGGGCGATTTACGCGTGCGACGAGTTGAGCGGTTTTGTGATCGCGTGTGCGCTGGTGAAACCTGGGAAGTCGCTTTCGGAGGTGGACCCGGCTTCGGTAAGGAAGAAGATGAAGGATCGGTCGTTCGCGCGGAGTGTGCGGCGCGAGGATTTGATCGAGGGGGCGCGCGACCTGGGCGTGGAGCTGGACGAGCACATTCGGTTCGTGACGGAAGCGTTGAAACCGGTGGCACATCAGTTGGGGGTTCATCCATGAGGGCCGAACAGATTCCGGACCGGAATATCGGGATGGAGATGGTGCGCGTGACGGAGGCGGCGGCGCTGGCGGCGGCGCGCTGGATGGGGCGGGGGGACAAGAACGGGGCGGACAAGGCGGCCGTGGACGCGATGCGGCTGATGTTGGACACGGTGGCGATGGACGGGGTGATCGTGATCGGCGAGGGGGAGAAGGACCAGGCGCCCATGCTCTACAACGGGGAGCGGGTGGGCAACGGACGTGGGCCGCAGATGGATGTGGCGGTGGATCCACTGGAAGGAACGCGGCTGACGGCGATGGGGAGGCCCGGCGCGGTCAGCGTCATCGCGTGTGCGCCCCGGGGCACGCTCTACAGCCCGAAGGATATGTTCTATATGGAGAAGATCGCGGTGGGGCCGGCGGCGAAGGGCTGTATCGATCTTTCGGCGCCGGTGGGGTGGAATTTGGAGCAGGTGGCGAAGGCGAAGGGGATGCCGGTGGAGGAGCTGACGGTGATCATTCTCGACCGGGACCGAAACACGGAGATTGCGGACCAGGTCCGTGCGGCGGGTGCGCGGATCAAGTTCATTACGGATGGCGACGCGCCAGCGGCGATTTCGACGGGGATCGCGGGCTCTGGGGTGGACATGATGATCGGGATCGGGGGTTCGCCGGAGGGCGTGATCGCGGCGGCGGCGCTGAAGTGTCTCGAGGGGGATTTCCAGGGGCGGCTCTGGGCGCGCGACGAGAACGACCGGCGGATGGCGGCGGAGCTGGGGCTCGATCTCGACCGGGTATTGACGATCGACGACCTCGTCCAGAGCGACGATGTGTTCTTTGCGGCGACGGGGGTGACGGGGGGCGAGCTGCTGGCCGGGGTGGAGTTCACGCCGCGGGGTGCGGTGAGCGAGTCGTTGGTGATGCGGTCGCGCTCGGGGACGATTCGGCGGATTCGGGCCGAGCACCATTGGCGGAAGCTGCAGGGGATGCAGAACGGCCGTTAGGGCGAGGCAGGGTCACTTGCCGGCTGCGCGGGCAACGAGCTCGCGAACGTCGGCGGGGGTGTAGGGGCCGAGGCCGGCGTAGGTGACGTTGCCTTCGGCGTCGAGGACGACGAATCCGGGTTGGGAGGCGATTCGGTGGGAGCGGGCGAAGGCGTTTCCGGCCTCGGTGTCGCGGTCGACCATGATGAGTTGGACGAGGTCGCCGTAGTCGTCGACGATGGCGGGCCATTCGGGGCGGATGCGTTTGCAGGTGGTGCACCATTCGGTGTGGATCCAGTAGACGACTGGGCGGCCGGTGACGGCGCCGAAGGGCAGGGGGCGCGCGGCGGCCCGCCCGGACCCGATTGGTGAGGAGGTGTGGGCCGGCGAGGCGCTGGCGGCCGCTGGTTCGGTGGGTGTGGCGCTGGATCCGGCGGGGTCGCTGCAAGCGGCAGCGAGGAGGGCGATGGCGGCGAGGGCGGGGATTGCCGCGGGAAGACGAGAGAAGCGGGACGGGAACTTCACGGGAGTGACGGTAGGGAAGGGGGTGGAAAGGGCGGGGAAAACCGGGGCGGGCGTGGGGAATCGTTCAAGGGATTACCCACCTTCTCGCCAGAGGGAGCGGTTTCGTGCGAGACTGTGGGTGTGAACGGGACCAAGCTGGTGTTGGTGATGGTTGGCGGGGCGGTGGCCATCGTGCTGTTTTTTCAGGCGCTGAATCAGTGGGGATGAGGGGCCAGCTAATGGCCGGCAAAAGTTACAGACCGTTTACACGGGGCCGGGGAGAACGGCCGGAGTTTTCGTTGACCCTATTTCTGCGCGATTCCTACACTGCCGGGAGATGAGGAGATGCTATATGGAGCGTAGATTCTTGCGACGTATGGCGCTCGGGCTGGTGCTCGGGGCGCTGACGATTATCCCGGCGGCCGGTGTGTCGGCGGGGAGCATTCCGGGCGGGGAGCGCGCGGCGACGGTAGGCCGCGGTTTCGACCATGTGGCCGTGCTGCCGGCGCTCTTGCCGAACAGCAAGGAGAACACGAGCACGATCGCGCAGAACAACGGGACGGCGCCGGCGACGATCGTGATGGATATCTACACGCCGGCGGGCGTGCTGATTCCGTCGGCGACGGTTGCCTATAGCAATGTGCCGCCGGGGGGCACGCGGGTGTTCGCGCAGGCGATCAACTCGGGCCTGACGCCGGGCTTTCGCGGTGTGGGGGTGATTTCGAGCGATCAGCCGATCAATGCGTTGCTGGTGCGCGATATTACGTCGAACGCGAACTTCGCGAAGTCGTATTCGATTCACAATGCGTACGCGACGGGCGGGACGAAGGTAACGCTGCCGTACGTGGCGAACGCGCTGAACGGGCTCTACAACACGCGCTTCGCTGTGGCGAATACGGGCACGACTGAGGCCTGCGTCACGATCACGTATGTGTTCCCTGGCTCGGCCCAGGCGCCGGTGGTGGATGCGGGGTCGGGTTCGCTGGCCTGCTCTGGTGGCGGTTATCGCATCCCGGTGGGTGGCCAGATCGCGTTCGCGCCGACGAGCGTGGACGGCGCCATTCCGATGCCGGCCTCGACGCAGAATGCGCTGATGGCGGCGACACTCCAGACGACGAGCTCGACGATCACGGTGGCGGTGGACGCTTACCTGAGCGGCGGCCTGAAGAAGCTGGCATCGTATGACGGCTTCATCGTGGAGCCGGCGAGCGCGAGCGATCTGGGTACGCAGATTTCGATGCCGCTGGCGATCAAGCTGGATGGGTTCTACACGCAGTATCTGCTTTCGAACCCGAATCCGACTGCCACGACGGCGACGATCACCTACGTGGGGAATACGGGGACCTACACGGTGAATCTGAACATCCCGGCGAACGGCACGGCGAGCCACAGCGTCTACGAGGCGGTTGGTGGTATCCCGGAGGGATTCGTCGGGGCGGCGACGATCACGTCGAGCCAGCCGATCGCGGCGGTGTTGTTCCGCTCGAAGATGACGGCTCCGGGCAGCTTCGTGGACGAGGACCTGTACACGGCGGTGAATGGCATCCCGGTGAATCGCGCGACGACGACGGCGAAGCTGCCGCTGATCTTCCGCCGGGCGTACCAAACGGGGAGCTTCAGCGGCTACAACACGTGGGTGAGCGTGAGCGTGGCCGATGGCTCGCAAGCGACGGTGACGATTACGGCGATCAACGATACGTCGAACACGGCGCCGGGCTGCAACGCCCCTGGCACCTACACGACGACGAAGACGATCAACGGGTCGTTCATCTTTTACCAGAATGCGAACACGGATACGGGCCTCGGGTCGACGCCGCCGAGCTGCTTCTGGGGCGGGATGACGATTACGGCGGACAAGCCGATCGTGGTGATCGCGAACGCGACGAACGATTTGAATTTGGGCGACAACGACGGGCTGTACAACGCCTTCAGCAACTGAGGGTTTGCGCGCCGGCTGATGCTCGAGCCCCGGCGCCTGCCAATTGGCAGGCGCCGGGTTCGCGTTTTGGGCACCTGGCGGGTTCGGCTCGCCGGTTGGAGGCGGGGCCGTACCATTGGAGCCGGTGTCGATCGCGTTCGGGGGAATCGTTGCGCTCTTCTTTCGGGGGCTGAACCTGGTGGTGGCGCTCGGGCTCGTCGGGCTTTGCTCGTACGAGCTGGAGAAGGGCGACTATGGGCGGTTCGTGTTGGGGCTGACGTTCGTGGGGATCGTGAACGCGGTGACGGGGGGGTTGACGGCGGCGACGGCGTTCCAGGTGGCGAATCGGCGGCGGGCCCCTGGTGAGGCGTTGGCGAATGGCGGGTTGCTGGGTGGTGGGCTGGGGCTGGTGGCGGTGGTGGGTGGTTTTCTCGCGGGGAGCTGGCTAAGCGGTGGCGCCCGGGAGGAGGCATTGGCGGTCGGCGCGGCTTCGGCGGCGGTGGTGCTGAATAGCGTGGTGGCGGGCGTTTTCCTTGGCCGGGAGGCGTTCGTTCGGTACAACCTGGCGCTGGTCTGCCCGCCGCTTTTTGCGTTGGTGGCGATTGCGGGGACGTTCTTCGTGTTGGGGGAGCGGACTCCGGGGGCGGCTTTGTGGGCGTATGCGGCGGGCTGGTGGCTGGCGCTGGTGGTGCTGACGGCTTCCGGGGGGATGGCGGGGTTGCGGGGGGTGCGGTTGGAGGGCGCGATGGCGGCGGCGATCGGGCGATTCGCGCTGTTGGCGGGGGTGGCGAGCGGGATTTCGTACCTGAATTACCGGGCGGACTTGTTCGTGGTGCGGCATTTCGAAGGGGATGGCGGGGTAGCGGTGTATTCGCTCGCGGTCTATCTGGCGGAATCGACGTGGCAGGTGAGTGGCTCGCTGGCGCTGGCGACGTATGCGCGGGTGGGGTCGCTTTCGCGAGGGGAGGCTGCGGCGCTGACGGCTCGGGTGATGCGTCACACGGTGGTGTTGCTCGGGGTGATCTGTGGGGTGTTGTTCGCGGCTTCGTGGGCGATCGAGGCGGTGGTGTTCCCGAAGTACGGGGGGATGGGGTCGGCGCTGCGGTTCATTTTGCCGGGGGTGCTGTTGTACGGGCTGGCGCAGTCGTTCTCGGGCTTCTATACGTATCAGCGAGGGTTGCCGTGGGTGTCGGCGGTGGTGGCGGGCTGCGGGCTCGCGCTGGATTTGCTGTTCGCGGTGCTGCTGGTGCCGCGGATGGGGGTGGATGGTGCGGCGCTGGCGAGCGCGCTGGCCTATAGTTTGGCGATTCTGGGGGGGCTGAGCGTGTTCATGCGCCAGGAGGGGGTTGGTCCGGCGGGGGTGTTCGGTTTCGGGCCGAGCGAGCTGGAGGATTATCGGCGCTTGTTCAGTCGGCTCCGGGCGGGGCTGCTGCGGGCTTCTGGGTAGCGGCGGGACAGAGGGCTGGGTCGGGCCGTGGGATGGGGATGGGGAGTCCGGTTTCCGGGTCGGGCAGGACGAGCATGGGCACGCCGAAGACGCGTTCGAGGGCATCGGGCTCGAGGACGGCGGTGGGCGGGCCATCGAAGGCTATGGTTCCTTCGCGGAGGGCGATGATGCGGGTGGTGAAGCGGCCGGCGAGGGCGAGGTCGTGAAGGATGGCGACGATGGTGATGCCCTGGGCGTTGAGCCGGCGAAGGAGGTGCATGATCTCTATCTGGTGGGCGACGTCGAGGAAGGTGGTGGGTTCGTCGAGGAGGAGGATTCGTGGCTGCTGGGCGAGGGCCATGGCGATCCAAGCGCGTTGACGCTCGCCGCCGGAGAGGGCGGCGAGTGGGCGCTCGGCGAGGGCGAGGGCATCGGTGGCTCGGAGGGCCCATTCGACGACCTGGGCATCTTGTTGGGTGATGCGCTGGAGGAAGCCTTGATGGGGATAGCGGCCGCGGAAGGCGAGTTCGCGCACGGTGAGGTCGAGGCCGGTGGCGGGCGCCTGGGGGAGGATGGCGAGGAGGCGGGCGACTTGGCGGGAGTTCATGGTGCGGATGTCGCGGCCATCGAGGAGGACTCGGCCGGCGCGGGGTGGGTGGAGGCGGGCCATGCCGCGGAGGAGGGTGCTCTTGCCGGAACCGTTGGGGCCGAGGATGGCGACCATTTCGCCGGGTACGATGTCGAAGGAGACGTCGCGGACGACGGTGCGATGGCCGTGGGCGAGGGTGAGGTGTTCGACGGTGAGTTTCATCGGAAGCGGACGAGGTAGAGGAGGAAGGGTGCGCCGATGGCTGCGGTGATGATGCCCATGGGGACTTCGGCGGGTTGGATGACGAGTCGTGCGCCGAGGTCGGCGAGGACGACGAGGATGGCGCCGTAGAGGGCGCTGAAGGGGATGACGAGGCGGTTGTCCTGGCCGATGGTGTAGCGGGCGATGTGGGGGCAGACGAGCCCGACGAAGCTGACGAGGCCGGCGATGGAGACGGCGGCGGCGGTGAGGATGCCGACGGTGACGAGGATGAAGAGGCGGGTGCGGTTGGTGAGGAGGCCGAGGCCGGCGGCGACGTCGTCGCCGAGGGCGAGGATGTTGAGGCGACCGGAGAGGGCGGCGGCGGCGGCGAGGCCGGCGGCGAACCAGGGGAGTGCGGCCCAGAGGTCGCGCCATTCGGAGCCGTAGAGGCCGCCGGCGAGGAAGCCGAGGCTCGTCTGGAGGAAGGTGCGGGAGCTGGCAAGGAGGCCGACGATGGCGGCGCCGAAGAAGGCGGAGAGGGCGACGCCGGCGAGGGTGAGGCGGAGGGGGGAGACTTCGCTGCGCCAGGCGATGATGTAGAGGATGCCGGCACCGACGATTCCGCCGACGGCGCAGGCGGTGGCGATCGCCCACTGGGGGGATTGGGGGTCGTAGACGATGAGGCTGGCGCTGGCGAGGCCGCAGGCGGCGGTGACGCCGAGGATGGTGGGGTCGGCGAGGGGGTTGCGGGTGACGCCTTGGAGGAGGGCACCGCCGACGGCGAGCCCTGCGCCGACGATCGCGGCATCGAGGAGGCGGGGATACCGGATCTGCCAGACGACGTTGCGGGCGAAGGCGTTGTCGGTTTGGGTGAGCCCGGCCCAGACTTCGCTGGGCGAGAGTCTGACGGCGCCGAACATGAGGCTGGCGTACCCGGCGATTCCGAGAATCACGAGGCCGAGGAGGAGGAGGATGAGCGGCCTCGAGGCGGAGCCGGGGAGCGCTCTGGTTGGAGCGCTCCCCGGCTGTGTGGTTGTTTCGGCTGCCATGTGCGCCATGGTACGGGTTGGGGGCCGAGCCGCCAGCCGGCGGCGGGCGCTACTGCCCCGCGGCGGCCTTTGCGATGGCTTCGAAGGCGAGCTTGACGCGTGGGCCGGGGGCCTGGACGAAGAGTTCGACGTCGGAATCGATCACGTGGTTGTTGGTGACGGCTTTGAGGCCGCGGAAGGGCGGGATGGTGGGGATGAGGTTGGCGAGCCGAGGGGCGGGTGGTGGGGCGGGGGTGATGGCGAAGATGAAATCGGGGTTGAAGGCGACGAGTTTTTCGGGGGAGATGGTGGCGTAGCCGGGGAAGGGGCCGGCATCGGGGAGGGCGTCGGCCGGATTCTGGATGCCGAGCTCTTTGAGGAGGTCGCCGGTGTAGCTGGTGCTCTTGGCGGCGTACAAGGTCTGATCGCGGTCGGAGAGGATGGCGACGGCGGTGATTTGCTTGCCTGCGAGGGCTTTTTTGGCGGCGGCGAGCGACGCTTCGATGTCGGCGATGGCGCGATTGGTGGCTTCGGTGGCGTCGAGGGCGGTGCCGACGAGGCGAAGGGCTTGGAGGACTTGGGCGTAGCTGTTGGCGCCGGCGAAGATGACGGGGACGGGGAGCCCTTCGAGGGGCTGGCGGAGTGCTGGCTGGGCGTGGATGACGGAGTCGGCGATGACGAGGTCGGGCTGGAGGGCGAGGATGGCTTCGAGGTTGGGCTGGTAGGCGGTGCCGACGGGCTGGGCTGCCTGGGCCTCTGGTGGGTAATTAGCGCTCGAGGGGCGCCCGGCGACGGTTTTGCCGGCGGCGTAGACGAGTTCGACGGCTGTGGGGCTGATGGCGACGATGGTCTTGGGTTGGGCTTTGATTTCGACTTTGCGGCCGAGCATGTCGGTGACGGTGACGGGATAGGCTGCGGCCGGGGAGGGTGAGGCGGCGGGTTGGGTGGCCTGGGG
>NZ_DAOUBJ010000082.1:0-3161 GCF_034432735.1 Tepidiforma sp. | reverse complement strand
GCCAATTTCGGTCTGGCGGGCGTTCTGCTGAAGCCGCGCCCAACGCGCTTCAGGCGGCACCCAGAAGACATTGACCGCGCGGTACTCGTCCGGGTCCTCTGGATCAGCACCCTGGTCGCGCTCGGTCTCGAGCTTGGCGTGCTGCTCCTCGAAGGCGTCGGAGATGTACTTGAGGAAGATGAGCCCCAGGACGACGTGCTTGTACTCGGCGGCGTCCATGCTGCCGCGCAGAGCGTCGGCCATCTGCCAGAGCTGGCCCTCGTAGCCGACGGTGGCGCCGCTATCTTTGGCTCCAGTGGTCCTCTTCGCACTCCTCGCCATTCTTGCCTCCGTAGCCCTCGATTTCCGGCAGGTACCCCTTCGAAACCGGCGACAGCCGTGCCGGCTCGGTGAGCGACAGCCCCTACTCTTCGCGAGACCGTCCGATCTCCTATCCAGGAGACACGCCGAGCCCTGTCTTGCTCAGTTGGGGCGAATTATGCATGACGAACGAAGGGGACATTGTGGCAGGGCGACATAACTGGCCGCGGGCCCTCCACGAGGAGATTCGCACGACAAGAAGCCGCGCCCTGAGAAGGGAGCGCATGGGCAGCGCAGAACGCGAACAACAAAAGCGGAGGGTTCCCCGAGTTTTCGTACAGGCGGCCTCGAAGGCGCCGGGTGCCTATGACCCGCGCCTGGCGGAGGGCCGCCTCCGGCTCCGGAGCAGAGTATCTTTAGGAGGGCGGGGGACCGACGATCTCGATACCATGCTGCCTGCCGAGCACCGTCAGTTGCTCGATGTCCAGCGGTGCCGGCTCCGGAAGCGTCAGCGCTGACGCTGGCTGCCCGGCAGCGCGCACGAAGTCAGCGAACCCGGCAGGCCACGCCATGGTGAGCAATCGTGCCCCGGCGGGCCCGACCCGGAAGGCATGGGGGATGCCTTTGGGCGCAAACACCCACGCACCAGGCCCTGCTGTGAACGTCTCGTCTCCGCAGTAGAAGGTCACCTCTCCCTCGAGGATGTACCAGGACTCGTCCTCGCGACCGTGGACGTGGCGGGGTACCGCGTAGTCCCCCGGCGTGCGCTGGTCCATGAACGCGAACCGGCCCCCGGTTCGGTCGCCTGTGGCCTTCAGGACCATCAGCGCCCCCGCGAACCAGATCGCCTCGCCTTCCTCCACGGCCAGGACGTACGCCCTTGGCTTTTCTTCCATGCCTAACCTCCGGCCTTATCGAATGCCCCTTTTCGCTAGCTGGTCACGGACCAGCTCTAGCATCTGGTCTGTGGCCTCCGCAGCGCTCAGCCCGGCAGCCCGCAGCGCCTCCCAGACCGGGAAGTCGATGAGGGCGGCCAGCACTCTCTCCGTCCGCTCGCTGGCGTCCGTGCCCTCCAACGCTGCGCCCACGAGGAGCGCCAGGTTCTCCCGCTGTAGCCGCGCCAGGTCGTCCAGAGCCTGGATCAGGTGTTCCTCGTGCCGACTGCGCGCAACCAGCCGCCATCGCGGTCGTAACACTCGCACGTGCCCCGTACGAGCACCTCCATCCGCAAGGACGGGCGCTCGACGCCTCTGAAGATCTCCGCTGCCAGCTCCGGGGTCACCGGCCGAAGGACGTGGATAGACCGGGCGCAGGCCGGGAGGAGGTCTGCCGAGGTGGGGAAGTGCCGATAGACCGTGGCTTGAGCGATACCGGCTCGCTCGGCGATCTGCTCGTAGCTGGTGCCGATCACGCCCTGCTCGGCGTGCAGGCCCATCGCCGCGTCAACGATGCGCTGGCGTGTTCGCTGGACGGTTGCAGCGCGGGCCCTCATACGATATTTCCGCGACATCCGGATGGACTTTCGTCAGAACATTAAATCGCGAAATCCTTGATGAAACTGCTGTCCGTGTCAAACGTGTCGCTAGTCGAAGGCAGAAAAAAGGGGGTTCCCCGCTTTGTATCCTGGCAGGTCGGCTCGATTGCGGCGCCAATGGCGTCGAGAGCTCGCCGTGGCCCATCACGCTCGAGGAAGGGGAATATGGGCTGTGCCTCGAGGGCTAGCGAGGCGGACGGTGTCACCTTGCGCGGCTCGAGACTTCGAGTCTTCCGGGGCCCGGCGCACTCCACGAGCCCGTTGAGAACTACTTGCCGCTATCGAACAGCCCTCGGGCCGGTGGCCCAAAAATTTTGGTCGAAGGGGAGGTCTTTCACCGCGTCGCAAACGGCACGAGCGTCGGTGAAGCGCTTGTACAGCCCGAACTTGGGGACCCACGAACTCCAGGATGACCCCTGGGCCTTCTTATCGAAGGCAACCCGCACGTTCTCTATTGTGTTCGCGCGCGGCCTCGAGCGGGTCGTCCGCATCGACCCTTTCCATCATCTCGGCGAGCGTCACGCGGTGCTCGGGGCTGAAGTCGAGCCCGAAGTGCTCGTTCAGCCCGGCGATCATACGCGACACCGACTCCTGCTCCGCCGGCGTCGTACCGTGTCCGCCATTGGCGGTCAACGGCTCGACCACGCCGGACCGGCGCCGTAGCGCGCCCCTTCCACTGCCCTGCCCCTGGATGCGGTACGAGCCCATGTCGACGTTCCGCTGTATCTCGCGTGGTAGCACTTAGCGGTCGGCCGGCGGCAGCCGGCGCAGGTAACGCCCCAACTCGTAGAGCATCTCGAAGTCGACGTCGGCGGTCAGCTATGAAAAGATAGAGGCTCGCGATGCGACACTGTGGAAAACGAGGCACCGGCAGCCCAGGTTCGTGCATAGGTCCTCGCTCGCGGTCGCTGGACAAGCCATGAGAGCACCCGTAGGTAGAAAAAGAGGCCGGCGGGCACAATGGCGGTGCTGCCGATTCGCGACCCGGGCTCGGTGATGTTGCATCTCGTCCCGGTGATTGTGGCCCCCCGGATTCTCCCGGATCTTCCGGCGTCACCCGACGGATGTCACCGTTCCAGCAGACCGGCTCTCCGCTCGCCGCGGTCGAGCGGTTCAGGACCCAGGGAACGCACATTAGCCGCTTAAGCTTCTAACGCCCGAATCTGCCCCGCCCAGTCGACGCCTACTTCCACGTAGACGAGATAGGGTTCAAGTTCGCTCGTCATCACAATGTCTCGAACCATGTCTTGAGTTTGAGCGCCATGAGCTTGCGGCGCTCTTGGAGGAATTCCTCGTAGGTCGGGATATTGCCGTCGAGCATCGTCTC